>CAZJPL010000037.1:0-14882 GCA_964547945.1 uncultured Anaeroplasmataceae bacterium
TAAAAGTGGTATGCATTCATATTTATTTAGTACTGATAAATACTTTAATAAATATAAATTTAAGAAATTCTCTAAAAAGATTTTAAAAGCTGTTAAGAAAAAATTATATAAAACAGCTATAAGAGAAGAATTTGCTGATAATATTTTATATTTTGATGCATATAAATTAATTGTTAGAGCTTATAATTTAGGTCTAATAGTTGCTAAAAAAGAACAATATGCCTTAAAATATGATTATAAGGGTATGGCAGTTAATAAAGATTTCTTAGCTAAAATAGCATGTAAAGATGAAGTTTTAGAAACTGAAGCTTATAAGGCAGTTCAAGAATTATCTAAAAAAGAGAAAAAACAATTAAGAAAAGAATTAAAGAAAGATATTAAATCATTCTTAAAATAAAAACGATAGTTATTTAGATAAAATGGAATAGAAATATTCCTTTTTTCTATGAAAGGATATTTATGAATTTTTATTTAGTAAGTTTGGGTTGTGCTAAAAATAGAGTAGATAGTGAATTAGTAGTAGGCTTATTAGAAAAGAATAATGCAGTATTAGTAGATGATCCTAATAAAGCTGATTTATTATTAGTTAATACTTGTGCCTTTATTGAAAGTGCTAGAAAAGAAGCTATTGATAATATATTAGAATTAGCTGATTATAAAGATAATAATAAAAAATTAGTAGTTTTAGGATGTCTACCCCAAAGATATGAAGAATTGGATAAATTAATGCCTGAAGTTGATGCTTTTGTCGGTATTAAAGATTATCCTAATTTAACTAATATAATTAATAATCTATTTAAATCAGATTATAAAGGTGAAATATCTTTCTTATCTAAACATGTATCTACTCCTAATTACATGCGTTATATTAAAATATCTGAAGGTTGTCTAAATCGCTGTTCATTTTGTGCTATACCTTTAATAAGAGGCAATTTAAAATCTAGAAGTATAGAAGATATAGTAGCTGAAGTTAAAAAGGCTGTAAGTGAAGGAGCTTATGAAATTAATTTAATTAGTCAAGATACAACTCGCTATGGTTATGATATCTATAAATATAATGCTTTAGTTGATTTATTAAAAGAATTAATTAAAATAGAAGGTAATTTTAAGATAAGATTACTTTATTTATATCCTGATATAATAACTAATGAATTAATTAATCTTATTAAAGATAATGATAAAATAATGCCTTATTTTGATATACCTATTCAACATAGTGAAAATCACTTATTAAAAGCTATGAATAGAAGAGGAAGTAAAGAATTCTTAATTGATTTATTAAAAAAGATAAAAGAGTTAATTCCCTATTCTATTATTAGAACTACTTTAATAATAGGTTATCCTTATGAGACAGATGAAGATATAGCTAATTTACTTTCATTTATGGAAGATATTAAATTTGATCGTTTAGGTGCTTTTACTTATTCTAAAGAAGAAGGAACTAAAGGAGCTTTAATTTCTGAGCAAATTAAAGAAAGAATTAAAAAAATAAGGTATAATAAGGTTATGACCTTACAAGAAAAAATATCTTTAGCAAATCAAGAAAAATATCTAAATAAAGAATTAAAAAATTGTTTTATTACTGGTTATGATGAAACTAATCTTCTTTATACTGCTAGAAATTATATGTATGCCCCTGATGATATAGATGGTTTAATTTATGTAGCGGCAAAAGAAGAACATAAACTTGGGGATTTAGTAAACGTAGTAATTAAAGATTATGATCCTTATAGTTTAGTAGGTGAAGAAGTATGAAACTAAATGTAGTATTATTCGAACCTGAAATTCCTCAAAATACTGGTAATATAATGCGTAGTTGTGTTGGTTTTGATGCTAAACTTCATTTGATTAAACCTTATGGTTTTTCTTTAGATGAAAAACATCTAAAAAGAGCTCATCTAGATTATTTTAAATATTTAGAATTTGAAGAATATGAATCTTTAGATGATTTTTTTAGTAAAAACAAAGGACAATTTTATATTTTATCTCGTTATGGTCATAAGTCACCTAAAGATATAAACTTTAAAGATGTTAAAGAAGATATCTATTTAATTTTTGGTAAAGAATCAACAGGATTACCTTATGATTTTATAGCAAATAATTTAAAAGATACTTTTAGAATACCAACAACTGATAAAATAAGAAGTCTTAATTTATCAAATTGTGTTGCCATTATGCTGTTTTTGGCTAGTTCACAAATAGATAATCCTAATCTTATTAATCATGAACCAGATAGTTTAAAAGGTGAATTTTTTATAGATAAATATAAATAATTTGGAGGATAAAATGCTAGATTGTGTTGTCATCGGAATGGGACCAGCTGGTATTGCTAGTTCTATATATTTAACTAGATATGGACTTGATGTTTTAGTTATAGGTAAAGATTTAGGTGCTTTAACTATGGCAAAAGAAATAGAAAATTACTATGCTCACGAAAAAATAAGTGGTAAAGAATTGGCTATGAAAGGTCTTAAGTCAGCTATTGATTTAGGTGTTAAAGTAGTTCATGATGAAGTAATTAGTATAGATTTTCTAAGCTCTGGTTATAGTGTAAAGACTACTAAACAAGAATATGAAACTAAAACTATTATGATTGCGACAGGTAAAGTGAGAAATAGTTTTCCTTTAGCTAAAAAATATGAAGGTAAAGGTGTATCATATTGTGCTACTTGTGATGGGTTTTTCTACAAAAAGAAAAAAATTGGAATAGTAGGTTATAATGAATTTATGCTTCATGAACTAAATTACTTACTACCTTTAACAAGTGATATTACTGTATTTACTAATGGGAATGAATTAAGTGTAGAAATACCTGAAGGCATAATTCTAGTTAAAGATAAAATAACAGCTTTAGATGGCAATAATTTGTTAGATACAGTAATATGTGGTGATAATAAATATAGTGTTGATGGCCTATTTATAGCTTTAGGTAGTCAAAATGCCTTTACTCTAGCTAAACATTTAGGTCTAGAAATTAAAGATAACAATCTAGTAGTAGATGAAAATTTTATGACTAACATTCCTGGCATATTTGCTGGTGGAGATGTAATAGGTGGACTTTTACAAGTTGTTAAGGCGGCTAGTGATGGAGCAATAGCAGCTAATTCTATTAATAAATACATAAGGGAACAAAAATGAAAAGAATAGGTATTATTGGTGTAGGTTATGCAGGATCTACTATAGCTTATAATATAATTAATAAACAAATAGTAGATGAATTATATATCTATGATATAAATGAGGCTTGGCTATTAGCTCAAAGAAATGATTTAGAACAAGCATCAATGCTAAATGATAAAATAACTAGAGTAGTTAGTTCTTCCTTGCAAGACCTTAAGAAATGTGATATTATCGTTAACACTGCTTCAGCTAAAGTTTTAACTGCTAATCGTTTAGCTGAACTTGAAGCTAATCGTGAAATAATAAAGGATATCTTTACTGGTTTTTCTGATTACAAAGGTATCATCATAAATATATCTAATCCTTGTGATATTATAACTAAACTTATAGTTGATATATCAGGATTAAATCCAAATAGGGTATTAGGTTCAGGAACTATTCTAGATTCATTACGTTTAAGAGCTACTATATCTAATCATTATAAGATAGATCCACATGAAGTAAAAGCTTTAGTAATGGGTGAACATGGTTCTTTAATGTATTTTGTTTTTAGTCAAACTTTTATAAATAATGTTGATTTTTTCACTTATTTAAAAGATAATAATCTTAAATATGATGAAGATGTATTTTATAAAGAAGTATTGAGAGCAGGACATAATATTTTTGATGTTAAAGGTCGTACTGAATATGGTATAGCTAATTCCGTATTTTTAATAATTGAATCTTTATTAAAAGAAGATATTACACCATTAACTATATCAGCTCCTACTTATTATAAAGATAAATTAATATATACATCTAGATTAGTTAATCTAAATAACACTGGTTATTTATCTGATCAAACTCTAAATTTAAATGAAATTGAAAAAGATAAATACCAAGCTGTTTTAGAACATATATATAAAATATTATATAGTTAAGGAGGGCTATATGAATAATATTTGGCATTCTATTGATGATGATCGTATAAAACCAGAAGATTTCATCGTATGTGTAGAAATACCTAAAGGAAGTAAAAAGAAGTATGAATTAGATAAAGAAACTGGTTTAATTAAATTAGATAGAATACTTTATACTTCAACTCACTATCCTGCAAATTACGGATTTATTCCAAGAACCTATTCTCAAGACCATGATCCACTTGATGTTTTAGTCTTATGTAGTGAAATATTAGATCCACTAGTATTAGTACGTTGTTATCCTATAGGCGTTGTTAAAATGATCGATAATGATGAAGTAGATGAAAAGGTTATAGCTATACCCTTTGGTGATCCATCTTTTAATACTTATACTGATATTAGTGAATTACCAACTCATCAATTTACAGAAATTAAACATTTCTTCACTGTTTATAAACAATTAGAAGATAAAGAAACTAGTGTCTTAGAAGTTTTAGGTAGAAAAGATGCAGTAAAAGTAATTGATGATGCTATAAAAGCTTATAATGAACTTTATATAAATAGAAACTAGGTGAAATTATGCCATTAACGGCCGGTATAGTTGGTTTACCTAATGTAGGTAAATCAACTCTTTTTAATGCAATAACAAAATCTCAAGCACTCGCAGCTAACTATCCTTTCGCAACCATTGAACCAAATGTAGGTATAGTACCTGTAAAAGATAAGAGATTAGATGTTTTATCAGATATGTATAAACCTAAAAAGACTACCCCAGCTACTTGCATATTTACTGATATTGCTGGTTTAGTTAAAGGAGCTTCTAAGGGTGAAGGTTTAGGTAATCAATTCTTAGCTAATATAAGAAATTGTGATGCAATCTTACAAGTAGTAAGATGTTTTAAAGATAGTAATGTAGTTCATGTAGAAGGTTCTATAGATCCTATAAGAGATGCTAAAATAATTAATTTAGAATTAATATTAGCTGATTTAGAAGTAATAAGTAAAAGAATACCTAAAATAGAAAAGAAAGCTCAAGCTAAAGTCGATGATGCCCCTTTTGAGTATGAATTACTTAAAAAAATAGAGGCTGCCTTAATAGAAGAAAAACCAGTTAGAAGTCTATCTTTTTCTGAACAAGAATTAAAACTTATGACCAGTTTTAATTTACTTACTGCTAAACCTTTCATGTATATAGCTAATATAAAAGATGATTTTATAGCTAATCCTGAAGAAGATGAAGTGTATACTAAGTTTTTAGAATATGCTAAAAGTGAAGGTAGTTTAGTATGTCCTATAAGTGCTGAAATAGAAAGCGAACTTGCAAGTTTATCTGATGAAGAAGCTAAAGAATTTTTAGAAGATTTAGGAGTAACTGAAGCAGGTTTAGATAGATTAATAAAAGAAACTTATAAACTTCTAGGTTATGAAACATTCTTTACAACTGGTACTGATGAATGTAAGGCTTGGACATTTAAAAAAGGTATGAAAGCTCCTGAATGTGCTGGTATTATTCATACTGATTTTGAAAAAGGCTTTATTAAAGCTGAAACCTTATCTTATGATGACCTAATTAGTAGTGGATCTCATCTTAAAGCAAGAGAACTAGGTCTAGTAAGACAAGAAGGTAAAGATTATACAGTTCAAGATGGAGATATAATACTATTTAAATTTAATGTTACTAAATAAGCTCTAAGCTAGACTTGGAGTTTTTAATTTTTTTATTTACTTTATATTATTTTATTATATAATAAATAACGCTATGGGGACCTTAATGGCCTCAAGAGAAGGAGAAAATATGAAAAATAGTATAAAAATTAAAAGAATGGTTGGGGTAGCTATCTTAGCAGCTATGGTAGTTGTACTTCAAGTCATTTCTAATTACGTGTCATTTGGAACTATAAGTATTACTTTAGCTCTAATACCACTTACTATGGCTGCGATATTATATGGACCATTAGTTGGTTTAGGTTTAGGTCTTATTATGGGCGCTATTATATTAACTGCCCCTAGTACAAGTACATTTTTAAGTTTTAATATTTGGTATACCATTTTATTATGCTTACTTAAAACTGGTATGGCTGGTTTAATTAGTGGTTTATTATTTAGATTAATATTGAAAACTAAAAAGGAAATATCTAAATTAAGACTTTCTGTGGCTGTAATAGTATCTGCTTTAATAACACCTATTATTAATACTTTAATCTTCATGGTAGGAGCAACTTTCTTATTTACAGAAATGTTTGTAGGTGATTTAGTAAATGCAGGATTTGGGACAGCTTTTGTGAGTGTTTATAATGCAGTTATAACTCTAAATTTCCTTATTGAATTTATTGTTAGTGTTATTTGTAGTCCAGCTTTAATTTATTTAGTAAAAGTTATTGGTAAACAAAGCGATTTAGGATTTCAAGATGTATTTAAGGAAGCTACTCGTAATAAATTAGAAGAAAATAATTCGGTAGAACAAATAGAAGTTAATACTGATAATTTATTTAACTAGGAGATAATAATGCATTTATTAATTGATATCGGTAATTCCTCAATTTATTTAGGAATAGAAGAAAATAAAAAAATAATTAATACTTTTAGAATAAATAGTGATGTCAAAAAATCAGCTGATGAATATTTAGTTACTTTAAAATCTTTATTAAAAGAATATGAAATAACTGATGCCTTAATTTGTAGTGTAGTACCTATTTTAACTAGTAGTATAAAAAAAGCTATGGAAACTTATTATGGTTTTACACCTAAAATAATGGGCTATGGTATGAAAACAGGTCTTAATATTAAAACAGATGAACCAAAATCTGTTGGTTCTGATTTAATAGCTGTTAGTGTAGCTGGAGCTAAAAAATTTGAAGAATGTTTAATATTAGATTTAGGTACCGCAACTAAATATCTATACGTAACTAATAATTCCCTAACAGGAGTAGCTATAGGCCCTGGGGTAGCAGTATCTACTAAGGCTTTAATATCTAATGCTGCTTTACTTCCTAATGTTGAATTAGTGGCTCCTAAAAAAGTATTAAATACCTCAACTATCCCTTGTATGCAATCAGGTATTATATATGGTTTTGCCTCAATGATTGATGGTATGGTAGATAAAATAAAATTAGAGTTAAATAAACCTAATTTATCTGTGATTGCGACAGGTGGTTTAGCTAAATTAATCATACCTTTATGTAAAAATGAAATTAAATTATATCCTGAATTAATACTAGAAGGATTAATATCTATATATTATAAAAATTTAGACTGAGAAATCGGTCTTTTTTTATATTCTTATTTATAAGCTTACTTGAAAGCCTTTTCATAATGTGGTAAAATATTTCGCGAAGGAGAACGATAGAATGAATTATTTAGATAAATATAATTTATGGCTTAACTATCCTAATTTAGATGCTAAATTAAAAGAAGAATTATTAGCTATGGATGATAAAGCCAAACAAGAAGCTTTCACAACAGATTTAGAATTTGGTACTGGTGGTATGAGAGGTATCTTAGGAGCTGGTACTAATAGAATGAATATTTATATAGTAGCTAAAGCTACTCTAGGTTTTGGCCATTATTTAAAGAGCTTTGATAAAGCTTTAGAAAGAGGAGTAGCTATATCTTATGATAATAGACATTATTCACCAGATTTCGCAAGAATATCTGCTGAAGTATTAACAACATTAGGCTTTAAAGTTTATTTGTTTGAGTCTTTAAGACCTACTCCAGAATTATCATTTGCTGTAAGACATTTTAACTGTGTTGGTGGTATTATGATAACTGCATCTCATAACCCTAAAGAATATAATGGTTATAAGATATATGATGAAACAGGTTGTCAATTAATACCAAAAGAAGCAGATAAAGTAATAGCTGAAATTAATAAAATTACTGATTATTTTGGTATAGATCATAGTAAAAATTACGATTTAATTACTGTAATTGGTAAAGATGTTGATGATATTTATATAAGTGAAGTTAAAAAGATTATTTTAAGACCTGATTTAAAGAAGAACTTTAAAATGGTTTATACACCACTTCATGGTACAGGACAAGTGTTTGCTGCTGATGTATTAAGATCTTGTGGTTATGATGTAACACCTGTAGCTAGTCAAATGACTTGTGACCCTGATTTTAGTGGAGTTAAAACATCAAATCCTGAAAATAAGGAAGCCTTTGATGAAGGTATTGAACTAGCTAAAGTTATTGGTGCTGATATTGTTTTAGCTACCGATCCTGATGCTGATAGACTTGGTATTGCAGTGTTACACAATGGAACATACCATTTATTTACTGGTAACCAAACTGCAGCTATAGTTTTAAAATATATTTTAGAAACTAGAAAAGAATTAGGAACACTTCCTAAAGATGGTTATGTTTTCACAACTAATGTATCATCAAGTTTACCTATAGTAATAGCTAAAGATTATGGCATGAATGTAGAAATTACTTTAACAGGTTTTAAATTTATCGGTGAAAAAGCTAGAGAAATGGAAGCTGGTAAAGGAACTTATGTCTTTGGTTTTGAAGAATCATATGGTTGTTTAGTAAGCCCAGTAGTAAGAGATAAAGATTCTATTCAAGCTATCTTAATGTTAAGTGAGGCAGCTGCGTACTATAAATCTAAAGGTTTAGATTTATATGAACAATTAGAAGAAATCTATAAAGAATATGGTTATTATAAAGAGGGTATAACTAATATTACTTTAAAAGGTTTAGATGGTACTAAGAAAATTAATCAAATTATGGATTATTTCCGTAATACTGATATTAGCTTACCAAGTTTTCCTATTTTAGTTAAAGATGATGTTAAATTAGGTATAACTAAAGATTTAGTAAAGAAAATAGAAACTAAGATAGATCTACCTACATCTAACGTTATTAAATACTATTTACCTGATGATACTTGGTTTGTCTTACGTCCTAGTGGTACTGAACCAAAATTAAAGGTTTATTATGGTGTTAAAGCTGATTCAGAAAAGGCCGCTAATGATAAACTAGCTAAATTATCCGAAGAAGTTTTAAATATTGTAAATCAAATTTAAGATGAAAAGCTTAATAGTCATAGGTGAAGTATTAATAGATTTAATCTTAAAAGATAATAAATATATACCTCAAATAGGCGGAGCTCCATTAAATGCATATGGAGCTTTTATTAACTTAGGTGGTAAAGGCTTAATATATTCATCTTTAGGTAATGATTATTTTGGTAATTATATAATATCTAATTTATCTAATAATCCTAAAATAGATATAAGTAGAATTAAAATAACAAATAAAGCTAAGACTCAAATATCATTAGTCACAAATCTAGATAATGAACGTTATTTTGAGTTCTTAGAAGATAAACCTAGTTATAATTATTTAAAAGCTAAAGATATAATTCCTTCAGATTTCGATAATAGTATCTTACATTTTTGTTCATTTGCTTTAGAAGATAATAGGATGATTAAACCCCATCTTAAAGCTATAAAGTGTGCTGATATAATTAGTTTTGATCTGAATTTAAGGCCAGCTTTTTATAATAATGATAAATTACTTAAAAAAAGAATAAATAAATTTATTAAACATACTAATATCTTAAAAATATCTGATGATGAATATGCTTATCTATTTAAAGATAATAATCCATTAAATACTTTAAAGAATTTAGTAAATAATAAATTAAAACTGATATTATATACTTGTGGTAGTAAAGGAAGTTACGCTATTACTAAAGATTATATTTGTTTTTGTCCTAGTATAAAGGTAGAAAATATAGTTGATTTAACTGGGGCGGGAGATTGTTTTATAGGTTCAGCTTTGTATTATATAAGTAGTAATAATATCAATTTAGATAATATAAGAGAAGAAGAATTAGATAAATTACTTGAATTTTCTAATAAATATGCTGCCCTAAGTATAAGTAAAATAGGTGGTTTTAATCCTTGAAAAAACAGTGCTAACTAGATGACTAATTAGCACTGTTTATTATTTTTGTAAGATGAAATTTCTAAATAATTCCATATCATGATAATCTTTAAAGGTAGCAATGAAAAAATCATTACCTAATGCAGCTTCTAGGACCTCAGGTATTCTACCATACATCTTTAGATTATCTTTGTATTTAAATAAGATACTAGCTACAGAATTAGTATAAGTAAATCTATCTCTTCTAGCTGTGTATACACAGTAGTATTTTTCTTTATTTAAATCTACTGTAGTCTTATTGAAACACATTACATCAGCCCATATTTTATAGGTATCAACTGACTGAGAGAAGTTAATCATATCAGGTGTATAACCACCAGGTGGGCGCATATTAGTTTCTAAAGCTACTATATCACCTACAGCTCCTAAGCCTTTTTTAGCTTTAGTTAAAGAGAAGAACTCTAAATGGAAATATCTCTTTCTAATATTAAAGGTTTTAAGTAAAGCTTGACCTTTATTAAATAAGTCTTTAGGAACATCTTTATTTACATAATATGTAACTTCTAAATTTTCATTAACTATATCCATAATTGAAGGTGGGAATATTTCGTTATCACAAAATACTATATTACTATCTTCATCACATATACCATCTAAAGAAATAATATTACCCTCAATATATTCTTCTAAAATATAAGCTATAGTATATTGTTTATTATGGAAGTTAACTAAATCTTTTTCATTTTTAATTCTAAATGTTTCAGCCGCCCCAACTCCAACATCTGGTTTAGCCACTACAGGAAAACCAACTTCTTTAATAAACTTTAAATCTTCTTCAACAGTAGTAGAAAATTTATATCTAGCAACAGGAATACCAGCCTCAATATAAAACTTTTTCATGTTAGATTTAGATGTAAATTGCATAACATCTTCTAATTTAGGACCCCATATATTAAAGTCTTCTCTAAGTTTAGCATCTTGTCTTAACCAATATTCATTATTTGATTCTAAATAATCTATTTTGCCATATTTAAATGCAAAGAATGCTACAGCTCTATATACTTCATCATAGTTTTCTAAAGAGTTAAGATAATAATATTCAGTTAGAGAATCTTTACATTCTTCAGTTAATAAATCATAAGGGGCATCACCTATACCTAAAACATTTACTCCGTTATTTCTTAAATTTTGGCAGAATCTATAATATGTTTTAGGAAAAGTAGGAGATATAAAAATAAAGTTCATAAAATAAACCTCCCTTTAATATATAAATTTATATTACAAATTATAGCATAAAATAAGTGTATTTTTAAATAAATTATATAATTTTATAGATAATAGTTGAATACTTGGTAAAATATTCATATTTTAATGTTTGAAAAGTAAAAATATTTCGGTTATACTATTTAGAAAGGAGTGAGAAAATGTTAGACAAAAAAGATATTAAAACTGTCTTAATAGAAGCCTGTAAAACAGGAGCTGATTTTGCTGAACTCTATATTGAAGACACTAAAGATCTTACTACTAGAATGATAAATGATAAGGTAAATACTATCTCTAGTGCAAATTTATATGGGGCTGGTTTAAGATTATTACATGGTGTAGATGAAACATATGGTTACACTAATGATGTTAGTTTAGAAGGATTATTAAGTTTAGCTAAAAGATTAAATAGTTTTTATGATTATCCAGTAACTATTAGTGATGTTGATTTTACTGATACTAATGTAGATAGAAATACAATAATTGATAAATTATCTATAGATGAAAATATGGATGATAAAATCAAATATTTAAAAGTTGCTTGCGACGGAGCTAAAGGATATGATAGTTCTATAATCCAAGCTACAGCTAATTTAACTGAACATGTTCAACATATTTTAGTTGCTAATACTAAAGGTGTATTAAAAACTGATATTAGAAATAACATGAGATATGGTGTATCTTGTATTGCAGAAGGAGAAAATGGTAAACAATCAGGTTCTTTCAATTATGGTGGTAATTTTGGTTTATCTGCTTATAAAGACTTTGATTTCAAATCATTTGGTGAAAAAGCTGCAAAACAAGCTATCACTATGTTAAAGGCTCCTCAAATTAAAGGTGGAGTTTATGATGTTGTTATTAATAATAACTTTGGTGGAGTTATCTTCCATGAAGCTTGTGGTCATGCCTTAGAAGCTTCAAGCGTAGCAAGAGGCTTATCAGTATTTGCTGGTAAATTAGGTAAACAAATTGCTTCACCTATAGTTACAGCTATTGATGATGGTACTATTTCTAATGAATGGGGTAGTTTAAATATTGATGATGAAGGTACACCTACTCATAAGAATGTCTTAATTGAAAATGGTATTTTAAAATCATATATGGTTGATTATAAAAACTCTAGATTAATGAATTTAGATGTTACTGGTTCAGGTAGAAGACAAAGTTATCGTTTTAAACCTACTTCAAGAATGACTAATACCTATATAGCTAATGGCGAAAGTAGTTTTGAAGATATTATTAAAGCTACTAAATATGGCTTGTATGCTAAAGAATTAGGTGGTGGTTCAGTTAATCCAAGTACTGGTGAATTTAACTTTGCAGTAAATGAAGGTTATTTAATTGAAGATGGTAAAATAACTACTCCAGTAAGAGGAGCTACTTTAATAGGTAAGGGTGATGAAACTCTATTTAATATTGACATGGTTGGTAATAATCAAACCTTTGGTTATGGTATGTGTGGTGCTGCCTCAGGTTCAATTCCTGCCTGTGTAGGTCAACCTACTATTAGAGTTAGAAATATGACCGTTGGTGGCAATGGAGGTAAGTAAAAATGAATTTTGATATTCTATTAGAAAAAGCTATAAAGGCTGGAATCAGTGAATTAGAATTATATACTAGTTATAAACAAACTACATCTATAACTGTATTTGATGATGAAGTTTCTGAAAAAGAATTATCTGAAACTAAAGTTTTCTGTTTAAGGGGTATATATAATAATCAATTAGCTACAGTATATACTGAAAAAGATACTGATGATGAAGCTGATAAGTTAATTGAACAATTAAAAGTTAATGCTACTTATTTAACTAATGATGAACCATATTTCATATATGGTGGAGATAAAGACTATGCTAAAGTAGATGAAACACCTTGTGATTGTTTAAGTGTATCTACTAAAGATAAAATTAATTTATTATTAAGTGCTACATCTAAGTTAAAGAGTGTTGCTAAAAAATATTTCCATGGGGAAGTAGAATATAGTGAGACTAAAGGTTATGTAACTATAGTTAATAATAATGGCTTAGATGTTAAAAAAGACTTTAGTTATGCTGTTATTTTTGGTCAGTTAGTTTCTAAAGATGGCGATAACATGAAGTCTGCGTTCAAAATGGAGCCAGTTAAATCTTGGAATGCTTTTGATTTAGATAAATTTGTATCTCAATTAGTAGAAAAGACTGAAAGTCAATTTGGGGCAGAAACTATTAAATCATCAAGCTATAAAGTAGTACTTGAAAATTCAGTTATGTGTTCTATTATGTCTGTATTTGCAGGTAATTATAGTGCTCAAAGTGTTAAACGTAAGTCATCATTCTTAGATGGATGTTTAGATAAACAAGTATTTGGTAAAAATATTACTATAGTAGATGATCCATTCTATAAAGATTTATTAGCTATTGATACTTTCGATGATGAAGGTGTTGCGACTAAAGTTAATGAAGTAGTAGTAGATGGTGTATTAAAAACTTACCTACATAACTTATCTACAGCAAGTTACTACAATACTAAATCAACTGGTAATGGTCATAAGGCTAGTGTATCTAGTCCAGTAGATATTCAACCTAATTGTTTTTGTTTAAAACCTGGTACTAAATCATTTGATGAACTACTAGAGGCAGTTGGAGATGGTGTGTTAATCACTAGTGTAACAGGCTTACATGCTGGTGTTAATCCTATCAGCGGCGATTTCAACGTTCAATGTTCTGGTTATTTAATTGAAAAAGGTAAAAAATCCAAAGCAGTTACCTTAATCGTATTATCTGGTAAATACCAAGATATCTTAAATAACATAGTGGAAATTGGTAATGATGTAGAATGCCGTGGAAGTATGGCTATGCCTTCTGTATATGTAAAATCTATGAATATATCAGGTTGCTAAAATGAAAAAAAAGAAAGTAAAAATTGAAGTTCAAACAGTACCTGAAACTGAGGTTAAAAGTGGATTAACTAATCCTCTTCATGGTGTTAAATTTTGGCTGTTTGTTATTGGCGCTGCCTTACTTTTAGCTCTTGCAATCTGGTTATTTATTGATAGTAGTTTCGCAGCTAGTTTAACTATTATAGTAACAGGTATCGCAACTATTATCTTTGGTATTACTCGTTTAATTCCGTTAGTTAAAACAAGGAAAAGTGCTTTAGCTAAAGTTACTACAATCATTGAAATAATTATAAATATATTACTTGGTGTATTCTTATTATATGCATCAACTTATGTAAAAGAAGATACAGACTTCGGTAATTTTATTAATAATTATTATCGTTATTTTTTAGGATTTATCTTCTATGCTAAGGCAATATTTTACTTCATTAATACTTCTTTAATTAAAGAAGAAACTAATAAAGTTGAGTTTTGGCTACATATTTTAATTATTACTCTTGCAGTAGTAATATTTGCTAGTAATATAGACGCTACTAAATTAGCTATATTAGTAGCTGTATTAGCTATAATTTGTGGTATATTCCTAATCGGTGTAGCTGGTGGAACATACAATAATTACCGCAAAACTCTAAATAAGAAACCTAAAGTTTCTAAAGATGAAGAAAAAGAAGAAGATATAGAAGATGAGGAAGAAATTATTCTTCCTAATCCTGAAGATGCTGAACAACCATACGTTAATTAAGAAGGCAAATTGCCTTCTTTTTTTAAGAGTTAATTGTAAAAGTAAATTCCGCTTAGAGAGCTTATAAAGTACTCAAAAAAAA
>CAZJPL010000038.1:0-14874 GCA_964547945.1 uncultured Anaeroplasmataceae bacterium
TCTACTTTAAATGTTTTATAAGCTCTCTAAGCGGAATTTACTTTTACAATTAACTATATAAACTAAGATAAAAATTTAGCTTGCAATTAGAATGTAAATACGCTAAAATATTATAGTCATTTTAGGCATGTGAGGTGAAATTTATGGCAAAATGTTTTGTTACAGGTAAAACTACTATAACTGGAAATCGTCGTAGCCATGCTTTAAATGCTACTCGTCGTACATGGAAAGCTAATTTACAAACTGTACATATTAAAGATGAAAATGGAAACGTTAAAAAAGTTAAGGTTTCTGCAAGAGCATTAAAAAAAGGTACAATTGAAAGAGCATAGTAGTAACTATTTAATATAAAAAAAGCACTTTAAAGTGCTTTTTTTATTTATTCATTTTCTTGTTCTTCTATATATGCTTCTACTTCTTCATCAGTAGCATCTTCTATTTTTACTCTAATTTTTTCTATTCTTCTATCATCTACTTCAGCTATAGTAAAGGTTACTTTTTTAGCATAATCGATGTAAGTTTCTTCCTCTTCATCGTATCTTGTATATCTAGAAATATAGATCATTTCAATGCCTACTTTAGGAATTTCTTCGCAATAATCAAACATCCAACTATATAATTTAGATGGAATATTATCTGGAGCGGTTCCTATATTTAATTTTTCAAACAAGTCTTCAACATAGATATCAGCATCTACAAGATATGTATTTTCATCTTCTTGAATGAAATATAGGTCATTTGAACCAGCTATATCATGTTCATCATATATTTCACCAACTAACTCTTCTAAGGCATCTTCCATAGTTACTAAACCTAAGGTATCACCAAGTTCACCGCTTACTATAACTAGATGAGTTTTTTCTTGTTGTAAGTATGCTATTAAATCATCTATTTTCATGGCTGAAGATACATATTTAGTTGGTTTTATTATTTTATGCCAATCAAAATCTTTTTTATATAAGCTAATTTTTAAGAAGTCTCTTTCATATAATATACCTACTATATGATCTTTATCTTCTTTATATACAGGTATTCTAGAAAAAGATGTTTCAGTTAAGAATTTTCTAACATCAGCTATACTAGCATCATAAGATATAGCTTTCATTTCTATTCTAGGAACCATTATATCCTCAACTGTTCTATCGTTTAATGATAAAACATGTTTAATTAAATCTAGTTCCTTTTCTTCCATTTTACCATCTTTTTGCATACCTGATAAAACTATTTCTAGTTCATCTTCGCTTAAAGCATCTTCAGTCTTATTTCTAGTAAATACTCTTTGTAATAACCTAAATAGCATTACTATAGGCCAAAGAACACAAGATATTATATATATTGGCCATGAAACAATGGTAGCTATAGATTCAGCATGCTTTTTACCTATAGTCTTAGGCATAATCTCGCCAAATATTAATAGCGTAACTGTAACTATTAAAGTTGAAACAAGCTCAATATATTGTTGGGATATACCTAAAGCAAGGAAAAAGCCTACAGCTATGGTTGATGTGGCTGTATTAACACAGTTATTACCCACTAATATTGTAGTAATAGTTTTATCATATTGTTCTATTAACTCTAAAGCCTTTTTAGCTCCTTTTTTACGATCATCAATAGCCATTCTTAATTTTACTTTTGATGATGACGTTAAAGCTGTTTCCGACATTGAGAAAAATGCACTACAACAAATCAAGAAAATTATTAATACAAATGTACCTGTATTAAATGTAGTCGTCAAAAAAACCGACTGGGAAACGTCCAAATTCATTCACCTCTAAGCTCTACTATCATATTTTCCAGTTGAAGTTGATACAATTATTGAATCACCTTCGTTAATAAACATAGGTACTTTAACAAGTAAACCTGTTTCAACATAAGCATCCTTTAACGCATTAGTTTTTGTATCACCTTTAACAGCTGGATCGCATTGTGTAACTTTTAAAGTTACTTTATCAGGTAAGTTAATACCTAATATTTCTCCATCACAAGAAACTATTTCAACATCCATACCTTCAATTATAAATTTCATTTCATATTCTAATTGGGCTTTATTTATTTCAGTTTGTTCATAAGTTTCATTGTTCATGAATACTAAGGCTGTACCGCCATCATAAATATATTGCATTTTAACTTTATCAATCATAGCTCTTTCAACTTTTTCAGCTGCGTTAAAAGTATAATCGATAACAGCTCCTGTTCTCATGTCTCTTAATTTAGTTCTAACAAAAGCTCCACCTTTACCAGGTTTAACATGCATAAATTCTAAAATTAAATATATATGTCCATCATATTTAATAGACATACCATTCTTAAAATCATTACTTGATACCATAAATTCCTCCAAATTTTTTGAATTGACAATATTTTATCACTTTTTAATACATTTAACAATAATTTATATATTCCTTAATTTTATCTATTAAGGTATCAATAGTCTCATCTATATCATAATTATCTATAGTAATATCTGAATAAGTCTCATAAGTATTATTACGTTTTTGAGCTAATTGATAAACAGAATTACTCTTTAAAAGTGGTCTAGTATCATCATTTCTTAATCTTTCTTCTAAAATACTAACATCTACTTTTAAAAAGATTACTAAACCCTTAAATAAGTTTCTAGGGTTATATTCACATATTCCTCCACCACAAGCTATAACTATATTATCTACTTCATTTAAATCAGCTAATACCTTAGATTCTATATCTCTAAAATAAGTTTCTCCATCATCTTTAAATATATCAGATATACTCTTACCTACTCTAGCTATTATAGCTTGATCCATGTCTATAAACTTATAATTTAGTTTTTCAGCTAATATCTGAGCCACAGTTGATTTACCACAGCCAGGTAAGCCTATTAAAAATATTCGCATGTATCCTCCAAAAATAAACTAAGATCCTTTACTACTTTATCTAATAATTTATCATAATCTAAGGCATCATAAAATATAGCTTTAGTTTGATTTTTAAACCAAGTTCTTTGTCTTTTGGCTAGATGTCTAGTATTCTTTTTTATCTCTTCTATTACTGAGTCTAGAGTAATTAAATTATTAAAATAAGGAATAAACTCTTTATAACCTATAGCATTAGGAAGTAAGCCTTCTTTATATAAATTATAAGCTTCTTTTTCTAAACCTAAACTAATCATTTGATCTACTCTATTATTAATCCTATCATATAAAATATCTCTAGGTATATCTAAATAGATAATGTAGGCATCATAGATATCTTCATTCTTTTTATTAGCTAGACTTAAATTGTTACCACTTAAACTGGCTTCTAAAGCTCTCAATACTCTCTTACGATTATTAGGATGTATTTCTTTAGCTTTAACTTCATCATTTATTTTAAGTAAAGCATATAATTCTTCATTTGAATAATTAGTATATTTATTACTAAATTCAATATTTCTTTTAGGCGCTATAAAATCATAATTGTTAATAATCGCATTTAAATAAAGACCAGTACCCCCGCATATTATAGATAAGTCTTCTTTATCTATAATATCTCTTGCCATCTTTTGACAAGTTGCGACATCAAAGCTTTCTGTTAAATCTAAAATATCTATTAGATAATGTTTAGCTTCTTTTCTTTCAGCTATACTTGGTTTAGCTGAACCTATATCACAACCTTTATAGACAGATACACTATCACAGCTAATTATTACACCCTTAAACCTCTTAGCTAAATCAATTGCTAATTTAGTCTTCCCACTAGCTGTAGGACCGACAACCGCTACTACCTTTTTCATCCTTCTATTCTCACAAACATTTTTTCTAATTCTTTTTTAGTAAACTTAATTATAGTAGGTCTACCATGAGGACAGTGATAAGGATTCTCACACTTCTTTAATTCTTCTATTAATACTAAAACTTCTTCTTTACTTATTTTATCATAAGCTCTAATACTAGCCTTACAACTTATTTGTTTACATATTTCATCTCTATAATCTAAGATATTAATATTTTTATTATCAATAATACATTTAAGTATTTCTCTTATTATATCTTCTATTTCTTTACTAGCCCACATAGGTATTTCTAAAACTTTAACCCTATTATTAACTATTTTAAAACTAAAACCTAGCTCATTATAAATATCTATATTACTTTCTAAATATAATTTTTCTTCTTTAGTAAACTCTAGTTCTAAACTTACTAATAAACTAGTCTTAATTACCTTAGGATTAGCTAATTCTTTAGAATAATATTCATACCTTATTCTTTCAGCGCAAGCGTGTTGATCTAAGATATATAAATCTTGATCTGATTCACATAAGATATAAGTTTTTAAAAAGAAACCTATAAAATTTAGGTCAGGTAGCTTCTTATTATCATCTATATTACCAAATAAAGTATTTGTAGGTTCTTTAAAAAAATAAATATTATTATTTTTATATTCTTCTAATATATTAGAATAACTAACATTATCAGTATAAGATATAGATTTAATTTGTTTAGTATCTGTAACTAAACTATCTCTTAATAATTTATATACTATATCAAATAAGATATTAGGTTCAGCTATCTTAACTTCCTCTTTTTTAGGATGAATATTAACATCTATTAATAAAGGTTCTATTTCTAAATATAAAACTAAAATAGGATATTTATTAATAGGTAGGTAACCTTTAAAAGCATCTATTATTATATCGTTTAATAAATAATATTTAACATATCTATTGTTTATAATATAAGTTAATTGATTCTTATTAGATCTATATATTTCAGGTTTTATATAATAAATCTTACCTTTAAATCCTTTATCATCAAAAGGTATTTCAACTAATTTCTTAGAAGCTTCTAAACCATATATATTACCTATTAAAGATGTCATATTATTCTTACCATCTGATTTAAAGATTAATTTATCATCATTATATAAACTAAAAGCTATATTAGGCATGCTTAAAGCTAATTTATCTACTAAAGCACTTATAGCAGCTAATTCTTTAACATTAGTTTTTAAATATTTTAATCTAGCTGGAGTATTATAAAATAATTTAGATATAGTTATACTCGTACCAACATTAGAAGCTGTTTCACTAAAAGATATCATATTTCCAAACTTATATACTATATTATATGCCTTATTATCTTTGGTTTTAGAAGTTAGAGATACTTCACTTACACTAGCTATACTAGCTAAAGCTTCTCCTCTAAAACCTAAAGTATTTATTCTAAATAGGTCATACTCATTAGTAACTTTAGAAGTGGCATGAGGTAAAAAGCATAGCTTGATATCTTCTTCATCCATACCTATACCATCATCAATTATTTTAATTTCATCTAAACCAGCATTCTTTAAATAAATAGATATTTTACTAGATTTAGCATCTATACTATTTTCAACTACTTCTTTAACGATATTTAATGGTCTTTCAACAACTTCACCAGCCGCTATCATATTAGCTAGTTTAACTGACATTTTTTTAATATTACCCATTTTTATACCTCTCGTTTAAGCTCATATAAAATCATGAGTGCATCTTTAGGAGATAAGTCATCAGGGTCTATCTCTTTTAATCTTTTAATTACTGTTGGCTCTTCTTCCTCAACTATTTCTTCATCAAAACTAAATAGAGTAGGAGTCGCAGCTTCTAGCTTGTTTTGTTTTTCTAGATTATCTAATATTTCTTTAGCTCTAGTTATTAAAGGTTTAGGCATACCGGCTAGAGAAGCTACATTTATACCATAACTTTTACTAGCATTACCATCTTTAACTTTATGTAAGAAAACTACTCCGTTTTTAGTTTCGCTAGCTTCAACATGAATATTTTTTAATCTCTTTAATTTGCCTTCTAGAGATGTTAATTCATGATAATGAGTTGAAAATAAAGTTACAGCTTTAATCTTTTGATGAATATATTCAATTATAGACTGAGCTATAGCCATACCATCAAAGGTAGATGTTCCTCTACCTATTTCATCAAACAAGATTAAAGAATCATGATTTGCCTTACTTAAGGCATAATTTGCCTCTTTCATCTCTACCATAAATGTAGATTCACCACTAGTTAAATCATCACTTGCCCCAATGCGGGTAAATATTTGTTTAAATATTCTTAACTTACAACAAGAAGCAGGTACTAAGGATCCCATTTGAGCTAATATAACTATTATCGCAAACATTCTCATATAAGTAGATTTACCACCCATATTAGGCCCTGTGATAAGTAAGATATCATAATCATTGACATAAATATCATTAGCTACATATTTTTCTTTTAGTATTTCTTCTAACACCGGATGTCTACCATTAACTATATCTATTTCTTTATCAGTAAAAATAGGTGTTACATAATTATTTTTATTAGCTATATCAGCTAAAGATATATAACAATCTATACTAGATATAATATTAGCTAAATATTGTAAACTTGGTATATAAGTAGAAACAAAATCTTTTATTTCTATAAATAATTGATATTCTAATCTTTCTATTTTATCTTGAGCTGATAATACTATATCTTCAAATTCTTTTAATTCTTTAGTTATATATCTTTCTGAATTAACTAAAGTTTGTCTTCTAGTATAACCTTCTATATCCCCTAAATTAATACTTTGACCCTTACTTATTTCTATATAATAACCATACACTTTATTAAAGCCTACTTTTAAGGTCTTAGTATTTAGTTTAATTCTTTGTTCTGCTTCATAATTTTTTAACCAAGTATTAGAGTTTTCAGCTATATCTTTTAATTTATCAAGCTCACTATTATATCCATATTTAATCATGTTACCTTCATGTACACTATAAGGTGGATCTTCTGATATAGCTTTATCTACCTTATCTCTTAATATATCATGCAAGTCTATATTATTAGCTAAGCTTTTAAATAATTCATTATTACTATTATTTAATACTTCTTTAATAAGGGGTACATTATTTAAAGTATTTCTTAGTTGTAATAAATCTTTAGCATTTATACTACCACAA
The DNA here is from genome assembly GCA_964547945.1 of uncultured Anaeroplasmataceae bacterium. Lineage (GTDB taxonomy): Bacteria > Bacillota_I > Bacilli_A > Acholeplasmatales > Anaeroplasmataceae > CALUXS01. The sequence continues at coordinate 6,940 of CAZJPL010000038.1, forward strand.
GATAATTTACCTATTATTCTTTCTAAATCATATACTTGGTTTAAAGCTTTTTTTATTTCTTCACTACTTATATAATCATTTAGGAAAGCTTCTACATATTTTTGTCTTTTAGTAATCTTATCTATGTCAACTAAAGGTCTTAATAACCATTTTTTTAACATTCTAGCTCCAGCTGATGTCTTAGTTTTATCGATTACCGAAAATAAACTACCTTCTTTTTTTCTGGTTCTAAAGGTTTCAACTAATTCTAGATTAGCTATAGTGAAATTATCTAATTTTAAATAATCTTTATCTTCATAAAATATAACAGGTTGAAGATGGTTTAATTCGCTTTTTTGAGTATTTGTAGCATAATTAAATAAAAGACCTAAGGTACTATAATAACTATTATTTATATCCTTTACTATATTAAGTAAATGACTTGGAATATCTTTATTATCACAAGTGCTAATAATATAATTATTATCTTTTAAATAAGTATATAAACTTAAACTATATTCAGTATTTAATACTACTTCTTTAATATTTAAATTCTTTAATAATAAAGCTATTTCTTCTATATTATTAGCTAGAGTTAAATAACATTCACCAGTAGATATATCAGCATAAGCAATAATAAATATTTTATTTACTCTTTCTATAGCGGCAACGTAGTTATTAGCTGATGTATTTAAAAACTCAGCATCTACAGTACCTGGGGTAAGTATTTTAATTACTCCTCTTTTAACAATACCATTAGCTTCTTTTGGGTCTTCTATTTGTTCAACAATAGCAACTTTATAACCAGCTTCTAATAATTTAGTAGCGTAAGTTTGATAAGCATGGTAAGGAATACCACACATCGGTACTCTTTCCTTTACTCCTGCATCTTTACCTGTTAAAGTTATTTCCAAGACTTTAGATGCGCAGATAGCATCTTCAAAAAACATCTCGTAGAAGTCACCTAATCTAAAAAAGACTATAGAATCAGTATAGTCTTTTTTAATCTCTAAATATTGTCTTATCATTGGAGTATAATTATTAATCTCTAATTGCTCCATAATATCATCCTTATTTTGTAAAAAACTATTATTTAGCTTATTTTTCTTGCTCTATGTGCCTTTAAATTTTCAATTCTTTCTTTATGAGTTAATTTTTTCTTCTTTTCTTTTTTGCCTTTTTTATTTTCTTCTTGTGAAGCATCACTATCTTGAGTAGAATCTTCTTCTTTTTCTTGATCAGCAACAACTGGAGTTTGAATGTTTCCAGGAGCTGTTACTGGCATTTGAACTCCTAATGGTGCTTGAGGTGGGAATGGTTGACCTGGAGGAGGTCCTGGCATGAAATGAGGAGCTCCATATGGTGGGAATGGAGGTCTTAACTTATCTTCCTCTTTATCTTCATCACAAGCTAAAGCAGCTTTTTCTTCTTCCTTTAATAATTGATCAAATCTATTAGCATCAGCAGCAGTCATATTATCAGCTATCATAGAATTATATAAAGGACTAACTTGATTGTCAAAATTATCATAAGGATATTTATTTAAATCATAAGTTTCTGCTTCTTTATCTTCAGAAGCATCTTTTCCATCATTATTATCGTTATAAATATTGATAATAGGATTTACTTCAGCTTTAAGTGGTTGAGATAGTTTTGAAGCTACTTCTCTAATAGCATCAGTAATACTTTTAGCTAAAGCCTCAAAATCAACTGTCGGATTTTGTGTAACATAAACTGTTTCAGTAGTTCTTACTTCTCTAGCAACAGGTTCAGGTGTAACCTCAGATGTAGTTTCAGTTTCAAATACTTTTTCTTCTACTGATTCTGAAACCGTAGTAGGTCTTTCTACTTTTTCTTCCTTTATTGTTGAAATAGTTTCTTCTACTTTCTCATCTTCTACTTCAAGTGATACACTATCAAATGTTCCATTATCTTCTCGTTCTTGTTCAGAAACGAATTCATCAATTTCTTCAACAGCCATGACATAAGATAAATCAAATTCAAAATCATCACCTAAATCAGTATTGTAAATTAATCTAGGTTTAGTTTCAAATCCTGCTTTATCAACTTCTTCTAGTAAATAAGCTATTAAATCTTCTTTCTTTAAATCAATTGATACTTTAATACTATTTTGTTTAGCAATTCTTTGAAGGTTTATAATAGGAAGTTTGTCTAATTTTTCCTTTATCTCAACAGTAAATTTATGTAATCTACGTAAACCTTCTTCAATAATTGACTGCATTTGATTACGTTTTAAACGCTTAGGAATACTAATACCATATTTGCTTCCTAAATCTCTAATATCTTGAGCTGTAGCTGATTTTCTAACAACATTAATAATAACTTCTCTTTTAACACCATCAAATTCTTTATTAAAATCATAGAAAATAGGCATAATTGTTTTTTCAAATGTATCAAAATCTTCATATGGCTCTGATTCTAAATCTATTAAAGCTTTAACTTGTTCATCACTTATACCTAATAATGTTGTGTTCATTAAAATTATCTTAAATAAATTTTGTTTATAAGTGATAAAATCAGATGTATCACAAGTCATGTGATAAAAAGATTGTAGTTGATACTCAGTAAAATCAGGATAAAAGCGCAAACGATACATCATTTCATCGCTTAGATTAAGCGTTTTTGCGATTTTAACTTTTTCGTTTAATACAAAAGCTCTTAACGCAGATGTGTTTAGTACTCTTGGTAATTTGACTCCTATATTTGTAAAATATTCAACCATTTGTCTAGCTGATAAATTAGACAACTTATCAACTGTTTCACTGAAACTTAGTTCTCTATCTAAAAGTTTAATCTTATCTTCTGATAAAACTAATTCCATTGTTTTTCCCCCTTCCAATTGGTTACTTTTTTAATTACTTTTATTATAAACAAAAAGAAATTAAAAAACAATGTAAAAAACTTTGATATTTAAAGATTTTTTAAACTAATTGAAGTTTCAAAAAGAACCAATTTTTAATTATATTCCACCAAAACTTTCTTCTAAAAACTTATCAATTTCAACTTTCAATTTATTAAAGTGATTTTTAAATATATTTAATAATTCATAATATTCTTCAACAAAAGCTAAATTTAAAAGAGTTTCTTCACAATTAGAATATAGTTTATTTAACTTTTCTAATTCAGTATAATCTTGTTTTACTTTAGCCTTTATTATTTGTTTTTTTATATTATTTAGCATTTTATTTAAAGTCTTATATTCTTCGTTATTCTTAAAATAGTTGGTTAGTTCAACTAATCTAAGATATTCTTTATCAGTCTTTAAAGATTCTAATAAATTACTCACTAACTAATTCTCCTAAGGCAAACCAAGTCTTACCTTCAGTTATTTTTACATCTACTATTTCACCTATTAAAGATAAATCTTTAGATGGGAAATGAACTAATTTCATATTTTCTGAATAACCACATAAATTATCAGGATTACTCTTACTTGGTCCGTCTACTAAAACTTTAACTACCTTACCCTCAAATCTTTTACTACCTTTTAAATAATACTTATCTACTAATTCAATAAGTCTATTTAATCTATCATGTTTTTCTTCTATAGATACATCATCAGGCATCTTAGCAGCCGGAGTACCTTCTCTTGGTGAATAGATGAAAGTATAAGCTCCTTCAAATTCTACTTCTTCAACTAATTTTAAAGTATTTTTAAATTGTTCTTCAGTTTCTTGAGGAAAACCTACGATAATATCAGTAGTAATAGAAATATTAGGGACTTCTTCTTTTAACTTTTTAACTTTTTCTAAATATTCTTCTACTGTATATTTGCGATTCATCTTCTTTAATATATAGTTATCACCTGATTGAACAGGTAAGTGAAGATGAGGCATAACTGATTTACAATCGCGCATCGCATATATAGTCTTTAAATCTAAGTCTCTTGGATGACTAGTAGTATATCTAATGCGTTCAATGCCTGTCTTATCTAAGTCATATAATAAATCGCCAAAAGTATAATCTCCACCTAGATCTTTACCATAAGCATTAACATTTTGACCAAGTAATGTTACTTCTTTATAGCCATTTTTAACTAAAGATTTAACTTCCTTAATTATATCATCCTTAGCTCTACTTCTTTCTTTACCTCTAGTATAAGGCACTATACAGTAGGTACAGAACTCATCACAACCATACATTATATTAACCCAGGCTTTATGTTTATATTCTCTTTTCTTAGGAGCTCCTTCATAGATTTTACCTTCTTCAGATAATACTTCTACTACACTTGAATTAGTTTCTTGAGCTTGTTTTAAAAGACGAGGTAAGTCATATATATTGTGCGTTCCAAAAATTAAATCAACAAAAGGATAAGAATTTAATAATTTATTAGTCGCATTTTCTTCTTGAGGCATACAACCACAAATACCTATTAACATATCTTTGTTCTTTTGTTTAGCACCCTTTAAATTACCAAGTACACCCCATATTCTATTTTCGGCGTTTTCTCTTATCGCACAAGTATTCAGTAATACTAAATTAGCTTGTTCAGCTGATATAGCTTTAACATAACCTATATCTTCTAAAATACCAGAGATAACCTCACTATCAGCCTCATTACCTTGACAACCATAAGTAAATATATAATAAGTCTTACCATAGCCTATTTGACCATAAGTTTTATCTAATTTATACGATATTTTAGGAGTATCTTTTCTTAATCTTTTTTTAGCTGTACCTAAATTTGGTAAAGATAATTTTATTTTACTCATATACTTTATTAAACCTCCTAATGCTTCTTTCTTTTAAATCTAAAATAACTCCGTTTAATTCTATTTGACCCTTAGCTACTTTAATAGGTCTATGTAATCCGGTAGTAAATCTTTCAACTATTAAATCAATATCATCGCCAATAATACTATCTTTAGGACCACACATACCTAAATCAGTAATATATAGTGTTTTACCAAATACGCCTTCATCAGAAGTTTGGATGTGGGTATGAGTACCAACTAATACATCTACCCTATCTTTTAAATAATATAATAAAGCTTTTTTCTCAGATGTAGCTTCGGCATGAATATCTACTAAGATATAATCACTTTTAATCTCTTCTAGCAATTTGTCCATAGTCTTAAAAGGACAATCTACTAGATTATTCATAAAAACTCTACCTAGTAAATTTATTATAGTAATAGTCTTATCATTATATTTAAATGTTAAATATTTCTTTCCAACAGCTCCCGGCAAATTAGCTGGGACAGCGATATTAGCTTCTTCAACAAATTCATATATTTCTTTTTTAGAATAAGTATGATTACCCATGCTTAAAGCACTAATACCGGCTTTTTGAAGTTCAATATAATCTTTTTTAATTAAACCAACTCCACCACTAACATTTTCTCCATTAGCTAAGACAATATTCACATTATATTCTTTTTTTATATCCTTAATATACTTAGATATAGTTAGAATAGTATCAGCACCTACTATATCGCCTAAATATAATATTTTCATTATTTCTCCTTTTAAAAAAGTGTGAGATATACTCTCACACTATTTTGCAACATCTGTAGCTCTTGTTTCTCTAATAACTGTAACTTTAATAGTTCCTGGATAAGATAATTTGTTTTCAATTTCTTCTTTTATTTGACGAGCTATAGAAATAGTAGATAAGTCATCTATTTCTTCTGGATTAACAATAACTCTTATTTCTCTACCAGCTTGAATAGCAAAAGAAGATTGAACACCTTTAATTGAATTAGAAATTTGTTCTAAGCTTTCTAAACGTTTAGCATAATTTTCTGCTGAATCAGATCTAGCACCAGGTCTAGCTGAACTTAAGGCATCAGCAGCCGCTACTAAAACAGCAATAATAGTTTTAGGAGCCACATCTTCGTGATGAGAAGCAATAGCATCTATAACTTCTTTAGGTTCATGATATTTATTAGCTAGTTCAACACCAATATCAACATGTGAACCTTCAACCTCATGATCAACAGCCTTACCTATATCATGAAGTAAACCTGCCCTACGAGCTAATACTTCATTTTCATTAATTTCAGCAGCTAATTTACCAGCTATCATAGCTGTTTCAAGACTATGTTTTAAAACATTTTGGCCATAACTTGTTCTATAATTTAAACGTCCTAATAAACGAACTAAATCAGGATGTAATTTACCAATACCAGCCTTAAAGACTGCTTCTTCACCCTTTTCTCTTATATCCATTTCAACTTCATTACGACATCTTTCAACAACTTCTTCAATTCTAGCTGGATGAATTCTACCATCACTAACCAAAATTTCTAAAGCTTTTTTAGCTACTTCTCTTCTAACTGGGTCAAAACCACTTAAAAAGACTGCTTCAGGAGTATCATCAATAATTAAATCTACACCAGTAAGAGTTTCGATAGTTCTAATATTTCTACCTTCTCTACCAATAATACGACCTTTCATTTCTTCAACAGGTAAAGAAACTGCTGAAACAGTAGTCTCATTAGCTGTTTCTCCCGAATATTTTTGTATAGCTAAAGCTAAAATATTTTTAGCTTTATTTTTCACCTCAGCTCTTGCTTTTTCTTCTTCATCTTTAATATATTGGGCAATTTCTAAAGACATAGTTTCTCTGACCTCATCTTTAATAATTTTTGAGGCCTCTTCCTTAGTCAATTCTGCTATTTCTTGTAATTTTTCTTCTTGTTGTTTTAAAGTATCCTCAACTTTAACAAGTTGAGCATCTAATTCACTTTTCCTAGAATCTAATTTAACTTCTTTATCGTTTAACAATTCTTCTCTACGATCTAAATTCGTACTTCTTCTATCTAAAGAATCTTCTCTAGAATCTAATTTACTCTCTAAATCTAGAACTTGTTTACGACGTTCTTTAATCTCTCTATCAATTTGTTCACGATAATCATGTGCTTCTTTTTTAGCACCATCAAGAAATTCTTGTTTTAATGTTTCAGCATCTTGTTTAGCCTTAACCATTAATTCTTCAGCCATAATAGCCATTGATTTTAAATTATTTTTACTTTTTTTAATTTTCAAGAAATATACAACACTTATAATCTCTAATATAATAAAAATGCAAAGAAGAAATACTAGTATCATAATAACTGTTTTTTCCATATTTTCTTCTCCTATATTTTTATATTTAATTTACTAAATGTTAAATAAACTATAACATATAAAGATTATACCTAAATTAACCCTCTTAGTCAATAAGACTAAATGTCATATCTTATGATTTTTCTTGAATTTTTATTTAAAATATATATAATTAAGTTAGTCATTTTTAAAGGAGTTTATTATGAAAAAAATACCTCGTAAATTAGTGTTTTTATTATTCGGACTAGCCTTTGTCATAGTTGTTTTATCAGCTTTTTATATAACAACTTATATAAATACTAGAATAGATGTGGCCGAAGAATTTGGTGTAACTGAAAATGTTAATAGTTTTTATTACACTAAATTAAAAAAATATGACTTAACTGTTGTATGTAATGAATATGATATATCAAATGATTATACAGCTAGCTATACTGTTTCTATAACTGAAGCTACTTTCTCTGATTCTTTAGTCAATAGTAGATTTACTGTTAGAGTAGCCTTGGCAGCTAATTGGATTAGTGAAGATGCCTTTGTCTATTCTTCTTCTGGCTCCATAACTTTAGGTGGTACTACAAGTAGAACATTATCTGTAAGCAATTTAGATGTATTTACTACTAGATATAGTATTTTAGTTCCATTTCCAAAACCTTCTTTATATGTCTTAGTACAATATACTTTAGAAGAAGATGGTGAAGAAGTAACTTATAATGATATTATTAGATATAAATACGGAGACTATAAAGTTCTAACTGGTGGTTATGAATAAAACGTGGTAAATCCACGTTTTTTATTTGCTGATTAAAATGAAAAAGCTCCTTTTGAAGCCAATGTCATTAACTTAAGACATTGAGATACTATAATAAAAGAGAATTGATACTA
>CAZJPL010000039.1:0-13646 GCA_964547945.1 uncultured Anaeroplasmataceae bacterium
TAACTAACAAAAGTATAGCATAAATGACTTTTACCTACAAAAAATAATTACACCCGATTGTTAAACTGCCATTTTTTCTAATAAATAACTAGCTAAATTAATATCTTCTTTAGTAGTTATTTTAATATTTGTTTCTTCATCTAATAATTTATATATTTTACTATTAGGATAGTATTTTAATATTAAAGAAATATCATCAGTAGCTATAAATTTATCAAATACTGCCTTATTATAACTATCTATAAAATGATCTACTCTAACAAGTTGAGGTGTTTGAGCTAAAATTAGGTCATCTCTATTAACTAAATTAAAATTATTTTTATTATAAATAGTATATTTCATATTTAGATAAGGTAAGATTAAATCATAGTCCTGGCTTAATTTAATAATATTTTCTATAGTTTTTGTAGATATAAGCGGTCTAGCTCCGTCATGAATTAAAACTTTATTATTTTTATCTATATTTTTTATAGCATTATAAACACTTTCTTCTCTATGACTTCCACCTATAACATAATCTACTTTATCACTTAGATAAGGTTTAATATAATCTAGGTCTTGTTCTCTTATTACTAAATGTACTTTATCTACATATTTTAGTAGTTTTTCTAAGCTATATAAGAATACCATTTTATTATTTAATTCTAAATAAACCTTATTAATACTTGAATTTAGGCGGCTAGAATTGCCGGCCATCAAAATAATTGCTTCCATATTAACCTAAATACTCTACTATCTCTAAGGCATGATTTTCTAGTTTTACCTTAGAGAAGGTTTTAATAATATAACCTTTCTCATCAATAATATAAGTAATTCTAGCAGTTCCCATATAACTTCTACCATACATCTTTTTCTCTTGCCAAGCTTCATATAATTCTATTACAACATGAGATTCATCAGATAATAAGACAAAAGGTAAGTCATACGCTTTAATAAACTTTTCATGAGATTTAGGACTATCCTTGCTTATCCCTATAACAACTGTATTTAAACTACTTATTTTATGATATTCTTTTTTAAAACTACAAGCTTCTTTAGTACAACCACTTGTATTATCTTTAGGATAAAAATATAAAATAACCTTTTTACCTAAAAAATCAGATAAAGATACTTTATTATTTTTTTCATCTACTAAAGTAAAATCAGGAGCTTTTAAACCAACGCTTAACATATTATCACCTTAATATTTCTTTAAATTTGTTTTTTAACACTTTATAACATTTACTATCTTCTAAATCTATTTCCGTATTTAAACCTAGATAAGTAGTGCCTACACCCATTTTATCTTCATCTTGATTAGCATCCGGATTAATTAATATAACCTCAGATACTGCATTACGACAAACATTTCCCTTTTTATCCTTATAACAAGATAATGCATAATTATCAGTGTTCTCTACAGTATTATTATACTTACTATTAAGTAAATAATAACTATTACGATATTTCATCTCTATTATAAGCGAATTAATAAACTTATCATCTTTATAAAACATTACTATAAAATCAGGTTTATTATGATTGGTTATAACACTAACTAAACTATCATTTTCTCCATCACTATAATGTTTTAATAAATATTCATAATATAATTCAACTTTATAATTATTATAGGTAAAACTTAATTTAGTAGAGCTATTAATAACACTTAATCTCTTAAATTCTTCTATATTTACTGCTTCAAAACCTAAACTAGTTAATATCTTATATACTATGACAAAACCATATAATTCAAATAATTTAGAACTAGGTTTATTAGATAGTCTAACTACACTCTTCTTAACTAGATTTGTGTATATCCTAGCTAAAACGGCTTCATCATAATCATTATGATGGGCTAAGAATAATTCAATATCTTTAATAATTCCAAATCTTTTCTTATAATTATCTAAATGTTTACTTAATCTATCTATTTCTTTAGTCAAACTATAATATTCATTTTGTCTAGCTTTGTTAACGCTAGCCGTTTCGTTAGGCAATAATGAAGATATAGCTTTTTCTTTTTTATTTAATATTTCTTTATTTGAATTATAATCACTTAATAAATGATGATTATATTCATTTATCTTTTCTCTTATCTTAATTAAATATAAAGAATCAGTCTTACTACCAGCATTAGCTATCTTAACCACATTTAAATATCTATCACTAGGTCTTTTTTCTTCTTTTATTAAACTCTTAAAATTACTTTTTCCTGGTTTTAAACTATATACATATTTAGTTTCGAATCTAAGATCTTGTTTGTGACTTAAAAGATTCCATTTAACAGTATTCCAATTATCTACTAAGGATATAATACTATTATGATTATCTATAGATACCGTCTTTTTACCTTTTTTCATTCTATCATAGATAATACCTGGTTTTAAGTTTTCTAATTCTTCTTTAATCTTAGTTAAACCTAAATTAGATACATCCTTATTAGTTGTGATTTGATAATAAGCTTCAATATTAGTTTTATTTATTCTAAAAATTATTTTATAAAGTTCTGGAGTTTGTCTTAATTCTTCATGGTTTATATCAGAAATTATATAATTAGAATTATTTTCAAGTGTAACTCCATCATCTACCATATATATCTTATTTTTATATTTATAGCTATAACATTCTAGAAATACTTCATACTTTGTACCTTTATACTTAATACTAACTTTTTCATGTTCATTAAACTCAAATAAGACCTCACCAGCTAAAGATTTATCTATTATTATCGTCTTTATATTAGGTTTGCTTGATAAACTAATTTCTAATTTATCTAGTGTATCCATATTTTTCTAGTTCCCTTTTTTTAATATTTAATCTATTAATAGACATATTAAAATCTGATAAGCCTTTATAATCACTTATTTTAGTAATTATCTTATCTATAATATCATTTAATATTAAACTAGAACCACATACTTTAGACACAATAGATTCTAAAAAGATTATATCTATAGCTTCTTTAATATCTAAGTTATCATCTATAAAATATAGTAATAAACCCATGTTATATAAGTTACGATAAGAAATATAAAAAGGCATTAAATCTTGTTTTAAGATTATATTTAAATCATCTAATAAAACAAATAATTTAGATGGCATTGCTTCAATTATCTTTTCTTTAGTAGCTAATCTAGGTATAAATTTATTTATATCATAACTATACTTAGACACAACGCCGCGATATACCTTTTGATTGTTATGATGGATAACGAAATTTTGTTCTTCTAAATTTATTAAATAAATTCTATCTAGTAATCTTTGAGATAATTCATTAGTTGTTTCATCTTTATTTATAGTACCTACTATTAATAAATTATCTAATAATTTAACCTTATTAGGATAAATATCTTTATTTTTAGCATCTATATCTGAAGCATATAAAGATATAGTCTTATCATCGGTTTCTAAATTAGATAAGAATGGAGCAAAATAATATTCTATTTGAGCTAGATTCATCTCATCAAAAACTAACATATGTATTTCATTTGGATTATTTTGAGCATGTACTAGAAATCTAGCTAGATTAGCTTCAGTTGAAACATAAGTATTATCTTTAGGGCTTAAAAAGCCTAAAATATCTGATGGTTCAGTATAAGATGGTGATATAGGTAAAAATAATAGGTTACCTTTATCTACCGATAAATTAAAGAAATTAGCATATTCTAAAGCTAGCTTACTTTTACCTATACCAGGAGCTCCAGCTAAGACAGTTATTTTTCTAGTAATTAAAGAAAAATGAAATCTATAAACATCAATTTTAGAATAACTTAAACCTTTTTCTTGTAGATATTTATTAAAATCACTTAAAACATTTAGAGTATCATAATTAGAATCAGAATCATCGAATACCTCTACCTTACCTAATTCTTCTAATTCTTCCTTTAACTTATCATTTTCTTTTCTTAAAATTTCTTTATCTTTTATACTATCAGTATATTTAAAATTAATTTCATTTATTTCTTGTTTTAAATCAGTTATTTTATCTTCTAAATCTTGTTGTTTAGTAGAATAATCTTGTTTTATATCTTCTATTTCTTTAGCATGTTTTTCAATTAATTTAGTTATTTCTTCTTCTTTTTCTTTATTTATAATATCTATTTTATTTTGGACTTCTTCAAAGCTAAATGTTTTTTCCATACCTACTAATTTATTAAATAATCTATTAACTTCTAAATTAGTAATATTATCAATGGCTTCTTCTACTTTAATTTTACCTTCTTCATTAACTTTTTCATTATTAACATTATATTTCATTAATACAGCATGTAAAAAGAGATTACTTAAAGGTGTAATATGTTCATCATAAATAGTTCCTAAACATTTATTTACTTTGGTCTTTGGTAATTTAGATCCTTTTCTAAATCCATCCCAATAACTAGATATTGGTGTTTTCCATTTGTTGTCCTCTTGAAATTTAGTTAAAATATCATTAATAAAAGCTATTTCTAAATCGTAAACAATTGTTATAAATTCATCTTTAGTTATTTTTTCTAAATCAAAACTTAAATTTTTATCTTCCATAATATCCATCCTTTCTTGTTTACCATTTAAGTTATTATACCACACAACAATCAAAAAGTAATTAATACTAAAAGTAAAATTTTATATAGCTTATTATATCATTTTATGATATACTTCTAGATTGAAAGGAGTAAATAAAATGAATATTTTTTATAAAGCCTATTGTCGTATTTATCAAAAAGCTTTTTGGGTAGCTATTCCTCTATTACCTTATAGAAATCCTAACTTAATAAGCGTTGATAACTTACAAGAAACTTTAGATAAAGAAGGTATTTCTAATTTATTCATTATTACAGATAAAAATTTAATTGAAAATAAAGTTGTCGATATAGTATTAGATAAAATTAATACTAAATATTATATTTATGATGGTACCTTACCTAATCCTACTATAGCTCAAATTGAAAAAGCTAGAAAATTATATCTTGAAAATAGTTGTGAAGGTATTTTAGCTATTGGCGGTGGTTCAGTTATGGATTTAGCTAAAATATGTGGTGCTAGAATTGTTAAACCTAAAAAGAGTGTTGAAGAAATGGAAGGCTTACTTCATATTTGTAAGAAACTTCCACCTTTAATAGCTGTTCCTACTACGGCTGGTACTGGTAGTGAAACTACTTTAGCTGCGGTTATTACTGATGAAAAAACTCATCACAAATACCCTATCAATGATTTTTCAATCATTCCTCACTACGCTATATTAGAACCTAAATTAACTATTAATTTACCACCATTTCTAACTGCGACTACAGGTATGGATGCCTTAACTCACGCAGTTGAAGCTTTTATTGGTCACTCTACTACTAGAAAAACTAGAAAAATGGCTATCACAGCGACTAAATTAATAGTTGAAAACTTAAAGACTTCTTATACTAACCCTACTAATATAGAAGCTAGAAAAAATATGTTATACGCAAGTCATTATGCAGGTATAGCTTTCACTATTAGTTATGTTGGTTATATTCACGCTATAGCTCATTCTTTAGGTGGTAAATATAAAATACCACATGGTCTAGCTAACGCAATTATCTTACCTATTATGCTTGAAGTATATGGTAAAAAAGTTTATAAGAAATTAGCTTATTTAGCTAAAATAACTAATATAGCTAGTAGTACTGATACCAAAGAAGTTGCAACTAAAAAGTTTATAGATTATATTTATAACTTAAATAAAGAAATGAATATACCTAGATATATTAAAGAAATAAAGGATGAAGATATAGAAGAAATGGCTAGTTATGCCGCTAAAGAGGGTAATCCTTTATATCCAGTTCCTAAGTTATTTTCTAAATCAGAATTAGCTAAATGTTATAAAATTATAAGAGGTGACTATGAGTAATTTAGAACAAATTGTAATTAGACAAAGAAACTTCTATCAAACTGATAAGACTATAGATTATAAATTTAGATTAGAATCTTTAAAAAAATTAAAAAAAGCTATAATTGCTAATCAAACTAAGATTGAAGATGCCTTATATAAAGATTTAAATAAAACAGCTTCTGAAGCTTATATGACTGAAATAGGTTTAGTTTTAAGTGATTTAACTTATCAAATTAAAAATTTAAAAAATAATATGAGTAAAACTAAGGTATCTACTCCTTTAGCTCAATTTAAAGGTAGTAGTTACATAATACCTCATCCTTATGGTAATACTTTAATTATATCTCCTTGGAATTATCCTATTCTATTATCTTTAGAACCTCTAACAGGAGCCCTAGCTGCTGGTAATACTGTTTTATTAAAACCATCTGAATATAGTCCTAATACTAGCCAAGTAATAAAGGATATGTTAGCTGAAATATTCCCATCTAAATATGTTCATGTTGAACTTGGAGATTACACTGTAGCAAATGAACTATTAAGTTTAAAATGGGATTATATCTTCTTTACTGGTGGTACTCAAATAGGTAAGATAGTTTACGAGGCAGCTAGTAAACACCTAACTCCAGTAACTCTAGAATTAGGTGGTAAAAGCCCAGCTATTGTTGAAGAAAGTGCTAAAATTGATTTAAGCGCGAAAAGAATAGTCTTTGGTAAGTTTGTAAACTGTGGACAAACCTGTGTTGCCCCAGATTATATTTTAGTTAATAATAAGATTAAAGATAAATTTATAGAAGCTTTAATTAAATGGATAAATGTTTTATATCCTAATGCTATTAATAATAAAGATTATGGTAAAATCATTAATGAAAAACATTTTAATAGACTACTTGGTTATTTAGATAATGAAGAAATAATTCATGGTGGTAATAGCGATAAAGATAAACTAAAAATAGAACCTACTCTAGTTAAAGTTAATTCTTTAGATACTAAATTAATGACTGAAGAAATTTTTGGACCAATACTACCTATAATTGCTTATGATGATTTAGATCAAGTATTTAGTATAATTGATAGAAATAAAAATCCTCTTGCCTTATATATATTTACTAGAAGCAAATGGTTTGAAAATCTTATCTTAAAGAAAGTTCAATTTGGTGGAGGATGTGTAAATGATACTATTGTCCATCTAGCATCTAATTCTTTAGGTTTTGGTGGTGTAGGTAATTCAGGTATAGGTCAATATCATGGTAAATTAAGTTTTGATACTTTCTCTCATTATAGATCAGTACTTAAAAAAGCTACTTGGATTGACTTGCCTATGCGTTATACTCCTTATAATAAATCTAAGGATAAATTAATTAAAACATTCTTAAAATAATAAAAAGCATGACCAATTCGGCCATGCTTTTTATTATTCTTCATCTTCTATTTCTTCTTTAGTTAAATCAATAGGATTTAAACCTAAAACATCTTCAACAGGTACTGAGAAAATAATACCTTGACCTGGAGTATCTAAACCACAATTTTCATAGATATTTTTCAATATATCTTCTTTAATAGTTTTATCAACTATAATCATAACTATTTCTTTTTCTGGGTTAATAGATATATTAAAGAACTTTTCAGCTTCTTCTCTTGCGGTACCTCTAGCATTTAAAACTGTACCACCTCTTGCTCCAGCTTCAGTAGCTGAATCCATTACTTGTTCAGCAAAACCTTTATTAATTACACATAATATTAATTCGTATTCCATATTTACTCCTTAGCATTAACTAAAAATCTATATAAATTAACTCCAATCATCGAATTGATTGGAATAGTAAAACAAATTCCTTTACCTTTTTTAGTTTTAAATAATTTGTCTTCATATAGATTTAATATATCTTTTATCTTAGATTCTTTAACTACACTAAATATAATAGCTTTTTTAAGTTCACCAAGTCCTAGAATTGAATAAACAGTTGAGCTAGCTGTTCCATGTCCATACATTACTAATTGAAAATTAGCTTCATATCCTTCTAAAGTATCTAGATATAAATTTGCTTTATCTCTTTCAACTATAGTAACTAGGATTTTTAAGTTTTCAGGAGCATCTAAGCCCTCTTGTTTTTTAACTACACGTTTCCTAGCCATTACTTATCATCCCTTCTAAAATAGATAATTTGTGAATCACTTGCAGTATCAATTTTCTTAATTCTAACTTTCTTTCGAACTCTTTTAGCTAGAATATCTTTAAATCCTAATAACTGAATAGTTATTAACGGAGCTAAAGCAACCATAGCTAAAATACCAAATGCATCAGTTAAAACAGCTGATTCTCCTTGATATACTATACAAGCTCCAATAGCAAAAGGTAATATGAAACAAGAAGCTAAAGTTCCTGAAGCAACCCCACCTGAATCAAAAGCTATACCTGTATATATTTTAGGAACAAATAAAGCTAAAGCTAAAGAGATAACATATCCTGGTACTATATAATATAAAATTGAAAAATCATATATTATTCTAAGAATAGATAAGAATAAAGCTAAAGCTACACCTATAGCTAAGGCTATTAGCATTTGCCATTTAGTAATACCACCATTAGTTATTTCTTCTACTTGTTTATTTAATACATGTACAGCAGGTTCAGCTATAATTACTACTAAACCTATTATAAAACTAAATATTAAGATAGCTGTATTACTATAATTAGCAAGTTCTTGACCCATCTTATAACCTATAGGCATAAATCCTACATTAACAGCTGTTAAGAAGATTACTAAACCTAAGAAAGTATAAACAATACCAACAAAAGTTTGAATTAATCTTCTTTTTGGTAATTTAATATAGATAAGTTCTATTATTAAGAAGAAAGCTACTATTAATATTAAGGCTATTGATACTTCTTTAGCTACAGAAGCTAAATTAGACCCAAAGGCAGAAAAGAAATTTTCAGCTATTTCATAACTAGTACTTTCATAAACTAAATCACCACTAGAAGCTAGCCCTAAAATTAATACAGCTAATATTGGTCCTATTGAACATAAGGCAATTAAACCAAAACTATTTTCGCTTGAATCCTTACCACCAACACTACTAGCTACACCAGCACCTAAAGCCATAATAAATGGTACTGTTAAAGCACCTGTTGTTATACCACCTGAGTCATAAGCTAAAGGTAGATAACCTTCATTGCCTGCTATTATAACTAAACAAGTAACAGCAAACATTATTAAATAAAATAATAGTAACAAATAAGATAAATCTAATTTAAATATTATCTTTAAGATAGATAACACTAAAAAGATACCAACACCTACACCTACACAAATAGTAAGTATAGTTGGGTCAATAACATCACTAACTTGACTTGCTAAAACTGATAAATCGGGTTCAGCTATAGTAAGTAATAAACCCATGACAAAACAAACCAAGATTATTATCTTTAATTTCTTTGTCTTCATTAAAGATGCACCTACTTGATCTCCCATAGGTTGCATCGCTAAGTCGGCACCTAAACTAAATAGACCAGTTCCAATAATTAAGAATACTGCACATACTAAAAATACTATTAATTCATAAGTTGTTAAATTTAATAAGGGTGTAAAATTTAATATTAGAACAATTACGGTAATTGGTAAAATAGACATCAGTGATTCTTTCACTTTATCCCATAGTAACTTGAACAATTTATACCTCCTTCTCGACTAAAACAACCGCTTCACAAGCTATGCCTTCTTCTCTTCCGACAAAACCCATCTTTTCCCAGGTGGTTGCTTTAACGGATATATTTGTTATATCAGTATTTAATAATTTAGCTATTGATTCCCTAATTTTCTCTTTATAAGGACTTATTTTTATTTTTTCTGAATAAATAATACAATCACAATTAACTAGATGATATCCTTTTTCTTTTACTCTATCATAACATTCTTTTAAGATAATTTTAGAATCCATATTTAAAGTATAATCTTTATTATCAGGATAAAAATCGCCTAAATCTCCTAAGGCTAAACTACCAAGTAATGCTTCACTAATAGCATGTAATAAGCAATCAGCATCACTATGACCTAGTAGTCCTTTATCAGTATTTTCAAATAATACTCCGCCTAAGATTAATTTTCTTCCTTCTACTAGCCTGTGAGTATCCCAAGAATGACCTATTCTAATCATAATCTTTCCTTTACTATATCCTTATAAAATAAATAAGGCTTGTTTAGTTCAATAGCTTTTTTCATTGCAAATTTAGAATTTAGATATATTTCATTAGGTCTGATACTATCATTAGAAAATGATATACCCATTACTACATCTAGATTACAATTAATACTTCCATAATCAAAGTTAGGATTAAAGATTTTACCCTTTAATAAAGTCTTTTTAAAGAGTTCCATCTTTTGAATATCTGTAATTACCATCCCAAATTCTAAACCACTAATTCTATATATTAAATCAGAAAACACCTTACTAAAAGTTTTAACATATTCTTCTATTAACATAGTTCCTATTTTTCGACCATATTCTTCATTAATACTAGGAATGTTTAATAAACTAAAATAAACTAATTCATAATTTTCTTCTTGATTAGCTAATTCAGTAATCTTTTCGTTTAAATCTTCTTCCTCTAATAAAGTATCTAAGATAGTATTAGTAGTCATAAAATTTCTAGTATCACTAATTATAACATATGATATTATTTCTGATTTATCATTATCTGAATACACTACATTAGCATATTCTTTTAAATAACAAACTTTTTTGCCTTGAGCTATACGATAATATGTTTCAAATTCATGATCAGTCTCAGTTGTTTTATCTACTAAATCTAGATAATGATTATAATCATCTTTATTAATAAGTTTAGAATATTCACTAAAATCTAAATTATTTCTATTTAAATTTAATTTGTCTACTATATAATCATTAAGCCAAATCTTATCTTCTTTTAAATCATGTAATAATAAACCATATAATTTAGGATTTAACAAGATATTTAATCTTTCAGATAATAAAGAATCATTTTCTACATTAATTGTATTAGTAGTAATCTTATCATCTTTACCTAAAAACATCCTACCAGCAAACTTGCCTTTAACTATAATTACTTCTTCTTTTAAAGATATTTCTTTTAATGCACCTTCATTAGAATAAAAACTTATATTAAAGCTATGAGTGCTAGCCTCATCAATTTTAGTTAAGATATAAGCTAAAAATTCTTTATTATTAGCTTCTTCATTATTAATTGACTTAATAGTTATATATTTACTAAAAACATCTTTAATATTTATTATTTCACTATCAATTCCTAAAGCTTTTTTCATTTCTTCGGAAATAGCTACTATTTTTCCTTTTTTATTAACATATAAATAATATAAGTTATCAGTAAAAGAATCTAATATCTTTTTATTCAATTCATTATTAGATACATTATATAAACCTACAAATAAAAAAGCAAAACTAATAACTATTGATAAAGCTAATAAAAAATAATTTAAAATATTAGCACTTAACTCATCTTCACATATTTCATTATAAAATACAGTTAAAATAGCACTAATAAAAATCACTATAAAAGTTATAGTTAGGGGGTATTTATAAAACTGATGTTTTACTATACTATCCCTAACTATAATAATAGTTAAAAATATACTTAATATTAATGGTATTATAGGGCTAACTATAAACATCACTATACACCAAATATTAATTTATGATAATAAACTAATATAATAACTAATGTTATTATTATAGCGATAAAAAACATAAATAAATCATTCTTTTTAATATGTTTTAATATTGGCTTATTTTCTTCATTTGCGGTAAATATAGAATATAGTGGATTAAAAATCCATTTTAATATTTTAATAAGTATTTTCATTTTTCCACCTACTTCTTATTCATAAACATATCAATATAGCTAATCAGTTTATCTCTATCATTTATTTTAATTAAGAAACCTTCGGTTGCTAGAGAGATGTGGCCTGTTTCTTCTGAACAGATAATTGATAAACTATCAGTCACTTCAGAAATACCTAAGGCAGCACGGTGTCTAGAACCTGTAGTTTTATCTATTTCATTATGTTGAGTTAATATATAATAAGCACCCGCACAACGTATTTTATTTCCTCTTATAATTACAGCTCCATCATGTAGTGGTGTATTAGGAATAAATATATTTATTAATAATTCTTTAGAGACATCTGCATTTAAACCTATAGCTTTTTCAGCATATTGATCTAGAGAATTATGACGTTCTAAAGTTATTAAGGCACCTATTTTTTTACTAGCTAATTCCATTACTGCATCAGCTATAT
Organism: uncultured Anaeroplasmataceae bacterium; assembly: GCA_964547945.1. Classification (GTDB taxonomy): domain Bacteria; phylum Bacillota_I; class Bacilli_A; order Acholeplasmatales; family Anaeroplasmataceae; genus CALUXS01. Next base: position 12,124 of record CAZJPL010000039.1, read on the forward strand.
TATTTCTAGTAATATCACTTGATGAGGCATAACCTTCTCTAATATCTTGTTTAAAATTAACTATAGTTCTTAAATCAGGAGCTAAAATAAAACAGCCCAATAATAAACTTACCCAAATGGCAACTCCGTATATTTTAGTACTTAAACCTAAATCTAAGAAATATGATAAATAATATATACCAGTTATAAGGGCAATAGTTAAAATAACATACAAAGCTCTTCTACTACGTATAACTAAATAAACTAATAAGATAACTATTATAAATAAAAAATAGGTATTTAAAACTATTTTTAACCATTCATGGTTATTAAAAAAATCTTGAATTTGTTCCCACCATTGCATAATAATCAACCTCGATTAATTATAGCATAATATGACTAAAATACGAAATAAAACTTCAAAAAATAAAAAAAACACACCTGCTAGGGTGCTAAAAAAATTTAGGATTATAAAATGGTGCCTCAGGGCAGGATCGAACTGCCGACACCAGGATTTTCAGTCCTGTGCTCTACCGACTGAGCTACCGAGGCAATAAAAAATGGCGGTTCAGACGGGACTCGAACCCGCGATCTCCAGTGTGACAGACTGACATGTTAACCAACTACACTACTGAACCGTCTTGATTAATTTGGTTGCGGGAGCAGGATTTGAACCTACGACCTCCGGGTTATGAGCCCGACGAGCTACCAGACTGCTCCATCCCGCGATATGATGGCGGAGAAAGAGGGATTCGAACCCCCGCGGGACTTTCATCCCCTGTCGGTTTTCAAGACCGATCCCTTCAACCGGGCTTGGGTATTTCTCCGTGTTGTAAATTATATGTAAATGGTGGACCCGGCAGGACTCGAACCTGCGACCGACCGGTTATGAGCCGGTGGCTCTAACCAACTGAGCTACGGGTCCAAATATGGTAGCGGCGGAGGGATTCGAACCCCCGACCTAGCGGGTATGAACCGCTCGCTCTAGCCAACTGAGCCACACCGCCATGATACACCTTTATATTCAAATTAAAAATAGGCTTAAAACTACATTGGTGGAGCTAAACGGGATCGAACCGTTGACCTCCTGCTTGCAAAGCAGGCGCTCTCCCAGCTGAGCTATAGCCCCAAAAAAGTGGTACCCCGGGCCGGACTTGAACCGGCACGGCCTCATCGGCCATGGGATTTTAAGTCCCACGTGTCTACCTATTCCACCACCGGGGCAAAAAATTATTAAATGGTGTCCCGTACAGAACTCGAATCTGTGACCCCTTGATTAAAAGTCAAGTGCTCTACCAACTGAGCTAACGGGACAAAATGGTGCCGAAAAAAGGAATCGAACCCTCAACCTACTGATTACAAGTCAGTTGCTCTGCCAATTGAGCTATTTCGGCATTAATAATGGTGGAGATTGACGGGCTCGAACCGCCGACCCTCTGCTTGTAAGGCAGATGCTCTCCCAACTGAGCTAAATCTCCAAAATATATATAAATAAAAGAGACAGCCCGGCAGCTTCCTACTCTTGCACATAGTACTACCATCGG
>CAZJPL010000040.1:0-9072 GCA_964547945.1 uncultured Anaeroplasmataceae bacterium
TAATAATGCTATATAAAGAAATCTAATAAATGATTTTCTAAGAAAGAAAAATAGTTATCTTTACCCCATATTATATGATCTAGTAATAATACACCTAAATCTTTAGTTAATTTATATAATTTATTAGTTAATATTTTATCTTCTTTAGAAGGTAAGGTATCACCACTAGGATGATTATGAGATAAGATAAAACCATAAGCATCATATTTAATTAATAAACTAATTAAATTCTTTATATTTAAAGATACTTCATTTAAATCACCTATACCTAGTTCTATATCTTTAATTAATCTTAATTTATTATCTACTAATAAGACTATTACTTTTTCTACTTTAGTATAGGTATATAAAGGTGTTAGATAATTATATATTTCTTTAGGTTCTTTTAATACTTCTTTCTTATCACTTATTTTAATAGCTCTTTTAGCTAATTCAAAACTAGCTATTATCTTACAAGCTTTACTTTCTTTAATACCTTTTTCTTTAATTAAAATATCATAATCTAAATATAATAATTCATTTAAAGTATATTTATTTAATAAATTATTAGCTATATCTAAAGCTGATAAGGAAGATGTTCCTGTATTAATTAATATAGCTAGTATTTCAATATCTGATAAGCTACTAGCTCCTTGTTTAATTAATCTTTCTCTTGGTCTATTATTTATTTGTAATTCTTTTATTTTCATATTATCCCTCTATTAAATAATAGACAGATAATTTATTTTTTTATAATAAAAAAGGTTAATTATTTCTAATTAACACTTTTATATAAAGCTACTGCTTTTTTAAGTCGTTGTAAGCCATCTTCTACAAATATTCTAGGACAAGCTACATTCATTCTTAAAAACTTTTCTCCGCCGCTACCATATATATTACCAGCTGAGACAAATAAACCTGTTTTTTCTTTGATAAAAGATGAAAATTCATTTGCATCTTTAGTTATTTTAGAACAATCTAACCATAAAAGATAAGTTGCATCACTATTAACTACAGATAATTCAGGTATCTCTTTAGATATAGTAGTTCTAACTAATTTCTTATTCTCAAAAATATAAGATCTTAATTCATCTAACCAGTCACCACTTTTAGTATAGGCTGCTACTACTGCAGGTACGGCAAAACAATTAGCTTCAGCCACTTCATCAGTATTTAAAGCTCGCCATACTTTATGTCTTAAGACTGGATTATGAACTACTACGGCAGCTGTTTGTATACCAGCTAAATTAAATGCCTTAGTAGGTGCTATGCAAGTTATACTATTTTCTCTTGCAATATCTGATACTGATGAAAAAGGAATATATTCACATCCTGGATCTGTTAAATCACAATGTATTTCATCAGATAAAACTAAGACATGATGTTTATAACATAAATCAGCTATTTTAATTAAAGTTTCTTTATCCCAAATCTTACCTATAGGATTATGAGGATTACATAAAATCATTAAAGATGTTTGAGGATCTGATAATTTTTCTTCTAAATCATTAAAATCTATCTCATATTTACCATCTTTATAGATTAAGTTATTTTCTATAACTTGACGACCATTATTTAATATTGAATTAAAAAATATATTATATACAGGAGTTTGAATAAGTACTTTTTCAGCTGGAGTAGTTAGTTTTCTAATAGTACTAGATATTGCAGGTATTACTCCTGTACAAAATATTAAAGAATCTTTTTCTATATCTAGATTATGTCTATCTTTCCACCAGTTTTGATAAGCCTTATACCAAGTATCCGGTATATCAGTATAACCAAATACACCATGTTTAGCTCTTTCTTCTATAGCTTTTCTTATCTCAGGAGCTGTAGGAAAATCCATATCAGCTATCCACATAGGTAAATCATTATCTTTAACCATCCATTTAATAGAATCTGTGTTTCTTCTATTTACTACAACTGAAAAATCGTATTTCATATAATACCTCTACTTATTACATATAATTTTAGTTTTACTAGGATCTATTTTATCTTCTTCTAATATTAATTCCCCTATAGATTCAGCTTTAATAATACCACTAATAGGATTCTTAACACTATCTATCTTACTATTTATTTCTACATTTACTGTTGAATATTCAAAAGCTAAATTAGTATTTATTAAAGTACAATTTTTCATTACTAAATTATCTATATAACAGAATCCTTGTAGGCTTTCTATTGTACAATTAATTAAAGTTAAGTTTTTAGAATTCCAACCTAAATATTCACCAGATATAAATGAGTCCTGAACAGTTACATTTTCACTATTCCAAAATGCATCTTTAGATAATAATTTAGAATTACGAATCACTAGATTTTTAGTACCATCAAAAGAATAATTACCATATAAGGTTAGATTATTAATATTTAAATTTTGGCTATTTAAAGCGAAATAATCAGCTTTACTAGCTACAACATTATCTAGTACTACATTATCACAATGCCACAATGTTTCAGCGGCATTAGAAAATGATACATTTTTAATATTAACATTTTCACATCTTCTAAAATTCTTAGGTGCTTCTATAACACTGTCAGATACACTTATATTTTTAGTATACCATACACCGGCTCTAGCCATCTCAAACCAAGTAGAGTTTGATATATTTATATCCTTAGAATACCATAAAGGATACTTCCATTTAAGCATAGAACCTAGTAATTCTATATTAGAACTTTCTTTAAGTGGTGATTCCCCATTATCAAATATAGAATTTATAATTTTTAGGTTACTTACATTAAATAATGCTCTTTCTCCTTCAAATATTTCTTGTTTAATTTCTTTTTTAGCCATAACTTATACTCCTTAATCTATAGTAAATGTAACTTTCACAGCTTTATTTCCTAAGCTTTCTTTTAAAGTAGTAATATTTTCAATATATCCTATCTTAGTATAATCCCAAGCATTATGACCATAAAATATGACTATATTGTTACCTTGATATAAACATATATCACCAGGATTAGTCTTAATATATTTATCACTAGTAGGTAAACTAAACCCTAAATATCCTACTTTTTCAAAACCACCATAATCTTCTAGATTAATACTAATAGATTTTTCTTTTAATATTTCAACCAATTTTTTAGTTGTAATATTGTCTTCTAAATTAACTTTAAAACATTTACCATTTACTTCTATTTTCATATTTTTTCTCCACTATATTTTAGTCTAATTAATAAAAAAAGTAAAGAAAGACACTTGAATAATACATACTATATTCCTCTAGCTAATTCAGCTAATCTTTTATAAATATTATTGTTTTTGTAAAATTTTGCAAAATATAAAAGTTGTTCATAATTCAACTTATAATGTTCTATATAATTACGTAGTATCTCTTTATAATCCTTTGCTTCAAAATTTATATTATAAGGATTATCTAAAACATCAAGGAATTGAAGATATTTATAATTATCATTACTAATATTAATAACAGGTTTTATTAAAATTATATTTGACTCTGGTCTTGATGTAAAACGATTAGTAGCTATATAAGTATGTGCAGGCATTTGAGTATTTAAACCTATTTTATTTATATAAAAAGGACCTGTCTCATACCCAATTATATTATCTAAATCACGGATATATTTACGTTTAACTAATTCAATTAGTTTTATTCCTGATTTACCAAAAGGTGTATCAACTGATTTGTAATATATTCCTTTACTATAACGAATTAAATTTTCATTTACTTTTTGATATCTTGTAATATTAGTATTTACAATATCTCTACGAGCATTCTCAATTCTTTTTGCAACATAATTATAAATATCATTTGTAAAAATAGGAACTCCATTTGGAACTTTATTAATATATTCATTAATACACTCAATTATATTCATTTTTCCTCCTTTATGTTATTATCATTTTAATTTTTTGACTTAATTTTCGATATTATAATAACATAAAGTTGTTATCTACTATTTTAAAAGGTTAGAACTACAAATCCTAACCTTTTAACGTTATATTTTAATACATATTTGGTTCATGATGAGGTGGTTCTGGTTCTTTTATTTCACCTACTGCAGCTTCAGTTGTTAAGAATAGACTTGCAATACTTGCTGCATTTAAAATAGCTGAACGAGTAACCTTAGTAGGATCTACTATACCACATTCATACATGTTAACCCATTTACCAGTTTTAGCATCAAAACCAACACCTGGTTTTTGTCTTAATTGAGTTTCTATTATATCTTTACCACTAAAACCTGAGTTTTCAGCTATTTGATATAAAGGAGCACTTAGAGAATCTAAAACTACATTCATACCTCTTTGAACATCTACTACATTTGATTTCAACTTACCTTTAATATCTTTATAAATACTAATTAAAGCACTACCACCACCAGTAACTATACCTTCACTAACGGCAGCTTTAGTAGCATTTAAGGCATCTTCAATACGTAATTTCTTTTCTTTTAATTCAGATTCTGTTGTAGCTCCTACTTTAATTAAAGCTACACCATTAGCTAATTTAGCTAATCTCTTTTGTAATTCTTCTTTCTTATATTTAGAAGTTTCATCTTGAATCTTAATTTCAATATCATGCATTCTAGCTTCTATTTCTTCTTTAGAACCATAACCATCAATAATAGTAGTTGAATCTTTTTCTACTATAATCTTTTTAGCTTGACCTAAATCATCAATAGTTACATCTTTTAATTCTAAATTTAAGCCTTTATCAATAAATTTAGCTCCACAAATTAATGCTATATCAGATAGATTTTCTACCATATTATCACCAAAGCCAGGAGCTTTAGTAGCTACTACATTAAATGTACCTCTTAATTTATTTACTACTATAGTATTAATTACTTCTTGATCCATATCATCTGATACGATAAATAATGGTTTATGAGCTTTAACTATTTGTTCAAGTAAAGGTAAGATATCTTGAATATTAGAAATCTTATGATTAGTTACTAATACTAAAACATCTTCCATAGTAATACTTGTTTTATCTAAATCACCTACCATATAAGGTGAAACATAACCTTTATCATATTTTAAGCCTTGAGTAACTTCTAAACTAGTTTCAAAACCTCTAGATTCATCAACATTAATAACACCATCTTTACCAACTATATCCATAGCTTTGGCAATGATATCACCGATTTCTTTAGAACCTGAAGATATAGTAGCTACATTAGCTATATCAGCTGATGTTTCTATTTTCTTAGATTGTTCTAATAATTTTTGAGCTACTAATTTACTAGCTTCTTCTATACCTTCACGCATTAATTGAGGGTTAGCTCCTCTATCTACTTCATTTAAGCCATTATGAATCATTTTTTGAGCTAATAAAGTAGCTGTAGTTGTTCCATCACCAGCAACATCATTAGTATTATTAGCTACTTCATAAATTAATTTAGCACCCATATTCATGAATGGATCTTTAAATTCTATTTCTTTAGCTATAGATACACCATCATTAGTAATAAGTGGTGAACCATAACCTTTATCTAAAACTACATTACGACCTTTAGGTCCTAAAGTTATACTTACTGTGTTAGCTAGAGTATCAATACCCTCTAACATTGCTTTTTTAGCATCTCTACCAAATCTTACTTCTTTTGCCATAATTAACTCCTTATTCTATTACTGCTAAAATATCATCAGCATCTACTATTAAATATTCTTCATCTTCTAATTTAACACTTGTAGAGCTGTAATTTTTATATATTACTTTATCCCCTTCATTTAAACTGATAGGTATAATTTGACCTTTTTCATCAGTCTTACCAACACCTACAGCTATAACTACAGCGTATTCTGTTTGTTCTTGTTTATTACTAAGAATAATACCAGAAGCTGTCTCCTTTACTATTTTTTCTTTCTTTAATACAACATTATTATTTAATGGTTTAATCATAATAATACCTCCATGTAATTCAAATTATAACCTTTTTTGGCACTTTGTCAAGTAGATTGCCAAATATTTTTTAAAAATAAAAAGGTTGTCTGCACAACCTCTATTCTTCAGTATCTTCATCAGTATTAGTTTTAGTTTCTTTAGTAACTATTACTTCAACTATTCTACGATGTAAGACTTTTATAACTTCAAATGATAAACCAAATTTAGTAACTGTTAAGTTAGCTCCATCATTAGGTATATAATCTAGACATGATAAGATTAAACCACCAACTGTATCATAAGGTTCATCATCACTGATATCTATATCTAACTCTTCTGCTAAATCGTAAACATTCATATCTCCTGATACTAAATATCTATCAGGACCTACTTCTACAAATTCAACAGATTCCTTACGATCATGTTCATCATATATTTTACCAACAATTTCTTCAACTAAATCTTCTACTGTTAAAATACCTGAAGCATAACCATATTCATCAATAACAACAGCAAAGGTATTTTTAGTTTCTTTTAATTTATTGAATAAATCATCAGCTAAAGTTGTCTCTGGTACGAAATAAGCTGGCCTTAATAAATCAGTTAATTTCTTATCTCTATTTAAGAAATAATCTTTGATATGTAATACACCTTTAATATCATTTAAACCAGTTTCACATACAGGATATCTTGAAAATTTAGTCTTTTTAATAACTTCATCTATTTGTTCATTTGTAAAAGATTCTAATAGATAAGTAACAGCATAAGCTGGTGTCATAATTTCTTTAACGGTTGTATCGTTAAAATCAAAGACATTTTCAATCCATTCTCTTTCGTTTTCTTCAACTGTCCCAGTTTCTTCACCAAGATCAACCATCATCTTTATTTCTTCTTCAGTTACAGATTCTTGTTCAGCTTCAACTTTTAAACGCATAACTCTTAAACATATGTTAGTAGACTTAGTTAATAACCAAATAAATGGTTTCATTATTTTTGATAATGGAACTATTACCATAGATGTTATTTTAGCTACACCATATGATTTTTGCATTGCAAGTCTTTTAGGTACCAATTCACCTAATACTAATTGGAAATATGATAATACTATAGTTACTAAAATAACTGATATAGTATTCCAAACTTCAGTAGATAAGCCTGTCCAACCTAAATCATAATAAATCCAATTAACAATACGTCCTGCGAAGTTATCAGCAGCAAAGGCACTGTTTAAGAAACCAGCTAAAGTAATCGCAATTTGAATAGTAGATAAGAAACTTGTAGGTGTTTCAGCTAATTTTAATAATCTAACAGCTACTTTATCTCCATTTTCTGCCTGAAACTTTAACTTAGTCTTATTAAGAGAAATAACCGCAATTTCACTAGAAGCAAAAAATGCGTTAACAAAAATTAATACAACTACTAATATGAGCTGTACGGGGATCGAGTCCAACTAAATCAACTCCTTTATATATTTCTAGACTCTTGATATCAAAAGATATCAGCAATAATTCTATCAAAACTACATACTTTTGTCAAATTGATTTGACAAAGCAAAAAGGCAGCTAGCAATACTAACTACCTTATAATTTAGAGTACCATTATTTAGAAGCTTAGGTTTCGTATACCCAAACTACTATATTACCATTTTCATCATAATACCAATAGTTACCATCATAAGCTGTACCATCAGCATTTAAAAATGGTTCTTCTTCACTATAATAATAGATGGTAGCATTTGTTAAATAGGAATTACCAGAACTAATACTAATTTCATTCCACTGTATTTCACTGCCATAATAATAAACTATACTTAATGAAGTACATTCATCAAATGCATTTATTTCTATACTTGTTACACTACTTGGAATTGTTATACTTGTTCCTTTGTAGTCATAAAACGCATAGCTTCCTATTGTTTCTAGTTGTGAACCTTCTTCAAATGTTACATTTGCTGTTAATCCAGTAAATGCATATCTTCCGATACTTGTTACTGTATTTGGAATTGTTATACTTGTTCCTTTGTAGTCACAAAAAGCATAGCTTCCTATTGTTTCTAGTTGTGAACCTTCTTCAAATATTATTTCTACTGTACAATCTTTAAATGCATGACTTCCTATACTAGTCACACTACTTGGAATTGTTATACTAGTTCCTTTGTAGTTATAAAAAGCATAGCTTCCTATTGTTTCTAGTTGTGAGCCTTCTTCAAATATTATTTCTACTGTACAATCTTTAAATGCATAATCAGCGATACTTATTATACTACTAGGAAATATATATATTGTATCAGTTCTACAAACTGGATAACAAACTAATTGTGTCATATCTTTGCTATACAATACACCATCAACATCACAATAATATTGATTACTTTCATCAACATAAATATATTCTATAGATGAATTAGCAAATGCATTCAAACCAATAATTGTTACACTACTTGGAATTGTTATACTTGTTCCTTTGTAACCACTAAAAGCATAGCTTCCTATTGTTTCTAGTTGTGAGCCTTCTTCAAAGTTTATTTCTGCTACACAATAGTAAAATGCGTTTTGCCTTATACTTCTTACACTACTAGGGATTATTATGCTTGTTCCTTGATAACTAGTAAAGACATAGCCTCCTATCTCTTCTAATTGTGAGCCTTCTTTGAATGTTATAGTTGCTGTACAATTAGCAAATGCATATGAACCTATGCTTGTTACACTACTAGGAATTGTTATACTTGTTCCTTTAAAGCTATAAAACGCATAATTTCCTATTGTTTCTAGTTGTGAATCTTCTTCGAATGTTATTATATTCGCAATACAGTTGTGAAATGCATATGAACCTATAGTTGTTACACTACTAGGTAGTGTATATATTGTATCAGTTCTACCCGCTGGATAACAAATTAATTGTGTCATATCTTTGTTAAACAATACGCCATCAACATCACAGTAATATTGATTAATCTCATCAACATAAATATATTCTATATTAGCAATGCAATAATAAAATGCAAGTTCCTCGATACTTATTACACTACTAGGAATTGTTATACTTGTTCCTCGATATTGTGTAAAAACATAATTTTCTATTTCTTCTAATTGTGAATTTTCTTCAAATGTTATATTTGCAGTACAATAATAAAATGCATATTCACCGATACCTATTACACTATTTGAAATTGTGATGTTTTCACCATAATAATACGCAAATACATATGAGCCTATTTCTTCTAATTGTG
>CAZJPL010000040.1:9172-13075 GCA_964547945.1 uncultured Anaeroplasmataceae bacterium
ATGTTTTCACCATAATAATACGCAAATACATATGAGCCTATTTCTTCTAATTGTGAATTTTCTTCAAATGCTATATTTGCTGTGCAATTAGCAAATGCATATTCACTGATATTCATTACACTGCTTGGAATTGTAATGTTTTCACCATAATAATACGCAAATACATATGAGCCTATTTCTTCTAATTGTGAACTCTCTTCAAATATTATATTTGCTGTACAATATTCGAATGCATATTCTTCTATACTTGTTACATTATTACTAATTGTAATACTTTCTAATGTCGTACAATTGCTAAAAGCACAATATAATATATTTTCACCAGTTATTGTTACACTCGTTAATGTTGTAGGAATATAATAAGATAGATAATAATAAGACGATGAAGATATTCTATAATGTTGTGAAATTTGTATTCCACCATTATAGCTATCGGTTCCAAAAATATATCCAAATAAAGTTTCAGATGATACCTCACTTGCTTCGGCTGTTCTTCCAACAAATGGTAAAGTTATACTTTTTAATGATGAGCATCCACCAAATGCAGAACTTCCGATACTTATTACAGTATTTGGAATCGTAATAATTTCTAATGATATACAACCATAGAACGAATAAGCACTTATACTTGTTACATCTTCAGTAATTACAAGTTCTGTGACTAACTCTCCATTTAAATATAAATTACCTGCAAAATATAATGGATTAGCTTCTTTATCATTAAACTCAATATTAGTCCAACTATTTATATCATTAGTGTATACACTTTCTAGTGATGTACAACCTCTAAACGCATATTGTCCTATACTTTTCACACCATTACCAATTGTTATGCTTTCTAGAGAAACACAATTAGAGAAAGCATAAGAACCAATTGTTTCAACACTATCAGGAATTGTTATACTTTCTAGAGAAGTACAATTATAAAACGAATATGCACCTATGCTTGTTACACCATCAAGAACGACAAGTTCAGTTAGTAATTCACCATTCAAACATAAATCCGCCCCATAATATAGTGGATTAGATTGAGTAGAAGCAAAATTAATACTTACCCAACTATCTATATCACTAATATGCACAGTTTTAAGTGAATAACAAAAAACGAATGCACCATATCCTATACTTATTACATTATTAGGAATTGTAATACTTGTTCCTTGATAGTAATAAAAAGCATAACTTTCTATTGTTTCTAATTGTGAGTCTTCTTCAAAGTTTATTTCTGCTGTACAATAGTAAAATGCGTATTCTTCTATACTTATTACACTACTTGGGATTGTAATGCTTGTACCTTGATAACTTGCAAAAGCATAGCTTTCAATTTCTTCTAATCGTGAGCCTTCTTCGAATGTTATACTCGCTGTACAATTGTAAAATGCGTACTCTTCTATACTTATCACACTACTAGGAATTATGATATTTTCAGCATAATAATTTCTAAAAGTATATGAGCCTATTTCTTCTAGTTGTGATTCTTCTTCGAAGATTATCTCAGCTGTACAATATTCGAATGCATATTCACCTATATTTGTTATACTTTTTGGAATTGTAATACTAGTTAATGAACTACTATAATAAAAAGCTTGATTCCCTATTACTTTAACTGGTATACCTTTATATATTGAAGGTATGGTTATTTCAGTCTCAGTAGCATCACCAATACCACTAACTATATAATACGTACCATCAGTAGATAAAACATATTCCAAATAAGGAGTGTAATCTATTTCATACCCGCAATCTACACAAACTCTATTTTCAAAAATATGTGATTCTTGCCCAACATCACCACAAGAACTACATATTTTTTTATGAAATTCGTCATTATATAATTCATAATCTTCATATTTATGACCTAATGTTTCTACCATTACATTTTCTCGTGATAATGCTTTACTACAAACCGTACAATATACTACTTCATCGTAACTACCATCACTTGTACAAGTGGCAGAAACTTCATTTTCTTTGGTTACTTCACCTTCAGTATGTCCTGTTGCTGATAAAGTAATAGTTTCTCTTGATAATTCTTCATTACATTCAGAACAGTATACTACTACATCATAACTTCCATCTTCTGTACATGTAGCTTCAATTCTATTTTCTTCTACTGCTTCACTAGCTAAATGTCCTTCAGCTTCTATTTCTACAGTTTCACTAGATAATTTCTCACCACAAACTGTACAATATACTACTTTATCATAACTACCATTTGTAGTGTGAGTAGCCTCAACCTTGTTTTCTATTTGAACATCACCACTAGTATGTCCTAAAGCTGATACTACTAAATCATCTAAAGTAGTATCTTCTGTACCGTCTTCATCTGTGAAATAAGTATCACAATCAGAACAGTACCAATATTCTAGATTACCATCTTCTGTACATGTAGCACTTACTGCATCTACATGTGTTAAAACATGAGTGTGTTCTTCTTCTGAGCTATCACATGAAGCTAGAATAAAGACTACACACAATGACATTAATATAGTTAATAGCAATCCATAAACTCTTTTTGTCATAAAATTTTCTCCCTTCTTCCTTTTTGACTAACTAATTATACCCCCCCCCCGTATTAATATGTCAACTATAGAGTATATAATAAATTTATACAGTATAATAAGAGGGTTTATTATTAATTATGTATGTTATAATACTTGTAAAGGATGTGTGTAATAATGCCTAGAAAATATGATAATAGCTTTAAAGCTATGATAGTAAATTTGATAGTAAACGAGAAGCATTCTACTATAAAAACTGCAGAGCAATTTGATGTCCCATTAAAAACTGTAGAAAAGTGGATTACTTCTTACAACAAGGATAATAGGTGTTTTGATTCAGACTATAAAACACAAGCTCAAATCATCGATGATTTGAAAAAGGAAATAGCCTCTTTAAAAAGGGACAATGAGATTTTAAAAAAAACGATTACCTTATTAGCAAAAAGGGAATAAGTCTTTATCAAAGTATTGAATCTCTTTCAAATAGTTATCCAGTAGCAACTATTTGTAAAGCTCTAGGAGTTAATAGATCTTCTTATCTCCACTGGAAAGAATACAGCAAACCTAGAGTGGAAAATATGGCTCTCTTCTATAGAGAGATAATCACTATCTATGCTGATTCTAAAGGAATCTATGGAGCGCCTAAAATTGCCGCTATTTTGAACAAAAAGGATTTTGTGTGTTCTATATCTAAAGTGGCCAAAACAATGCGAAAATTAGGCATTAAAAGCATTGTAGCTTCTAAATTTCCTCGTAAAAAGTCACGCATGACAGAAAAAGAAAAATCCTTAATTGTTAATTTGGTCAAAAACTTAAATGTAACTCATATTAATCAAGTTTGGACAACTGATATCACCTACATCAAAACAATTAATGATGGAACCTTTTATCTTATTACTTTCCTAGATTATTATTCTAAGAAAATTATTTCTTGGGGTTTATTTGAAAATCAAAAAGCTGATAAATTAATTCTTCTCTTAGATAAAGCTATAAAAGATAGAAATCCTAGCCCAGGTTTAATTTGTCACTCGGATAAAGGAGTACAAATGCGTTCTAGTCTTTATAGGGACTTTCTTAAGAAACATAATATGATAGCAAGTTATACTTCTTTAGACCATTCATGTGATGAAAACGCAGCTCAAGAATCGTTTCATGCCAGTTTAAAGAAAGAATACTTATACCAACGAAAGCTATACACTTTTGAGGATGCATACAGGGCTATTTTCGATTATATCGAGGGTTTTTACAATCCTATTAGAATTCATTCGGCTATAGGGTATATTTCTCCAATAAACTATGAAAAAACATTAAAAAATATTCAAAAACCCTCTATAAATTATGTCTAATATATTTACTAATACCCACTTTTTGAAAAATATTTATATTTGTAATGCTATTATAA
>CAZJPL010000041.1:0-11575 GCA_964547945.1 uncultured Anaeroplasmataceae bacterium
TTTATTATTTTAGGAATTTAATACATTTTTAATTTGTAAACCTTAATAATAAATGAATTAATTCCATTCATAAATGGAAAAATGTGAAAAAATACCTTAAAATAGCAGGAATTTTGTGATAAAAATAGTTTATTTAATCGGAAAAATGTGATATGTTAGAAATGGAGGTAATACTATGACTCTACTTAAACGCAAAATCGATGCATTTTTAATTGAATGGAAAAATAATATTAATAGATATCCACTTATAGTTAAAGGGGCTAGACAAGTTGGTAAGACTGCTTCTATACGTAAGTTTGGAGAAGATAATTATAGAAGTGTTATAGAGATTAATTTTTTACTTCAAAAACAGTATAAAGATATATTTGATGATGGATTTGAAGTCGATAGAATTATACGAAACATTTCTTTACATAATCCTAATTTAAAATTTATTCCAGGAGAAACTTTGATTTTCTTTGATGAATTACAAGCTTGTATAAATTGTGCTACTAGTCTTAAATCATTTAAAGAAGATGGTAGATATGATGTAATATGTTCTGGTTTCCTTATGGGAATAAATTATAATGAAATTGAATCTAATAGTGTTGGATATAAACAAGATTATGAGATGTATTCACTTGATTTTGAAGAGTTTTTGTGGGCTAAAGGTTATGGTGAAGATATTATAGAAGAAATGTATTTAGATATGCTAAATTTAAAGCCATTATCTAAAGTCTTACTTGATATTATGTTTGATAATTTTAAGGAATATATGATTCTTGGTGGTATGCCAGCTGTAGTACGACTTTTTGTTGAAAATAAGAACTTTAGTGGTACTCTTAACTTACAAAGGCAAATACTATTAGATTATGAAGAAGATATAACAAAGCACGCTGGTGGTTTAAATCATGCAAAAATATTAAATGTTTATCGCAAAATACCAGTCTTTTTAGGCCGGGATAATAAAAAATTTCAAATAACTAAGATAGCCAATGGGGCTAGAAATCGAGAATATATAGGTGTAATAGATTGGTTAAATGATGCTGGTATAATAAATTTGTGTTATTGTATGGCTCAACCAGAACTACCTTTAAAAGGCAATTATAATCCTAATAATTATAAAATTTATTTTAGAGATACAGGTTTATTGATAGCTTCATTAGATGAAGAAGTTCAAGAAGATCTAAGGAGTAATAAGAATTTTAATACTTATAAAGGTGCTATTTATGAAAATATAGTAGGAGATATGTTAGTTAAACAAGGATATCAATTATATTATTATAAAAATGATAAAAGTACTCTTGAAATAGATTTCTTTGTCAGAGATAGTGATAGTTTAATACCTATTGAAGTTAAGGCTATAGATGGCTCTACAATATTAAATAAAATGATAGATTTAGATAAATATAACGATGTAAAATATGGTATTAAATTAGGATATAAGAATATAGGATTTAATGGCAAATTATATACTTTTCCTTATTTTTTAACATTTTTACTTAAACGTTTTTTAGGAAATAAAAAAGCATAAAAATGTATAACTATAAAAGCGATTTTAATGTATAATATTAGGCGGAGGTAAATAAAAATGTTAATTAAATACCAAGAATTAAAAGAAACACTTTTTAAAATATTAGTTAGCAGAAATATATCTAAAGAAGATGCTATAGATTTAGCAGAAATATTTGCTGACAATAGTTTAGATGGTGTTTATTCTCATGGGGCTAATAGATTTCCTAGATTTATTAGTTATTTAGATAATGGAGATATCAATCCTAAAACTAAACCAAGTATTGAACTAGAGTTTGGTTCTTTAGTTAAGATGCAGGGAAATTTAGGTATGGGACCTTTAAATGCTAAAATAGCTATGAATAAAGCTTGTGATTTAGCTAGTAGTTTTGGTATAGGTTTAGTTATACTAGGTAATACTAATCATTGGATGCGTGGTGGGACGTATGGTCTTTTAGCTGCTAAACGCAATATGATAGGTATTTGTTTTTCTAATACTATAGCTAATATGCCTGCCTGGGGCGGTATGGATCCTAAACTTGGTAATAACCCATTAGTTATTGGAATACCTAGAGAAAATGGTAAACATATAGTATGTGACATGGCTATTAGTCAATATTCATATGGTAAGATTGAACAAACAAAATTACTTGGTAAAGAATTACCTTATCCTGGTGGTTTTGATAGTAATGGTAATTTGAGCTCTGATCCTGCCGAAATAGAAAAGACTAAAAGAGTTTTACCTATAGGATATTGGAAAGGTTCAGGCTTATCTTTATCTTTAGACTTGATTGCGACAGTTTTGACTGCTTGTAATAGCGTTAGTGATATTACTAAAAAAGGTCAAGAAATAGGATTATCTCAGATTTTTATAGCTATAGATCCTAGCAAATTAAATTCTAAAGAAAGAACTAATGAGTTAGTAGAAAATATTATTGCTGATTTAAAATCTTCAATACCAGTAAAAGAAGGTAGTGAAGTATATTATCCTGGTGAACAATCTAGTAATACAAGAATAACTAATTTAGAGAAAGGTATACCGGTTGTTGATGAAGTATGGGAGAAAATTCTATCTTTACAAAAATAAAATGTGCTATCTTTGATATGGATGGTTTAATGTTTGATACAGAGATATTAGCTGAAGAAATATGGTCTAACATCTTAAAAGAATATAACTTAGAACCAAATAAAGAATTTTTAGATAGTATAAAAGGAAGAAATATTTTAGATTCTAAAAAGATATTTGAGAGCTATTATAAAACTGATGTGTCATTTTTAACTTTAAAAGAAGAAAGAAATAAGAGATTAGAAGCTAAATTAAGATGTGAGGGAGTACCTATTAAAAAGGGATTGATAGAATGTCTTAATTTCTTAAAAGATAAGAATATCTTATTAGCTTTAGCTTCTTCATCAAGCAAGAAATTAATATTAGATAATTTAACTGATACTAATTTATTATCTTATTTTTCTTATATAGTAAGTGGTGAAGATTTAAAACAGTCTAAACCTAATCCTGAAATCTTCTTAAAATGTAGTAGTTATTTTAATCTTAATGTAGAAGAATGTATAGTTTTAGAAGATAGTAAGGCAGGAATAGATGCCGCTATAAACGCGGGAATGAAGGCTATATGGATTCCTGATCTAGTTAAATTTGATATACCAGATAATGTAATAAAATTAAATAGTCTTTTAGATGTTATAAATTTATGAAAACGAAGGATTAAATTATGATTTTTAAAGAAATTAATAAGATTAAATATGAAGGACCTAAAAGTAAAAATACTCTAGCTTTTAAATTTTATGATGAAAATAGAGTAGTATTAGGTAAGAAAATGAGTGAACATCTACCTTTTGCCTTAAGTTGGTGGCATACATTATGCGCTAATGGAGCTGATATGTTTGGTCAGGGTACTGGTGATAAAACTTTAGGATGTGAAGTTGGTTCTATGGAACTTGCTAAAGCTAAAGTTGATGCTGGTTTTGAATTAATGGAAAAATTAGGTATTAAATATTTTTGTTTCCATGATGTAGATTTAGTACCAGAAGATAAAGATATTAATGTAACTAATAAAAGATTAGATGAAATTAGTGATTATATATTAGGCAAAATGAAAGGCACTGATATTAAGTGTTTATGGGGTACAGCTAATTTATTTAATAATCCTAGATATATGAATGGTGGTATGTCTACTAATGATGTAGATGTATATTGTTTCGCAGCTGCCCAAATTAAAAAAGCCCTAGATATTACTGTTAAATTAGGAGGTAAAGGTTTTGTATTTTGGGGTGGTAGAGAAGGCTATGAAACACTTCTTAATACTGATGTTAAATTTGAATTAGATAATGTAGCTAGATTAATGACTATGGCTCGCGATTATGGCCGTAAAATAGGCTTTAAAGGTGATTTTTATATTGAACCTAAACCAAAAGAACCAATGAAACATCAATATGATTTTGATGCTAGTACGGCTATAGGTTTCTTAAGACAATATAATTTAGATAAAGATTTTAAATTAAATATTGAAGCTAATCACGCTACATTAGCTGGTCATACTTTTGAACATGAATTAAGAATAGCTGGAATAAATAATATGTTAGGTTCTATAGATGCTAATCAAGGTGATACATTACTTGGTTGGGATACTGATGAATTCCCTTGTGATGTATATAGTGCTACTTACTGTATGTTAGAAGTTATTAGAGCTGGTGGTTTAACTGGTGGTTTTAACTTTGATGCTAAAACTAGAAGACCATCTAATACTTGGGAAGATGTAGTAGAAGCTTATATACTTGGTATGGATACTTTTGCTTTAGGTTTATTAAATGCTGAAAAGATTATTAAAGATGGTAGATTAGAAGAATTTGTTAACAATAAATATTCATCATTTAATTCTACTTTAGGTAAGAAAATTTTAAACAATGAAACTGATATAGAAGAATTAGCTTCTTTAGCTTTAAAAAAGGGAAGTATTACAACCCCTATTTCTGGTAAACAAGAAAGATTAGAATCTATTATTAATCAAATATTATTTGGAGAATAAAATGTATTTAGGTTTAGATCTAGGTACTAGTGCTTTAAAAGCCTTAATAAGTGATGAAGGTGGCAAAATTATAACTAGTGTAAGTGCTAGTTATAATTTATATCATGTTAAAAATAATGGGGTTGAACAAAATCCTAGCGATTGGCTTAAGGCTTTAGATGAAGTATTTATTAAATTAAAATTTTATTTAAAATTTGTTAAAACATTATCTATTTCAGGACAAATGCATGGACTTGTAATATTAGATAAAGAAGATAATGTTATTAGACCTTGTATACTATGGAATGATGGTAGAACTATTAAAGAAAATGATTATCTAAATCAAAAAAAAGAATATACATATGCTAAAACAGCTAATATTAGTTATGCTGGATTTACCTTACCTAAATTATTATGGTTATATAATAATGAAAGAGATAATTTTAATAAAATAGCTAAAATAATGTTACCTAAAGATTATATCTTATATTATTTAACAGGTAATTTTGTCTCTGATTATACTGATATGGCAGGAACATTATTACTTGATGTTAAAGATAGATCTTATAGTCTTGATATGATTAAGCTAGCTAATATTGATACAAGTATGTTACCAGTTTTAAAAGAAAGTTATGAACTAGCTGGTTATATAAAAGAGGATGTAGCTTTAAAATACGGCTTTATTAAGACAAAAGTTGTTGTCGGTGGAGCTGATAATGCTTTAGCTAGTTTGGGGACAAACACCTTAAAAGAAGGTACTTGTAATATTAGTTTGGGTACTAGTGGAACTATTTTATTTCCTATTAAAAAGGTTAAAGATTTATCTAGTTATGGCCTTCATATATTTTCTCATGTTAAAGATAGTTATATTATGGGTTGCATCTTAAGTGCTTCTAGCTCAAGAAAATGGTGGTTAGAAGATATCTTAGGTGACGATAACTATTTAAGTGACGAAGAAAACATGTCTAAAGCTAATACTGATAACTTATATTTTTTACCTTATTTAGAAGGAGAAAGAAGTCCACACAACGATCCTTTAGCTAAAGGAGCTATAATAGGTTTATCTGGTAAGACTACTAGATATGATATATCTAAAACTATCTTAGAAGGTGTAGCTTTCGCATTAAGAGATTCTTATGAAATTGTAAAAGAAACAAATATAGATATTAATGAGATGACTTTATGTGGTGGCGGAACTAGATCTAAGATAATGTGTCAAATTATAGCTGATGTTATGAATGTTAAAGTTAAAACCTTAGCTAATGAAGGTCCAGCTTATGGCGCTATAATATTATGTATGATTGAAGATAATAAACTTAGTTTTGATGATATAGATAAATTAGTTAAATATAAGGATACTTATTTACCAACAAATAATAATTATTATGAAAATAAGTATAAATACTATAAAAAATTATATCCTTCCTTAAAAGAAGTATTTAAAGATTAGCCATTGCTAACTCTTAAAATGCTTGATTTTGAAACTGATTATCAGTAAAATCTCCTTGTAATTCAATAGATTTGATAAGGGAGTAGTTTGCCTTTTCAGGTAATTGGCCTACATAATGGAGTAATCCAGGTTCAATATTAAAAAACGAGACTTATGCTTAATATTTAATATATTAGGCATGGGTCTTTTTTATTTGAGGAATGATAGTTATGAATTTTTATTTAGAAAGTATATTATTAGGTATTGGTTTAGCAGCTGATGCTTGTGCGGTATCTATGGCTAATGGTTTAAAAGAGAATAAAATGAAGGTAGGTAAAATGATATTTATTGCCTTTATGTTTGGTTTTTTTCAAGCTTTAATGCCTACTATAGGTTATTTTGTTGGACATAGTTTTATTAATTATGTCGATGATCTTATACCTTGGATAGCTTTAATCATCCTATGTTTTTTAGGTATTAAAATGATAAGGGATGGTTTAAAGAAAAAAGAAGAGCTTGATTTAGCTTCTTTAACTATTAAAGTCATCTTTATTCAGGCTTTTGCCACCTCTATAGATGCTTTATCAGTTGGTTTAACTGTATCTAATTATGAAGTAAGTGAAGCTTTAATATGTTTTGGTATAGTTGCCTTAGTAACATTTACTTTATCTTTTTTATCTATTATTTTAGGTAAAAAATTTGGAACTAAATTTGAGAATAAAGCTGTTATATTTGGAGGAATTATTTTAATATTTATTGGAATTGAGATATTCATATCTCATTTTATCTAGCATATTTTTATAAAATTAGTTACAATATTGTTAGGTGAATTTTATGTTGAAAAAGAGAGAAGCAGGTTTATTATTACACATAAGTTCTTTACCTAATAAATATGGTGTAGGAACTTTTGGTGAAGAAGCCTATCAGTTTATTGACTTTTTAGAAGCAAGTAATTTTAAAGTATGGCAGGTACTACCTTTAGTACCTACTAGTTATGGAGATTCTCCTTATCAATCAGTATCTAGTCAAGCTATTAATTATTATTTTATTGACCTAGATATATTAAGGAAACAAAAATTATTAAAATTAGAAGAATATAAAGATATTAAATTTTCTTATGATGACTTACATGTAGATTATGAATTATTGTTTAATAATAAAATAAAAGTATTAAGGCTAGCTTTTTCTAGATTTAATACTAAAGATACGGATTTTATTAAGTTTTTAAAAGCAAATGAATATAATGATTTTTCATTATTCATGACTATTAAATCTTTGTTTAATTTTTCTTCTTGGCAAGATTGGGATATAGAATATAAATCATATTCTAAAGAATTAGAAGATAAGGTAGTAAAAGAAAATAAACATGAATATTTATTTTGGCAATGGACTCAATTTGAAGTTAAAAGAGAATGGGATAACTTGCATAAATACGCTAAATCAAAAAATATTAAAATAATGGGTGACATGCCTTTATATGTTGCCTATGATAGTGTAGATGTTTGGAAGTATAATAAACTTTATTTATTAGATGAAGATAATAAACCTAAGTTAGTTGCAGGATGTCCTCCTGATTATTTTTCTGAAACAGGACAATTATGGGGCAATCCGATATATGATTGGGAATATTTAAAAGAAACTAATTATTCTTGGTGGAATAATAGAATTAAACAAGCATTTAAATTGTATGATATCTTAAGAATAGATCATTTTAGAGGTTTTGATAGATATTATGGTATACCTTATGGTGAAAAAACAGCTATAAATGGTAAGTGGTATGATGGACCTAAATTTGATTTTTTTAAGGATAAATTAAATTTAAATATAGTAGCTGAAGATTTAGGTATGATAGATGAAGGAGTTAGATTATTATTAGAACAAACTAATTATCCAGGTATGAAGGTATTAGAATTTGGTTTATCAGGTGATGAAACTAACGAACATAATCCTTCTAATTATAAGACAAGTAATATGCTTGTCTATACTGGTACTCATGATAATAATCCTATATATCAACATTTACTGGATTTAGATGAGACATATTTAAATTATTATAAGGAAGATTTAAGAAAAGAATGTAAGAAGTTAAATATATCTTACAATGTAAAAAGTATTAAAGGACTAGTTAAAAAGACAGTTGAATTAGCTCTAGCATCTAAAGCTAATCTAGCTATAATCCCGATGCAAGATCTACTAATTCAAGATGGTAATAGTAGAATGAATTATCCATCGTCTGTATCTAAGAATAATTGGAGTTATAGAATCTTAAAAAAAGATTTATCAAATAATTTAAAAACTGAAATAGCTAGTTTAATAAAGAATTATAAGAGATAGTTCTAAATTCAACTTATATTAATCTAGTTATTGCAAACTTTAAAATGTATTGTTTTATTTGAAAAAATATTTTATAATACAAGTGGTGAAACGTTTATTTTTTAATTCATTAATAGCTAGTAAAATTATAAGAAAGGAGATTTAATTATTTAGCTAACAATGATTAAAATGGACTAGTCAATAAAAAATATAATATTTGTAGGAGGGGCAAATGAATAAAACAAGAATTAGGGGTTCTTTAAATTTTTTTACTATATTAGTTGTTTTTAGTATGGTAGCTTGTGCAATAATTCTATTATTGATATCTAATACTAGTGATGAAATTCTTTATAAGAGAGCTATTGAGAATGGTAATATTCAAATCTATAAGACAAATCAGACTATAGAAGATGCTGAAACAGCTCCAGTCATAGATATAGATTATAGTTTAATAGAAGATGATTTGGGTTTTACTTATATTGGGGAAGAATTAGTTTTAACTGATTACATTTATATGAATGGTAAAAAAATGGAGTTAGTAGATAATACTATTTATATATCTGATTACCTATATTATTTAGGCATGGAAGGCAAGTATGAAGATATTAAAGATTATAAAGATTTACCACAAGAATATGATAAATCTTTATTAAAAAAAATCACTTTGCAAACTAAATGTCTTGATCAATATGGAATTTACTCAATTAGTAATACCGATACTTATAATGTTGTAATATATGAAACTAGTTATAGTGATTTATTCATTCATTATGGTAATTTTTCGGAAAGTGGTTGGAAGAATTTTGTAGATGCTTTTTATAAAAATGTCTATGTTAATACTAATACTATTAAAACAATTAATAACTCTATAGTTTATGAAGAAGATGAGTTGGTTAAAGCTAGAGTATCGCTAGATAATAATTTGATTCTTTATACTTATGAGGATGATAATATAAATAAAGCTTATAATTCATCAAATGGTATAGAAATAACTTATGGTAATCCGATTTATCTATCTAATGATGAATTTGTTTGTAGTACTGGATATATTCTATTATTAAATGGTTATGATATTAGTAATATGACTCTTGAAGAAATATATTCAGTTGATACAAGTCAATTTGTTGGTACGTATTATGATGTTAGTTTTACAGTAGGAGATAAGACTATTGTCAAAAGCTTAAAGTATATTAAATCTAAAGATCTAGCGAATGTAGGTAGTGAAGTATTTGATGTTGTTATTAGTAATCAAGTATTTGAAGAATTATACAGTGAGTTAAATTTAGATTCACCTGTTAATTATTTAAATGTAGTAGATACAGTTAATTTTATAGATACTAACAGTAGTAATTTTGATTCTTTATTAACTAATTTATTATCTAGTTCAACTATTAATTTTGAAGCGAGAACAATTATTGATTCTTATTTTAATACAAGAGATAGTATAAGTAGAAATTTTCAAATTATATCATTAGTTTTATTAGGACTAGGTATAGTAGGAATAGCTTTAATAATATTTTTAAATTATAGAAATATAAAATTAAGTAATCATGGCAACTTGAGTGTTTCTATAATAACTAAAACAACGATGCTTGTATTAATAGCTTTATTAATAAGTGTAGCTATAGGTTTTGGTTTATATTATTTAGTTTCAGCTATAGTTGGTTTATTATAGAAAATTTAGACAAATCTAATTTAGTGTTAGATTTGCCTTTTTATATATTTCAGTAATAAATTAGATATGCTATAATAACTAGTAAATTATGAATTAGATGATTATTAGGAGGCTATATGCAAACAACAGATATGACAGAAGGATCCCCATATAAACACATAATTAAGTTTGCTTTACCTATATTTATTAGTAACTTATTTCAACAAATATATAATTCGGCAGACTCGATTATTGTGGGGAATTTTGACGGAAGAGAAGCTTTGGCAGCTGTATCTTCATCTTCATCATTAATAAATTTATTTACTAGTTTATTTACTGGGACAGCTTTAGGAGCCGGAGTATTAATTAGTAAGTATTTTGGGGCTAAAGATTATAAGAATTTACAAAAATCTATACATACAGCTATAGCATTTGGCTTGGTAGCTAGTGTAATTATTACCATATTAGGTGTAGTTTTATCACCTTATTTATTAAAGTTAATGGGAACTGATGAAAATATTTTAGATAATTCTATAATCTATTTTAGATATTATTTTTGTGGTTCTATAGGGGTTATTATGTATAATATATTCTCCTGTATTCTACAAGCTGTAGGAAATAGTAGAAGACCACTATATTATTTAATATTTGCCTCTATTACTAATATTGTATTAGATTTATTGTTTGTTGGTTTGTTTGATATGGGAGTTGCTGGAGCGGCATTTGCTACTGTTATATCTCAATGTTTATCAGCTATTTTATGTTTATCATTTTTACTTAAAAAAGGTACAGTTTATCAAGTATCTATTAGAAAGATTAGATTTGATAAAGAAAATTTAGTATTAATATTAAAATATGGTATACCATCAGGTATTCAAAATTCAGTAATTAACTTCGCTAATGTTATAGTTCAATCATCTATTAATTCATTTGGTGATATCGCAACTGCTGGCTGTGGAAGTTATCAAAAATTAGAAGGATTTGCCTTCTTACCTATAACTTGTTTCACTAGTGCTATATCTACTTATATTAGCCAAAATCTAGGAGCTAAAAAGTACGAAAATGCTAAAAAAGGGGCATTATTTGGCATTATTACTAGTGTATGTTTATCAGAAGTACTAGGTATTTTAATGTATACTTTATCTCCTTATTTAGTAGCTTTATTTAATAGTGATCCTGAAGTAGTAGAGTACGGCGTAAATTGGGCTAGAACAGTTTCTTTATTTTATTGCTTATTAGCATTTTCACATTGTATAGCTGCGGTATTTAGAGGTTCGGGTAAAGCTTTTATCCCGATGTCTATTATGTTATTAACTTGGTGTTTAATAAGAATAATTTATATACTTACTGCTATGCATTTTAATCACAATATAACTTTAATATATTATGCATATCCTATTACTTGGGGTTTATCATCTATAATTTATTTTTTCTATTATAAATTTTCTAACTGGGCTTATGGTTTTAAACCTAAAGAAGAACATTTGGCTTTAGAAAATTTAAGAGAAAAAGAATAAATATGAATTAATTTTCAAAAAAAATTACTTTTATATTGTTATGGTACGCAATTGTATATTGATTATCATTGGGCTAATTCTCATGATTTTGATCAAATAATGATAGGTACTGGAATGATGACTATAATTTAAAGATTAGGAGTATAAATAT
>CAZJPL010000042.1:0-11283 GCA_964547945.1 uncultured Anaeroplasmataceae bacterium
TCTTTCTAAAGCATCTTCCCAACTTGGAAGTCTATTAAATCCTGATTTATCAAGACTTTCCTTACTTAACCTACTATTCATAGGTCTTTTAGCTTGTTGAGTAACTAGGCTTAAATATTCTTTAGTAGACACCGGATTAACTAAAATATTAAGATTAGCTAATTCAAATATCTTTTTAGCAAATTCATACCATGAACATACACCTTCATTAGTAGCGTGATATGTTCCGTATTTATTTGTTTTAATCATATCACATAATAATACTGCTAAATCAGCAGTATATGTAGGTGATCCTATTTGGTCATCTACTACATTTAATTCAGTTTTACCTGAATTAGCTAATTTTAACATAGTTTTAATAAAATTATTACCATTAATTCCAAAAACCCAAGATATTCTTACTATAAAATACTTATTTAGTAATGATTTAACTATTTCTTCTCCTTCTAGCTTTGTTTTACCATATACTGAAATAGGATTAGTTATATCATTTACCTCATAATATCCATCTTTAGTACCATCAAATACATAATCTGTAGATATATATACCATAGTAGCGTCTATTTCTTTACAAGCTTGAGCTATATATTTAGTGCCTAATACATTTACTTTATAACAAGCTTCACTATTTAGTTCAGCTTTATCTACAGCTGTATAGGCAGCATTATGCATAACTATATTTGGATTGTAATTCTTAATATATTCTAACACTTTAGATTCATCAGTTATATCTAAATCATCTATATCAATACCTAATACATCTTTATATCCTTGTTTATTTAATTCTTTAACACAGTCATAACCTAATTGGCCTTTTACACCAGTAACTAATATTCTCATTAAAATGATACCTTACTTTCTTTTAAAGTAGGATGTTTTTTATCTTTTTCTGATAATAATACTTCACCTTCAAAAGGCCAAACTATACTAATATCTTCATCGTTATACATAATACCACCCTCGTCTTCAGGATGATATAATTCATCACATTTATAACAAAAAGTAGCTGTTTCGCTTAATACAACAAAACCATGAGCAAAACCTCTAGGTATCATGAATTGTTTTTTATTTTCAGCTGATAAAATCACTCCTACCCATTTGCCATAAGTAGGACTATCTTTTCTTAAATCTACAGCTACATCAAACACTTCTCCTTCTAATACTCTTACAAGTTTAGCTTGTGGATAAGTTTTTTGAAAATGAAGACCTCTTAATACTCCTTTTTTAGATTTAGATTCGTTATCTTGAACGAATGTATAATCTAGACCAGCTTCTTTAAATGATTCTTCTTTATACGTTTCTAAAAAGTATCCTCTATTATCTCCGTATACTTTAGGTTCTATTATATAAACATCTTTAATATCAGTTTCTATAAACTTAAAATTTCCAAATATCTTTTCCATTAATATCTAACCTTCCCTTCAGCCACATTAATTAAATGTTTACCATATTGATTCTTCTTCATAGGTTCAGCTATTTCTAATAATTCTTCTTTAGTAATCCAACCATTATTAAAAGCTATTTCTTCAGGGCAAGATATTTTAAGACCTTGATGATCTTCAATCATCTTAACAAAAGCTGTAGCTTCAGCTAATGATTCATGAGTACCTGTATCTAACCAAGTAAATCCTCTACCAAAAGTAACAACATCTAATTTACCTTCTTCTAAATACATTTGATTTAGAGTAGTTATTTCTAATTCACCTCTAGGAGATGGTTTAACTAATTTAGCTTTTTTTACTACTTCATTATCATAGAAATATAAACCTGTAACTGCATAATTAGATTTAGGATTTGTTGGTTTTTCTTCTATTGATAAGGCTTTACCCTCTTTATTAAATTCTACAACTCCAAATCTTTCAGGATCAGGTACATAATAACCAAATACTGTAGCTATACCTTTAATACTATTTGATACAGCTCTATTTAAAGCATTTTTTAATCCATTACCATAAAATATATTATCTCCTAATATCATACAAGCTGAATCATCACCTAAAAATTCTTCTCCTAATAAGAAGGCTTGAGCTAAACCATCTGGTGATGGTTGAACTTTATAACTTAAGTTTACACCAAAATGTTTACCATTTCCTAATAATGTCTCAAATCTAGGAGTATCTATAGGTGTAGATATTATTAAGATATCTCTAATGCCAGCTAACATTAATATACTTAGTGGATAATATATCATAGGTTTATCATATACAGGTAATAATTGTTTACTTGTCACAGTAGTTAATGGATATAATCTTGTTCCACTACCACCTGCTAATATTATTCCTTTCATTTTTCTTCAACTCCTAATTGGTTTTCATTAATGAAATATATTTTTTTATACGTAAATATATACTTATATAAAATATACAATACAATAAAATTTAATAGTGTGTTAATGTCAAAAAATTGATATATCATAGAGTCATAAAATGAAAAACAAATAAGTGAAAAAATATAAACATTTAACCACAACGCAAAATGACCTTTTTCATTTGAATAAATGTATATTTTATTTACAATTAAAACATAGATAACTATTAGAAAAATACCCCCAATACATCCAAAATCTATAATAAAGGGTAATATAAATGTCCCAACATTTCCACCAAATGCCAAATTTCCAATATAAACAAACTGATTTATATCCTTTGCCTCGCCAATCAAATTTAAATCAATTAAAGAATTGTATAAATTTGAAAATAAATTATATCCTAAATATATATTCCTATACTCTTCATAATTTTGAAGTTTAATATTTAATACTTCAATTGGACTAGCTATATAAAAAGTTATATATTCAAACAAAGTTAAATCACTATATCCGCCAGTAAAAGACTTAACCATATTTCTACTTAAATAAAATAAAAGTAAAAAACAAACAAAAAACAAAATAAAAAATTTAAAAAATTTTTTTAAATTTTTACGTTCCACAAAATATATCATAAAAAAGAAAAATACAGCGATTTGTTTTAAAATATCAGCTCTAGACGAAGATAAAATAACAATTACCACACTCATCATAATATTAATTAAACATAAAAAATTAAACATTCTAACATACCTTTTATTTTTTATATTATAAAATAACAAATATGATGAAACAAATGATATCATTGTTACAACTTTATATCCTTGCCTAAAAATAGTATTAATAGCGGAATATCCACCACCTATAGCTTTAGTTTTATTAATTGCAGCGTAAAAACTTATGCCATATTGAATACTAATTAAAAATATATTTAAAGCATAAAAAATTAAACAAACAAAGGAAATGATTGTCAACATTTGTAATTTAAAATATAAATTTTTGAATTTAATGTCCCAAATTTTAATTTTCATTTTACTTTTTTTATATAATAATGTGCTCACTAAACAAATAATAAAAACAAAAACTAATAAACAAAAAGTATTAATTTGCAAAGTGTTACTCCAAAGATTAACACCAAATAAATAAAATATAGTAGAGCCAAGTAAAGTTAATTGTATTATATTTGCTGGAAAAAGAAAATTAAAATTTGTTCTTTTTAAAGACAAAACAAAAATAACAACTTCTATAAGCAACAAAATTAAAATTAATGATATTTCTTTAAATAACATAAATACAAGTCTCCAATACAAGATTTAGTTGAAACATACAATTGTCGATAAAAGATAAATAACTTTATCCACAAATGAAGTTTTTTTGTTTCAAAAAAATTATACCTTAAAATCAAAAATTTTTTAATTTTTAAGACAAAATCATTTTGTGATTCTTCAAGATACATAACAATAAAGTTTAAATCTAAAGCTATTTCACTAAATCTAGCTGCTTTTGTTTTATTTTTTTTCGTAGATGCATTATTTATGTGTCTTCTCCATTTTATTAAAGGTGAATTTAAAATATATAAGGATTTAGTAAATAAAGCCAATTTCCAAAATAATGCATCGTGTGGTAAATTTAAATCTAAATATTTTTTGTTTTTATTAATAAAATCTTTAGTTATGCAAAAAGTACAACCTGGTCTTCTAATATAATAATTTTTATTAATCATTTGAACTTGTACTAAACTATCATCGTTTTTAATGCCTTTTAATGTCTTATCTAAAACATGACTAGCTTTCCTATCAGAGTATAATAAGGAATAGTTAGATGTTAAAACGTTAATGTGTTTATTTTTTTCTAAGATATTAATCATTACTTCAAGTTTACAACTTTCCCAAATATCATCTTGATCACAAAAAAATATGTATTTAGTAGAAGCCATAGTTATTAAATTTATAAAATTTTTTCGCCAACCAATATTTTGTTTATTTTGAAATAAAAGCCAATTTAAATCATATTTTTTAATATAGTCTTGAATCATTAAAAAGGTTTTGTCGGTAGAACAATCATCGCAAATAATTACTTCAAAAGAGCCAAATGTTTGCGTACGAATAGAATCAAGTTGCTCATAAATATATGACTCTCCATTATATGTACTAATAACTATAGTTGCCTCGTTATTCATCAAAATCACCCTACTCAATTTTTTATATACTATGAATTAAAACCAAAAGCTTAACAAATTCATAAGTTTGAACTGTTCAGTATTTCAATAAGAGTCTTATAAGACAAATCTATATCAATTTTGTCAACAAAAGAATAATCAAAAGTAAATTTATCAATATTTTTTATAGTCTCTACTAAATTATTAACAATTTCTTTGTCGCGTTCCAAAAGTATGGCTGCATTTTTGACATATTCAGGTATGCCACCTGAGTTTGTAGTAATTAAAGGCCTATGACACTTTGCTGCCTCCAACATAGCTAATCCTGCTGGTTCATCCCACATTGATGGTAAAACAACTATATCAGCCATATTATATATATATGGCATTTTTTTATATGGAATAAAATTCGTAAATGTAACGTATGAAATAAGATTTGCATATTTTTCTTTTAAATAAAAAAAGAATTTGTCTTTTCTATCGGTCGAATAAAATGTTGATCCAACCACAACGAGATTATAAATGTTTAAATCTAATTTTTCATATGCACTAAGTAAAACATCTATTCCTTTTTCCTTGTTTATTCTTCCAGCAAACAATATATTGATTTTGTTTTTAGAAAAAAATCGAGAAATTTCAAAGTCAATCTCACTACGTTTTATTGGTTTAAACAACGTTGAATCAACAGAATTTAATAAAATAGCAATTTTTTCTGGTGAAATTGACATATTTGTATCATTTAATAAATATGTTTTCATATATTTTGAAATTGTAATCAATTTATTAGCATTTTCATATTCTTTTTTTATTAGTTTCAATGTTCGTAGCTTGTTGTGAATATGAATAAAATACTTATTTTTTAATTTTTTTCTTACTTTTTTAGATTTTAAAATCAATAACAGCAATAAATTATGTTCAAAAATTATAAAATCAAAGTTGTTTTTCAAAAGAAATTTTTTAATTTTTCTATTATATGATAGTGTTTTTAAAATTCGTGCAAAAGATTGAGGATGATCCGAAAAAAGATTACATATACTATAAATTAGTTTATCAATCTTTATTATTAATTTATTAATTTTGAAAAACTTAAAATTAACATTTAAAAAAGTTTTACTTTCATTGAATGCCAATTCATTATATGGACTTATTATTGTCATATCTACATCATTATTACACTTAGCTAGATTTGTAATTATTGTTTGAACTGCTCCACCTAAAACATCCGGAACTGGCAACCCACCTGGACTAATAATTAATATTTTCATAAAATCTGATTAACACCTTTGTTTCTTAATAATTTTAAATATATATTTTCTAATTTTTTAGTTTCTATTACTATATCAAAGCCCGTTTGTTTTATCTTACTAAAACAAGAGCTGCGATTCACAACATTATTTATTTCAGTAATTTTATGTGCCCACTCTTCTGTTGAACTAGTCAAATTTAAAAATTCTATACAATTTACAATATTAGCCTCTTTTGGTACTTGTGTCGATGCAACACATGATAAACCATTTGTTTGGGCTTCTATTAAAACCATACCCAATCCTTCATATAGTGAAGGCAATACAAAAACATCCATTGCATTATAATAATCAGATGCATTCTGTTTAACACCAGCAAATATAACTTTATCTTCTAGATTTAATCTTTTTACTTTATTTACTATTTCATCATATAAAGGTCCATCACCTAATAATAGTAATTTAGCATCTCGACGCCTTTTTTGAACATCATTAAATATGTCAATTAAAAATGTATGATTTTTTTGGCTAACAAATCTACCAATATGCCCAATAACATACTGATTAGATAAGCCATATTGAATTCTTATTTTATTTCTAGTTTCTTCATTAAACTTATATTTTTCTAAATCGATTGCATTATTAATTATAGTAACTAACCCTTTATCATATGCTTTATCACCAAATAACCATCTACCAGCTAATTCCGAACATGCAAAATAATCCGTCGCATATTTTTTAGAAAATAATCTTAAAACATTTTTAATAAGATTTCTAATATGTTCTTTTTTATTAGATGTAGAATGAGAGTGAGCAATTCTGACTTTTATTTCAGCTTTTTTTGCTGCATATAAAGAAAAAACACTTAAAGCATTCATATTAGAATGAACTATATCATAATTACCTTCTTTAAATATTTCCTTCAATGTTTTTGTATACTTAAAGATATTTTTATAACTTGGAATAATAATAATTTTGCCCCCAAGTGATTCGATTTTTTCTTTATTAATTATCTTTGATGTGTTTTCCACAAGAAAATCAAATTGAACTTTATTTTTATCAATATGGTTGTAATAATTCATTACAAAAGATTCAACACCGCCATTAGTTGCCATTCCTATAACTTGAGCAACTCTAATAACCTTATCCATATTATCCTCTTTTCTTTATAGCAAAGTGACAAGAACTACTCTGCTCCTTTACCAAATATTACCGCAAAGAATGTCTTAATCATAATCCATATATCAAAAAAGAATCCTCTTTTTTTAATATATTCTAAATCCATTTCTATTTGTTCATCAAAGGTAGTATTAGATCTACCACTACATTGCCATATACAAGTTAATCCTTGTTTTACCAATAATCTTTGTTTTTGATAGTCATTATATTGTTCTACTTCTCTAGGTATTGCAGGTCTAGGACCTACAAAACTCATAGAACCATTTAAGATATTAAATAATTGAGGTAATTCATCTAAACTAGTTTTCCTTAAGAACTTGCCAAATTTTGTAATTCTAGGATCATCTTTAATCTTAAATGTAATACCACCGGTTTCATTTTTATCTAATAATGAGTCTAATTCTTGTTCTGCTCCAACTCTCATAGATCTAAATTTATAAAAAGTAAATAGTTTACCATTTTTTCCTACTCTTTGACTTTTATATATCATAGGTCCTTTAGATGTTAATTTAACTAATATACCTAATATTATAAATAACCAACATGATACTATAATTAATATTAAAGAACCTAATATATCTCCACATCTTTTAACAAATTCATATATAGGTTTCTTCTTATATTCTAATGTCATATAAAATCATTCTCCTTGAAAGGTTTACGACACCAAATTATACTATTTTTTATAGCTATTGTCAAAAATATTTAGATTTTACTACTAAATAAATTAGTATAATTTGCTTTAATGTTAAGCTTATTTAACTCAATTTGAAAAACTTAGATATAAATAGTATAATTTTAGCTAAAGGTGGAGATTATTTTGAACAAGATAGGTAGTTTAATATTAAAGTCTATATATCAAGGTTTATGGTTAAAAATAACATATCATAATAAACAAGAAGACTATACTGAATTTATGATTTCTATTAAAGATATTAATCCTTATAAGAAATTAATTACTTGTGATGCTTTTAATACTAGATATGGTTATAACAAAGATACTTCTTTATATTATGATAATATAATAGAAGCTAATATTGCTTCTTATACCTATTATAATAAGCCTATTAAACTAATAAATAAAATAGAAAATAATCCCGAAAAATATGTATTCTTATATGACAATAATATAAATAAAGATAATATAATAGATTATTATATAGATTGTTATAAACTAGATGTATCTCCATACTTAAAAGAATATGAATTAATACCTGGTATAGATAATGATACTATACTAGAAAATAATAAATATAAATTATCTGATGATCAGTTCAAAATACTAGCTGAACATAAGTTCTTCTCTAATAATAAATATACTAATACTGAAGAATTATTATGCATGAATATTATAAGTATTAAAACAAAGAAAGGTTTATTTGTTTTAGCTTATAGACCATTATTATTAAATATAGAGAAAAAGGAATTAATAGCTGGTTCTGATATATTAATAAATAAAGAATTCTTATTTATTAATGATAATGTAGAAAGTAAAGAAAGTATATTTAAATACTTACCTGAAGAAGATTATTATTTAATAGAAGATATAGATAATAATATAGAAAAAATATTAGAAAGCTTACATAATTATAATGATACTAAGAATAGTTCTTATTATAAAGAAACTAAAATAGATAATAGACCATTTTTACTAGCTTTAGGAAAGAATTATACAACTAATATAGAAGCTGAATTAAATCTAATAAAAGATTTATTAGAAGATAACACTCCTATGCCTTTAAAAGTATTCTTTGGTGAACCTACTAAACTTGCAAGACGTATTAACTATCCTATATTTACTATAGATCAAGAATATAATATAGATCAAATAAATGCTATACATTACTTACAAACATCACCAACCAGCTACCTACAAGGTCCTCCTGGTACTGGTAAAACTAAAACTATCTTAAATGCTATATTAACTACTATCTTTAATGATAAAACTGTTTTAGTATGTTCTAATAATAATATACCAATGGACGGAGTCTATAATGATATATTAAAATTAAAATATAATAATACTAATTTATTATTTCCAGCTATTAGACTAGGTAATAAAGAATATATTATTAGTGCTTTAAAGAAAATAAAAGAAATGTATCAAGAAGCTATTAAATTAAAGCCTGTAGAATCTTTAATTAAAAAAATAAAAGATGAGCGTAAAAAAGATTTAAAAGATTTAATTAATTTTTTAAATAATTATGATAAATATAAAGATTTATTAGATAGAAAACTAGAAATGTTAAGCTTTAAAGATAAAGCTAAAAACACAGGTTCTATGTTAATAATTAATATAGATAATGAAATAAATAAAATAGATAAAGAATTAGAGTTACTAGGTGATATTAAAGAAGATGAATTTAATAAATATATGAATATAGATTATAGACATTTATACATGGCTATACATTATGAAACAGCATCTAAACTCCAACAATTATCTAAACCTAAATATCAGGAATTATTTGAAATAATAAATACTAATATATCTGATATTAATGAACAAGAAATAATTAGGAAATTTAAGAGTTATTTACAAGAACCTGAAAACTTAGAACAATTCTTAAAAATATTTAATGTCATCATAACTACCAATCAATCAACAAGCTATCTAGCTAAACCAGGTGTTATGTTTGATTATGTATTAATGGATGAAGCTGGTCAGTGTAATATCACAAATGCCCTAATACCTATATCTAGAGGTAATCAGTTATTATTAGTAGGTGACCCACAACAACTTAGACCTATAATAGTACTAGATGAAACTACTAATAATAAATTAAAAAATAAATATAAAATATCTCAAGAATATGATTATCTTAATAATTCTATATATACTGCTTATACTTCTATAGATATTTATAATAAAGAAACCTTACTTAGATATCACTATAGATCAGATAAGAAGATAATAAATTTCTCTAATAAGAAATATTATCATAATAAATTAATACCTAAAACTAAAGAATATCCTAATTCTTTAATTAATATAGATACATCAAATAAAGATATATTAGATGAATCAAAAAATTCTTCCACTCTAGAAGCTAAAATAATTCTAAATTATATTAAAGAACATAATGATGAAAATATAGCTATTATTACTCCTTTTGTTAGACAAAGAGAATGTATAGAATATTATTTAAATAAAGAAAATATAGATATACCAGTAGGCACTGTACACTCATTTCAAGGAGATCAAGC
Source organism: uncultured Anaeroplasmataceae bacterium (assembly GCA_964547945.1). GTDB lineage: Bacteria > Bacillota_I > Bacilli_A > Acholeplasmatales > Anaeroplasmataceae > CALUXS01. The sequence goes on from CAZJPL010000042.1 coordinate 10,094, forward strand.
AGATACTATTATATTTTCTACTGCTATAACAAATAATACTAATATTAATACCTATAATTGGGTTAAAAATAATACTGAACTAATCAATGTAGCAACCACAAGAGCTAGAAAGAAATTAATAGTTATAGGTAATAATAAAAAGATTAAAGAATTTGGTGATAATACCGATTCTTTAGTAGAATTAGTTAATTATGTTAAGAATAATGGAGAAAGTAAAATAACTGATGTTTCTCCTCCTTCGCTTGCTTTAGGTACTAGACAAATCAGTACCGAAAGTGAAAAAGAACTAGCATTAACTATTAATCATATATTAAGTGTTATAAATAGCTCATGTTATATTAAAACTGAAGTTCCAGTTAATGTAGTATTTAAAAATAATGAATATGCTAGTTCATTATTTTATACAGGTAGATTTGATTTAGTAATCTTTGAAAAAGGTTATAAACAAGATTATGTACTTCTAGTTGTAGAATTAAATGGACCTGAACATTATACAGATAATTTGACTATGAAAAGAGATAAAGAAAAGAAAGAATTATGTGAAAAACATAAAGTTAAATATATCTCTATATCTAGAGATTGTGCTAGAGACTACATACCTATTAAAAAAGCTTTAATATCTCTTTTATAGAAAATAATATTTTTAACAAAACATAAAAAAATAAAATTATTTGTCTAATATATAATGACACCAGATAAGGTGTTATTTCGGTTGGAGGTATCATAATGAAACCAATACTAATTGGTAAAATTGGTGGAGGTTTTTGATCTGAATTAGGAGGCGTACTCAATGGAGTATCTTGTTATCCTAGCTTTGATGATGTTTATCATCATTATAGCAGGTAATAACAATGGTGATAAATAAGATTATTACCATTTCTTATTTTTAGACCAATCCTTCACCGAAATTAGAAAAGGCTAGGACTCGCGATCCTAGCCTTTTCACATTATTAATAGCCAATCCTCCGAGAATTCCTTCTCTACCTATATTCTAGCATTTTTAAGCTTATTGTCAAGTTTAAGACTTTTAAGAAATATTCATTATAAAAAGAAAAGGAATATTTATTAGATACTCCCTTTCAACTAAAATAATAATAACTGACCCAAGAGAAAATATAAACCTTTCTCCATAAATAATTTTACAAGCTTGGTTGATTTTTGTCAAGGTATTATCTTAAAAAATTACCATA
>CAZJPL010000043.1:0-10715 GCA_964547945.1 uncultured Anaeroplasmataceae bacterium
CACTTTAACGTTGTTTATATTTCTTTAAATATTCAATCTTTATATTACCTTCTACATAACTTACTAAAGCTTTAGCCCCGTTTTTAATAGGCATAGAAGGATTGAAATGTCCTAAATCAACATCCATTAATATAGGAACATTGAAATCTTGTAATACATCTATAACAGCCGTATATTTATCTACACCCATTACTTCTGCATTATTACATAATGGTCTACCTATTAAAAAGCCTCTAACTTTTCTAAACCAACCAGCTTCTTTTAATTGGAATAAAGCTCTTCTTATTTGCATTGGTGATAAATCACAAGCTTCTAAATACCATATAATACCTGTGTGCTTACTTAAAAAACTATTAACATTATCAAAACGAGTACCACAAAGATTAATTAAACAATCTAAACATCCACCTAACATAGTACCATAAAATGGTTCTTTATAATAAAAAGGTTTAATTATTTTACGTTCAGTTAAATTTAATTTAGCTAATGGTTTTTCTTCTGTTACTTCGCTTTTTAATTCCCAACGTGGATAACCTCTAACTACTCTTTTACCTTCTAATAAAGATATAGTATCTTTAACATCAAATTTAAAAGGGTAATTACAAAATTTAGTAGCACAAGGACCATAAATAGTAACCATATTATTAATTGTAGTCAAAGTAAAAGTTAAATTAGTATTATCAGAAAAACCAACAAACCATTTAGCTTTTTGTTTTTTTATTCTTCTAAAATCTATATATGGTAAAATTTCACACATTAATTCTCCGCCACCTACAGAAAGTATTACTTGAGTATTACTTTCAAAAGCTTGCATAATTTCTTTAGCTCTTTCCATAGGTGTATTAGATGAGGCTATACCTTCTTCTATGTATATATTATTTCCTTCTATTATTTCAAAACCTAGGGCTTTTAAATTTTTAATCGCTTCATTAAGTCTAGTTTTATAAGGCTCAGTTGTACAGCCGAAACTTGGGGCTACTAAAGTTATTTTAGCATCCTTAGTAATTTTTTTAGGCTCTAATATCATTTTGGGGCCTCCTTAAAAAGTTTATGTAAATTATAACATAATTATGATATAATAACAAAGAAAGATTTTTAATTTGAAAGGTGTTACTATGTTTTCTAAAAAAAAGAAAGATACCGATGGTTTATTAAAAAGAGTGGGTTTTCTAGATTCTAAACCTTTTACTTATTTAAATGATCAATTAGAATATACTAAATCTAGATATATTATTAATACTCCTGAATTAATTATAAGAACAAGAGTATATCATAATTATTTATTTAAAATAGTATTAATAGCTGACTTTAATAAATTTGATTTAGCTAAGACTACTAATTCTTATTTAAAGAAAGAAAATTTATTAAATGAAGATGAATTAAACACTGAAAAAAGCATTAATTTATATATTATAGAAGAAAATACTGATAGAACTAAACAATTCGCTAAAGAACATACTTACTTAGCTCCTAATGGTTATCAACAAGTTTTAATATATAATGCTGTTGAGGTAGTATTAGATTATTATAATGTTTTACCTGAACATAACTTCTCTTTAATGCAATACTATAGAACCATTGTTTATTTTGATTTAGGTTGTCACAAGGAGGACTAAAATGTTTAAAAAAATTAAAAAATGGCATGTATGGCTTATATTTGGAATCACCTTATTAATAGCTGTAGGTTTAATAGCTTTAACTCTAAACTATGAAGGTGATAGAAACTGGATAATAGTATTAATAGTAATAGATTTTATCATTATGACTTTCGCTATGCATTCAGGTATATCTATGACATTCCAATATAAAGCTAAACCTAAAAAATATCCTACTAAAGCCTTTAAATATGATGTTGATTTGGCTATGGATAATTTATTACAAAACAAATTTAAAGAAAATAAAGTGCCTTATGGTTCTATATTTATGAAAATTGAGGGTGATGTAGCTTATAGAGTAACTATAGTTACTAATGCTGATATCTATTTAGAACCAACTGAACAAAATAGTAAAAAAGAGCCTAATAAACAATTAGAAAAATGTACTAAATTTATAGGTATAGAATTATTTAGAGATTATGAAGATAAAGAAAATAAAATAATGAAATCTCTTCCTGATTTTTCTTTTCAAGGTAAAAATATCTATTATGAAGGCTTCTACTTTGATAAAGAAACTGATACCTTACATGAAGTAAATGTAATACAAGTTGACCCTGAATTTAGTCCTTATGTTGACAAATTAAAGACTGAATATTTATTAATTAATGAAGAAATATAATTATGGATGTCATATCTAAAAATTATAAACCTGAAATCTTAGTTTGTCCTAAATGTGAGACTAAACTAAATTACCTATATGCTTCTAGTGCGAGAACTATTACATTTTCTCTAGGCAAAAAAAGATATGTTAAGAATCTAGCTTATATTTGTCCTACTTGTAAACATGTCTATTTATCTCAAACAGCTACTAAGTTCGCTTTTAAAGGTATGAAATATTCTACTAAGACATGTTATATAATATATTATTATAAGAAATTATCATATAGTAGAGAACAGATATGTGATATGTTGTCTATGAATAATGTTTTTATATCTGATCGTAATATTGATTTGATATATAAGAGAATGTGTAAATATATAAATACAGATTATACTAATATATTAAAAGATGAATATAATAAAACTATTAGTGAATTTAATGATTTAAAATTATCTATCGATTTAATAAGTTATAATAAGAAAAGATTAATTATTATTAGAAATTTTTATACTAATAATATTATTGGTTTTTATGAGTTTAAAAATATAGAAGATGAAAATATATCCTTAATATTAAGAAATTATATAAATAAAGATTTACCTATTTCTACTATATTTACTATACGTAAAGATGATATTTTTGTCCCATTATTAAAAAATTTGGCCCCAAATAACACAAGATTTATAAGCTTCCTTAAAATCTAGTTGTCTAGTCGTTATTTTATGTTATAATTTTAAGGACTTAAGAAAGGATTTATGGTATAAATGAATAGAATTAAAATTGATGAATACGATAAAGCAATATTAAGAATATTACAAGAAGATGCATCTATATCTAATAAAAATCTAGCAAATAAAATAGGTTTAGCTCCTTCTTCTTGTCTTTTAAGAGTTAAAGGTTTAGAAAAAATGGGTCTCATTAAAAAGAATGTGGTTATTTTAAATGAAAAACTACTAGGATATGAGATTACAGCATTTTTAAGAGTAGAGTTAAAAGTTATAAATCAAGATAGTATTAATGAATTTTTACATGTAGCTTTAAAATTCCCACAAATATTACAATGTTACATGATAACTGGTGGTGGTTTATTCTTAATGAAAATAATCGCTAAAGACTTAGATGATTATCGTGATTTTATAGTTAATAAGCTTACTACTATTAATAATGTAGGAAATGTAGAAACTTCTATAGTTGTCGGAATTGAAAAAGACACAGACTACATACCAATTACTTAAGAACCTTTATAGGTTCTTTTTTTATAAAGGATGGTAAATATATGAAAAAAAGTATTAATTTATGGCGTTGGTCTAAGGATATAATATTTATTTTAATAGTAATTTTAGCTATTAACTTTATTTTACAATGGTTATATTCGTATATAGCCTTATTTGTTCAATATGCTTTTGCCTTATTAGGAAATGAAGAGACTAGCGCTAATCTACCTTCATTTTTAGTTAGAATATTTAATTCTTCTAGTGATATTTTAACTAATATCTTAATTATATGTATAGCTATGATAATACTTCAATTAGTAAGATCACTATTTAGATTCTTAGATGGTTATTTAAGAGGTAGAGGAACTGAAGTAATAGCTTATAACATGCGTACTAAGATATATGATAAGGTAATAGACCTACCTTATACTTATCAGAATAATTCAGATATAGGTGATTTAATCCAAAGATCTACATCTGATGTCGATACTGCTTCTTCTTTTATTAGTTCTCAGTTTCCTGAATTTGTCTCTATCTTTTTTACTATAGGTGTAGGTGCTTATCAAGTAGGTAAAATTAATCTATTACTAATGTTTGTTAGTTTAACTGCTATACCACTACTTGGTATATCTAGTGTTATTTGGTTTAGATATTTAAATAAGACATATACTAAAATAGAAGATGAAGAAGCTAAACTAACTACAGTAATCCAAGAAAATATAAACGGAGCTAGAGTAGTTAGAGCTTTCGCTAATGAAAATTATGAATTAGAGAAAATGCAAAAAGCTAATAAAAATTATTATGACATGCATTATAAACTAAGTGTTAGAGAGCCAATATTTTGGGGTTTTTCTGATTTTGTCGCTACCTTTATATTTGTTTTAACAATAGCTGTTTCTATTTATCTATCATATAAAAACTTAGTATCTACATCAGATATTACAGCTTGTCTACTTCTTCTTAATATGGTTATTTTTCCTATTAAAAGTATAGGTAGAATAGTTTCAAATTATGGTAAGGCTATAGTGGCTGCTAATCGTATTGAAGAAGTTTTAGAAGAAGATACGGATTATGTAAATAATGGCTTATTAAAGCCAAAAATTAACGGCAATATAAGATTTGAAAATGTATCATTTAAATTTCAAGATACTAATCAAGAATTACTTTCTAATATCTCATTTGATATTAAATCAGGCGAGACTATAGCTATAGTTGGTAAAACTGGTTGTGGTAAAACAACTATTTGTAATTTACTTACTAGATTTTTAGATTGTACTAACGGAAATATTTATCTAGATGATACCTTAATTAGCGATATTGAAAAACACTATTTAAGACAAAATGTTAAAATGGTCTTACAAGACCCAATACTATTTACTAGAACAGTTGAAGAAAATATTAAAATAACTGATAACAGATTATCTTATGATGATGTTAAAATGGCTGCTAGACTAGCTCATATCGATGAAGAAATAATGAAGTTTGAAAAAGGTTATAACACTATAGTAGGTGAAAAAGGTACTACCTTATCAGGTGGCCAAAAACAAAGAATAGCTATAGCTAGAATGTTAATATCTAAATCACCTATAATAATCTTCGATGATTCTTTATCTGCCTTAGATACTAAAACTGATTATTTAATACGTAAGGCTTTAAGTAAAAAAGATAAAAGAACAATGATTATTATTACTCATAGAATTACTACAGCTAAAGAAGCTGATAGAATAATGGTATTAGATAATGGTAATATTGAAGCTTTCGGAACTCATGAAGAATTACTAAAATTATCTAAGTTATACCAAGAATTATGGTCTATTCAAGGTATCTTAGAAGATGAATTTAGTAGTATAGTAAAGGATGGTGAATAGAATGCAAAATAATTTTGAAGAAATGGATTATACTAAAGGCAAAGTAAAACCTTGGAGAAAAATATTTAGTATAGTCTTAGCTAAAAAAAGAGAATGTATCTTATTAGTATCTTCTGTATTAGTACTAGCTATGGTAGATTTAGCCTATCCTTTTTTAGATGAATATGCTATTGAAACCTTCTTAGAAAATAGAGATTTTTCTACTGCTCCTTCTTTTATTGTAATATATTTAGTTTATAGTATATTTTATGGTTTTATAGTATATCTATTTATTTTAGCCGCTAATAAAATAGAATTAAGAGTAGCCTATACTTTAAGAGAGGAAAGCTTTAAAAAGCTTCAAGAACTACCTTTTAGTTATTTTGATACTACTCCTCAAGGCTGGATTATGGCTCGTATTACTTCTGATTCAAGAAAATTATCAGTTATTTTATCTTGGGGTTTTATCGATTTATTTTGGGGAGCCTTAACTATGATAGGTATATTTATTATCTTAGTTGTTAGAAACTTCCAATTATCTATTATTTTAATATGTATTTTACCTATCTTATTAATATTTAGTATTTTAATAAGATTATTAATATTAAAATATTATAGAAAAGCCAGAAAGATAAATAGTGAAATAACAGCTTTATATAATGAAGGTTTTTTAGGAGCTAAAACCATTAAGAGTTTAGTTATTGAAGAAAAATCTAAAGAAGCTTTTAATCTTAAAGCTAATAAATACAAAAAATCAGCTTTAAGAGCCGCTGCCTTTAGTGCTCTATTTGGACCAGTAATTTTTGTCATAGGTTATATAGGTGTAAGTTTAACCTTGTATAATGGTAGTATTAAAGTTTTAGGAACAACCTTAGCTCTATCTGAATTATACTTCTTTATCAACTACGCTATGAAATTCTTTGACCCAGTTATATCTATATCTAGAGTATTAGGTGATTTCCAACAAGCCCAAGCTTCAGCTGAAAGAATAGTATCTTTAATAGATGAAGTACCTGATATCTTAGATACACCTGAAGTAATAGAAAAATATGGAACTATATTTAAACCTAAAAGAGAAAACTTTGAGCCTTTAATAGGTGATATATCTTTTAAAGATGTTACTTTTAAATATAAAACAGGGGAACAGGTTTTAGAAAACTTTAATCTAGATATTAAGGCTGGATCTAATGTCGCCTTAGTAGGTCATACAGGTAGTGGTAAATCTACTATAGTTAATTTAATATGTCGTTTTTATGAACCTACTGAAGGTAAAATATTAATAGATGGCAAAGATTATAAAGAAAGATCAATTACCTGGCTTCATGATAATCTAGGTTATGTCTTACAAACACCACAGCTATTTAGTGGAACTATCTATGATAATGTAGCTTATGGTAAGCTAAATTGTGATATTGAAGATGTTAAAAAAGCGTGTAAATTAGTACACGCAGATGAATTCATTGAAAAACTAGATGATAAATATAATACCTATATCGGTGAAGGTGGTTCTAAATTGTCTCTTGGCGAAAAACAGCTAATTAGTTTCGCTAGAGCTCTAATTAGAGACCCTCGTATCTTGATACTAGACGAAGCTACTTCTTCTATAGATACTAAAACAGAAACCCTTATTCAAGATGCAATACAAGTAGCCTTAAAAGGTAGAACAAGTTTCATGATAGCTCACCGTTTATCTACTGTTGTCAATGCTGATTTAATATTAGTTATGCGAGATGGTAAAATAGTAGAAAGTGGTAAACATCACGATTTACTTCTTAAAAAAGGTTATTATTTTGAATTATATAAAACTCAATTTGAACAAGAAAAAATTAATCAAATATTAAATTAAAAAAGTGGAATTATTTAGAGTTAATCTAGATAATTCCTTTTTCACTTAATTCTTCTAATACTTCTCTTACTCTAGTAGCGGCATTAGAATTTATTTCTATTATTTTAGCTCCCTTACTTTTAGCTATATCTCTCAATGAGCAAGCTATAGATGTATGATATGAACATCCTATAACTAATAAGATATCCTTACTAGTCAATTTATTAACTATATCATAAGCTTTAATATAATTAGGAGCTTCATCCTCATATAATACTGGCTTATTATATAATTTATAAGCATAAGATAACTCTTCATCGCTAGGAAGTGTACCATGTAAAGCTAAAACTTCACTACCAGCTTTTTCATGAAGACCATCAATATTCATAGTTATAATAGGTATCTTATATTCAAATAAAGCTTTATGTGCATCATTAGGTAAGGCATCTTTCATACTTTCTTTTAACTCTCTTATAGTATCATTATAAGATAAAGGATACTTATTAGCATATGATCTAAATAATTTATCTCTAACATCTGGTCTTTCTATGAAAGTAGATATACCACTTTCTTTAGATATACCAGCTCCTGTAAAAGCTATAACCATTAATCGCACTCCTTAGCTAAATAATATTTTCTTGCCTCTTCTTTCCAATATAATTCATCTTCTTTAGTAATAGCTCTTAATACCTTACAAGGATTCCCACAAGCAATCACATTACTAGGTATATCTTTAGTAACTACTGAGCCTGAACCTATAACAGTATTATTACCAATATGAACACCTGGATTAATAACTACATTACCACCAATCCAAACATTATCTCCTATACTTATTTCTTTACCTAATTCTAAGCTAAGATTTCTTGTCTTATAATCAATTGGATGAGTAGCAGCTAAAATAGATACTCTAGGACCTATTAATACATTATTACCTATACTAACTTTACATACATCTAAAATAATTAAATCAAAATTAGCATAGAAATTATCGCCTATATAGGTATTACAACCATAATCCATTCTTAAAGGTGGTTCTATATAAGAGTTTTTTCCTATATTACCAAATAATTCTTTTAAGATATTTTCTCTTTCTACTATATCTAAACTATTATTAAATTTATTTAATAAAGTGACAGCTTTATTATGCATTAAAGATAATTCTTTATCTTTAGCAACATATAAATTACCACTTAACATTCTATCTTTTTCACTCATCTAACTATTCTTCCTAAATACTTTTAATAAGATATCTTTATCAAAATTAAAATCATCATAACCCTCTAAACATTCTTTTATATATTCCTCTGTCGGAGGAGTTTCATCTTTATTATTCATAAAATATATTAAACCTAATTCTTTTTTACCATTTAAATCAAAAGGTATAATTTCTTTCCTATATAATCTAGGATATGCCTCGTACATATCAAGTAAATATTCTTCAGTCTCATCAAACTCCCAAACTCCAATATAAACTTGAGAGCCAGGTTTATCTATTATATTTAAGTAATGCCATGAGACAAGTTCATAATTACCTAATATAGTGCTGCCAACGATTTTCGCACTAGGACAACGTTTTTTCATTTTTTCTACATTTAAATTAGATCCATAAGCTAAATAATATTTCATTTATATCCCTCTAAAACTTTAACTAAATTTTCTGCCAATATATTGGCATTAATAAGACCCTTAAGATGAGTTTTTTCATATAATAAAGCAGCCTCATGTATTACTTCATCAGCAAACCTTACTATCTTATCTAGACTATAATATTTTAATCCATAAGCAAGTAATCCACTTATATAACCAGCTAAGGCATCACCTGAACCAGCACGAGCTAAAGATGATGTTGGGCTATAACTAGATTTATATACTTCCCCGTTATCTGTAATAAATACTGAATCATAACTTTTAATTAAAATATTAGCCTTATAATTTAGACAAAACTCTTTTGTTTTATTTATATAATCAAAAGAAGATCTACTATCTAAATTGATATTTAATAATTTATTTAATTCACCTAAATGTGGTGTTAAAATAATTTTATTCTTAATACTTCTATTTAATAAATTTATATCCTTAGCTAAAATAGTTAAGGCAGTCGCATCTAAAACCAAAACATCTATATTATTTATTAGTAGTTTCAAGCTATTATAATTGTTTATACTCTCTTTAATACCATTACCAAATAAAATGCTATTATATCTTTTAAGTAAATCTAAATCAGATAAAATAAAATCATCTTCTCCATCAAAATTTAAATGACAGATATTTGGGCTTATACTTAAACCCTTATAATCTATTTTAGGTGTTGATAAAGTAACATACCCACAACCAGATAATTCAGCAAACATGCTAGATATAATAGCTGCCCCAGGATAGTTATTGCTGCCAGCTATAATTAGAGTTTTACCATAATCAGTCTTTACACTATCATAAGATCTATCTTGATATAATTTATATACCATTTCTTTAATATCTAACAAATAAACCACCACCTTAAATGATTAATACTCGGAACCCGAGTATTTTTTAATTCTTTATTATTAACTCAACTGTATCTAAATTATTTAATAAAGATAATTCACCACTTATTAATTGATTATATCCAGTTAAAGATGAGCCTAAACCCATCCAATCACCTAAAGATAAATTAGAATTATCTCCTGTATAACCCACATAAATATGATAAGTATGACCAATTACATAAGTAAAGGTAAATGCTTTATCTTCAACATCACTTAAATAAACAGTTGTATATCTAGGACTAGTTTGACCATATACATAATCTACATCTTCAATACTTAAGAATATTTCACTATCATCATATTTAGAACTATTTGTATAAGTAAAGTTTACTTCCATAGTAGCAACTTCTATCTCCCCATCAATTACAGTTATCTTTTTAACTATAGTACCTAAAGAGCCATTATTAGGACTTAAATTTAGATAAATATAAGTTTCTCCTTCATTTATTAATTTTAAATTAATAGTTAATTTACCACCAATAATAAGAGTTGAAGCACTTTGAGTTGTGTTACTATAAGTTAGGGCATCTAATGGTATAACATCTGTGTTTGAAGAATAAATAGTAGATTTTACTGAAGTAATTAAAAAACTAGCACCACTACCAAATTCTACTTCTAAACTTTGATTTGCAGATAAGATTGATGATTTATCAGATTCAGTAGCAACCCTTATAGTACTAGGTGCTGAATTTGAAAAACTGATGTTACCACTAGTATATTCACCAACTTCAGTAATACTTACTGATATAGTTACATCTTCATCAATCATAGTAAAACTATATTTATTACTACTAGCTGTAATAACATTACCATTATAACTAACTTCATCTATTTCATAGAAATAGCCATATGGATTAACAAAAGATATAGTAAAAGTAATCTCATCACCTAAAGTAGCTTCTTCAGGTAGACCACTTATATTATAATAAGAACTTTCTATATAACTAATAGCATAACTTTCATTTACTGCTTCATCAACATTTTCTCCACAAGCCACTAAAAATAAAGTACATAAGCTTACTAACAAAATCCCCCACATATATTT
>CAZJPL010000044.1:0-10372 GCA_964547945.1 uncultured Anaeroplasmataceae bacterium
AATAATGATAATCTATGCACATATCTTTTAAATGTTAGTCTGATCAACTAACTGTTACGAATTTAAAAGATATAAAAGAACAAGAAGGTTTAATCGTAACTAAAACTTCTAATATAGAAGGAGTTCTTTATGATTGAAACTAAAAAAATCTTTTTCTTTTCCTCAAATTTTGAGGTAAAGAAGTGGAAGAAAAAATTCTAAATGCTATTAATATGCTTAAAAGTATGATTGAAGAAGCTAAGAAAACTAATTCATTTAATTTATCTAAGATAATTGAAGATGAAAGTAGTAGTTTTAAAGTGGGTAATAAAGAAATTAACCGAATTAAAGAATTTTCAAATTTAGAATTTGATTTATTACCTAAAGAGATAAGAGAAGATTATGACTTATCTTGCATAATCTGGCATTTTATTAATTTAGAAGATATTATTGAAGAAAAGGTTAAAAGAAAATATTTATCTTCTAGATTGGGATTAATAGAAGTTAATTTAAATGATGATGTAGATATAGATAGAGTTAATCAAAAAGATTTGTTTGTAGAATCTAGGGATTTATTAATTAATAATAAATATATGACAATAGAACAAATTTTAAAATCCTATAAATTGACTAAAAGACAAAAAGAAGTATTAATGTTAATTCAACAAGGTTTTAAACAAGTTGAAATGGCTGAAAAATTGGGTGTAGATGAGAGTGCTGTTTCTAAAATAATTAAAAGAATTATAGAGAGAATCAAAAATCAAACTCCTTAAAAATGGCAAGTTTTTGTATATAGGTGAAGAGAGTTACTAAATTTAATCGTGCGAAGTAACTTATCTTCAAATATATACATAAGAAAGGAGAAATTGATTTGAATACTGGTGTTATTTTAATCGTTTTGATTACTTATTTAATTGGTGAGATTTATAAATTTATTTTTAGAAATAAAGAAGAATATTATAGATTAATACCTATTATTGTGACAATAATTGGTGGTTTAGTCGGTATATTATTATATTATACGGCTAATGATTTGTTATTACAGGCATCACATGTTTATGATGCATTATTGTTTGGGTTTGTTAGTGGAGCGTCAGCTACTGGAACTAATCAAATAATAAAGAGTATCTTTAAACAAAATGATTATACAGAAATTGATGATAGTGATAATAAGGAGGAATAAAAATGAATGAATTTACTGATTTAAAGGAAGGTAAAGAATTAATAGTTCGTAAAAGAATAGCTCATTTTATTGAAAAGATATTTCAAGGGCAAGGTATTTTTATTAATCATGATTCATTTAAAAAGATAGTGTATAGTGAAGAAGAACCAAGAGGAGAATTAGAAGAAAAATTTAAAGATTATTATGATGCTTATTACTATTTGATCAGCAATCATAAAAAGCCATTTACTAAAGAATTACTTAATAAATTCTTCTATATATTATTAGGTTATGAAGTAGATGAAAATCTAGTTATTAAAATGGTTAATAAAGCTTTCTTTGATATAAAGAGTGATAAAGTAGATGATATTATTTTATTTCATCTAAATATGTATAAAGAAATGACTAATCTAAAAGAATTTGAAAGAACAGCTGTAGCTTTAATGTTGCTAAATTATGGCTTATTAAAGCTAAATATTCCTACTATTAAAATTTATAAAAGACAGATAGTTAAGTATACAAAATTAAGAAATAATTATTTTGAAAAAGATGATAAAAAAGTATTTGTCTATATTTATGAATTGATTAGAACTAATGAATATCAAGATAAAAGTTATTATGAAAATTTAACTGAATTAAAACTTGAAACAATTATTAGTATATTAAGATCTGATCAAAAAATTTTAGAAGAAAAAGGAATTAAAAGCCTATTTATATTTGGCTCGTTTGCTAAAGGATTAAATAGAATAGATTCAGATATAGATTTATTATTTACTTTTAATCAAGATAAACCAAGTTTAGAAAAAGAAAAAACAATTACTTTTTTAAAAGAATATTATTTTAATAAATTTAATAGATATATAGATTTTAGTGAAACGAATGAAAGTTTGTCTGATGAATTTATTAAAGAAATGAATAAAGTAATAACTATATTTAGAAATAAATAATCTAGCATTTAATAATTTTTTTATTTTCCTCTATAAAAATAATAGGTTTCTTGTCTATTAATTAATAGGAGGAGAAGAGATTATGAAGAAAATATTTTTAATCTTTATTGTAGTTATTACAATAAGTTTAGTCTTTATTAATTACAAAGATGATAAAAAAGTAGTTGAGGCACCTAGTATAAACTATATTACTGTTACAGCTGAAGGTTATTGTCAAAAACCCGGGACATATAAGGTGCCAGATAGTATTGATAAGACTAGTCTTTTAAATCTTGTTGGGGCAAGTTCTACTTCAATCTATGTGGATTTTGAGATAGAAGATGGTTTAGTTATCTATTTTTATGAACCACCTAGTGATCCTATAGTTATTCAGACAGCTACTTATGATGAATTAATAAGCCTCCCTGGAATAGGTGATGCAAAAGCTAATAGAATATTAGAATATTTAAAACAAAATGATTATTTTAATGATTGGGAAGAGTTCTTTACTTTAGTTTCTATTAAAAATGAAGAATCTAGACTTAACATCCAGCTTAAGGCCGTACTCAGATAAGTGGCATTACTTAATAATAGGAATAGTCTTATTAGCTATTAGTTTATATCTATATTTTGTCTTTATTTTATATATTATATATTTAGCATTTATTATAAAAAGAAAGTGTTTAAATAAGATTTTATTAATTATTTTAGCTATCTTTAGTTTAATTTTAATATTACTTTTCTTTTTCTATAATTATTCACCAACTACTATAAAAGGCACTATTTATATAAGTGAAGTCAAAGAAAGTTATTTTACATTCTATTATAAATTTCATAAGTACATGTCTTATACTAGTTTAGATATAAAACCAGGTGATATATTATATATAGAAGGAAGTTTAGATGAGCATTTAACTCCTTCATATGATGGTGATTTCAATACCTTAACTTTCTTAAGAGGTAAAGGATTAAGAAATATTTATGATATATCAGAATATTCTATAACTAGTTATTTTATAAGTTTTAATAGATTAAGATATTATATTTTAGATTATTATAAAGATAAGATAAGTGAAGATTATTATGAATTATTTTCTTGTTTAGTATTAGGAAATAATATATTAACTGACACAACTAATTACGCTAAATTAAATATTTTACATATTCTAGCTTTAAGTGGGTTTCATATTTTATTAATATATAATATTATATTTAAGTTATTGTTTAAAGTATCTAAAAAGTATATTTTAAGTGAGAATATTAGCTTAGTTATAGTATTTTTCTATGTTTTATTATGTGGAGCTTCTATATCTTTAGTTAGAGCTTTTATATTCTTATTACTTCAAAAATTAAATACTAAATTTAATATTTTATATTCTAAACTAGATCTATATTCTATAACATTCTTGTTATGTTTAATTAATCCTTTAAGAATATATAATATAGGATTTATATTCTCTCAAATAAGTAGCTTTGGTATATTATATAAAAAAGATATAATTAAGACTGATAATAAATATTTAAAAGAAGTATATACAGGACTTTATTTTTTAATAATATGTTTCCCCTTCATTACTAATATGTCTAATTCTTTATCTATATTTGTTTTAATATCTTTTTTATTTGTTAATATAATAACTATCTTATTTTTGCCTTTATGTTTCATATATTTAATTATTCCTAAATTAAGTTATTATTTAGAATTTTTACTAGTAGGATTTAATAAAGAATTAGATATAGTAGCTAATTTATATAATATTACTTTTCCTTATATGAATAATATAATTAAATTAATTTATTATATTTTATTAATATTTATATTCTTTTATATTAGTCAAAATAGGAAAGTTATTAAATTAAAACTTAGTTTAGCTATGGTAGTATTTATCTATTTGTTTATACCTTATTTAGTAGATGATTATGTTATATTTTTAGATGTGGGTCAGGGGGATTCCGCCTTAATTAAGACTGATAATAAATATTACATGATAGATTGTTATAATAGCTATGATTATTTAGTTAAGAAAAATATTAGAAAAATTGAAGCTATATTTATAACTCATGGTGATAGTGATCACTTTGGGGATGTCCTTGAAATAGTAGAAAATATAGATGTGTCATATATTTACTTATCAAAGCACGATAAGACTTCACCAGATATGTTAGATATAAGTTCTAATAAGATTAAATATTTAGCTTTTGGAGATAATTTAAGTATAGGCAATGGTATTATTACTGTATTAAGTGGTAATAAAAGTTATGATGATGAAAATGATAATTCTTTAGTTTTAAATCTTTATTTAGATAATTATAATGTTTTATTTACTGGAGATATTAGTGAAGAAGTAGAGCTAGATATATTAGATTATCTATTTGATATAGATATCTTAAAAGTAGCTCATCATGGTTCTAATACTTCAACTAGTGCTGAGTTTATTAAAAAGACTAATCCAGAATATTCAATTATCTCTTGTGGGTATAATAATAGATATAATTTTCCTAGAGAAGAAGTGTTAGAAAGATTAAAGTATACTAATATTTATATCACTTATAATACGGGAAATATTACATTTATTAATAATAAACTTATAACCTATAAATAAAAATATGGTATAATAATTTTAGGTGATAGAGTCATGAATAATTCTTTTATAATATGTGCAGAAGATAGAATAATTTTAGATATGCAAATAAAAAAGATTAAACAAGATTTAAACCTTGATGTTGAAGCTGATTACTACGATGTAAAAGAAAATGGTATGGCTGAAATATTAGGTGTTTTAAATACGCCTACTTTTTTAAGTGATAATAAATTAGTAATTATTAAAGATAGTGAAAATATAGCTAATTTATCGGAAAGAGATTATAACTATTTAATTAAATATTTAGCTAATCCAGCTCCTTTTTCTTATTTGATACTATGGTTTAATAAAGAAGATAATAAAGTAATACCTAATTTAAGAAAATATGCTATTTATTATGATTTAAATGCCAGAAGAGAAAGCATAGATAAGTTTATTAAAGCTTATTTAGATGATGAAGGTTTTAAATATAATGATGAAGTAATTAGTTTTATAGCTAGTTATGGAGATGATTTAACTAAAATAAGTAATATTTTAGCTGAAGTAGTATGTTATAAATATGATGAAAAAGAAGTGGCTGTATCAGATGTTTTAGAATTATTATCACTTCCTATAGAAGATAATGTATATGAATTATGTACAGCTGTAATAAAAAGGGATGTTGTAAAAGCTTATAATATATATACTGATTTATTAAAAAATAATGTAAGTATAACTTATTTGTTAGGTTTAATAATTAATAAATTTCAAGAAATATATAACAATAATATCTTAGTTAATTTTGGTTATAATCAAAATGATATAGCTGAGGTTAATAATGTTAAAATAGGTAGAGCTTATTATATGTTACAAGAAGCTAAAAATGTATCTAATAAGAGTCTAAGAAGAACATTAACTAAATTAAATGATATAGAATATGGTATAAAAAAAGGCTCTTTGAATCCCAAAGTAGCCTTTAGTAGTTATTTACTTGGATTATAATTAAAAAGGTCTTGAATCTAAAGACTAGAAACAAGACCTTATTTTTATTACTTTAAGCCATTAACTAAAGCAGCTAAACTAGCTTTATTACGATTTACATAATTTTGATGAACGATACCTTTAGATAAAGCTTTATCTAATGTTTTATAAGCTATAGATAAAGATTCTTCAGCACGTTGAAGATCATTAGCTTGAACTGCAGCATTTACATTTTTAAATGTAGTTTTTAATTTTGATTTATAAGAAGCATTAGCTAAATTTCTTTCTTTATTTGTTCTATTTCTTTTGATTTGTTGTTTAATATTTGCCATAGTTTCACCTCCGATAACTTTAACGCAACTTATTATAACAAAAAGGAAGTTTACTTGCAATAAATAAAAAAAATAATGTCAAAAAAATATTAATATGATATAATCTAGAAAGAGGCGATAAAATGACTTTACCTAATAAATTAACACTTTTAAGAATACTTATTATACCAATAATGCTTATATTATATTACATACCTTATTTTACTGATACTATAGTATTTAGTGATGTGACTTTACTTTATATATTATTAGCTGCGTTATTCGCAATAGCTAGTATAACTGATTTTTTAGATGGTCATATAGCTAGAAGTAGAAATTTAGTTACTACCTTTGGTAAATTTGCCGATCCGCTAGCTGATAAGATGTTAACATTTACCGCTATGGCTATATTTGTAGCTGATGGATATATGCCTATGTGGGTACTTGTTATTATATTAATAAGAGAGTTCATGGTGTCAGGTTTAAGAATGGTATTAGCAGATAAACAAGTAGTTATAGCCGCTGCTAAAATGGGTAAATATAAAACAGCTTTTACTATGGTAGCTTTAATAGTTATGTTCTTTAGTGCATCTCATACAGCAGTATATATTACTGGGCAAGTACTAATGTATATAGCCTTAGTTTTGACTATAATATCTGGTTTAGAGTATTTATTAAAAAATAGAAAAGAAATTTTTGAATCAATGTAAAAAACAAATAGTTTTTGACTATATATAATATAGAGGTGAAATATAATTATGGCAATAAATAGAGAACAAGCCTTAGAACAAGCTTTAAAATCTATAGAAAAAGATTTTGGTAAAGGTTCTATTATGAGACTAGGAGAAAAAGTAAAGGAAAAATATGAAGTTATTCATTCGGGTTCCTATGCTTTAGATAAGGCGTTAGGTGTAGGCGGATATCCTAGAGGAAGAATAATTGAAATATTTGGGCCTGAATCTTCTGGTAAAACTACATTCGCATTGCATGCAATAGCAAGTGCTCAAAAAGAAGGAGGATATGCAGCATTTATAGATGCTGAAAATGCTCTTGATCCTATATATGCTAAAGCTTTAGGTGTAGATATTGATAATTTATTATTATCTCAACCTAATTCAGGTGAACAAGCTTTAGATATAGTAGAAGCCTTAATTCAATCTGGTAGTGTAGATATAGTAGTAGTTGATAGTGTAGCTGCTTTAGCTCCTGAAGCTGAGATAAACGGGGATATGGGAGATAGTCATGTCGGACTTCACGCAAGACTTATGAGTCAAGCTATGCGTAAATTATCTCCTATTATAGCTAGAACTAATTGTGTAGCTATATTTATCAATCAAATTAGAGAAAAAGTAGGAGTTTTATTTGGGAATCCAGAAACTACTACAGGTGGACGTGCTTTAAAGTTTTATTCATCTATAAGGCTTGATATTAGAAGAAGTGAACAAATTAAAGATGGTTCTAATATAATAGGTAATAAAACAGTAGTTAAAGTAGTTAAGAATAAAGTGGCTCCACCTTTTAGAACAGCTGAAGTAGATATTATTTATGGTGAGGGTATATCACATTTATCAGAAGTAATAGATTTATCAGTATCTTATGATATCATTAAAAAAGCTGGAGCTTGGTTTAGTTATCAAGATACTAGAATAGGTCAAGGTAAAGAGGCAGCTAAAAAGTATCTAGCTGATAATCCTACTATTTTAGAAGAAATAGAAACTAAATTAAAAGAAGCAATGAATATTTAGTAATTAAAGGGATCTTAATATTTTGAAAATGGTTTTAATGTTGACTCTTGTGGTCGACATTATTTCTTATAATAATTGTTAGAGAGAGTTTATGAAGATTTATTATTTAAAAATCAGGGATAAATTTATAGAAAAAATAAAAAAAGGTTTAAAAAAACATGAATATCGTTTAGCTACTGACGAACGTAAAAGTATTAAAATTGGTGATACTCTTGTTTTAATTTCTACAGAAGATAAAAGAAAATTTGTTCGTGTAGCAGTAAAGAAAATTAATTTATTTAAAAATTGGGAAGACACATTGCGGACACATTGGGATGATTTTAGAAATATATATTCATCTATTGATGAGGCAATTAAAGAGTGTAATAAATTTTATGAACGAGATGAAGTAAATAAGTATGGAATAATTTGCTATGAGATTGCACCAATGCAAATTGATTTAAAAAATATAAGTGTATTATTGGATACTAATACTATTATTCAATACGAAAGTGGTAATAATACATCTTTTGAAGTTATTAGTTTATATAAGTGGTTTGATAAATTGCATATAACCAAGTATATTCATAAATTATCAAAAAATGAAATTATAAAATATGCAAATGATAAGGAAAAGCAAAACATGCTGGTCAAAATGCAGGCATATAAGGAACTTCCAAACTTTAGTGTTAGTAGGGATACTTATTTTGATAAAGTTATTGAAAAGTATACTCAAAACGAAAATGAGCAAATAGATAATGCATTATTGTTAGAAGTTTATAATGCAAATGTTGATATTCTATTAACTGATGATAAGTTGATTTTATTGAAGGCGAACGAATTATTTTTGCGTGACTATGTTTTATCTTCTGCTGAATTATTAAAGGCTATTGAATCAACCTATCCACGATATATAGAGTATAAAATGTTATCAGTACAATTGAAACCGATATCAGAAATCAATTTAAATTCTGATTTCTTTGATACATTGCGTGAAGATTATGAAGGTTCAAAATTTGATGATTGGTTTAAGAAAAAGGCCATAAATCATGAAGCAGCATATTTGTTTGAAAGTGAAAATGGTATTAAAGGTTTTTTGTATTTGAAAATAGAAGAGGCCGATGAACTAGATTATCTTAAAGTTAAACCAAATTTAACTCCCAAACGTAGATTAAAAGTAGGTACTTTTAAAATTGAGAGTACTGGCTTTCGTCTTGGTGAACGTTTTTTGAAAATTATATTTGATAATGCAAAAAGACAAGATGTCGAAGAAATATATGTGACACTTTATGAAAAGAAAAGACAAGAAGTTATTCGTTTAAAAAATCTAATGCAAGAATGGGGATTTGTTCATTATGGTTATAAAGATAATGGAGAAGCAGTTCTTGTAAAAGATATGAAAAATTATATAACTAATAAGGATTCAAAATTTAATTATCCTCTTATAAAGAATAATGCAGAGTATTTTATTTTGCCTATTTATTCACAGTATCATACTGATTTATTTCCAGATAATATACTGAAAAATGAAGATATGCGACTATATTCAGGAAATAAAGGACATCGTTATGCTATTGAAAAGATGTATCTTACTGGAGCGTATAATATTCAGGCTAAACCAGGTGATATAGTCTTAATTTATAGAACAGGAGAACGAATTCCTAAAAAATATACTTCTGCCGTAACGGGTATGGCCATAGTTCAAGAAATTATTACCACTAGAACAGATGAAGAGCTAATAAAGATTTGTAAGGATAAATCTATTTTTACTGAAGAAGAAATTAAAGCATTGAAAGGGAAATATCGAGTTGTAGTTAAGTTATTAGATTATCATCCTTTTAAAATTCCAATTATATTAAAGAAATTACAAGAAATAAAAGCAGTTAATGATTCTAGAATAATACCATTTAAGAAAATTACAAAAGAACAATTCGAAAAAATATGTCAATCAGGAAGTGGAGAAGAGTATGAAAAATAAGATTTTAATTTCTATTAATCCAGAGCATGTGGCTAACATTTTAAATGGTACAAAAAAATATGAATATCGTAAAATTGCTGCAAAGCAAGATGTTTCATCACTTATAATCTATGAGACAACTCCGATTAAACGGGTTGTTGCTGAAGCTGAGATATCTGAAGTAATTATGCTACCCCCGGAAGAACTTTGGAAACAAACAAAAGAAGCTTCAGGTATTTCTAAGGCCTTTTTTGATAAGTATTTTAAAAACAAAAAAGTTGCATACGCTTATAAATTGGGGAAGGTGCAAATTTTCGATACTCCTAAAACACTTTTAGAATATGGGATAAAAGCTGCCCCACAATCGTTTATCTATATTTGAGTTTTAATTAAGATGTAATGAGAATTTGAAGTTTATAATAACTAAAGTTGTCCTTGTTTTCTTCTAAATATATTGCTATTATATAGGTGCTTTAAAGGAAAAAAAGATTTATGAAATTAGCTGCATTTATATTTTGTTTACTTACTACTTTATCTACTTGTTGGTTAATAATTCCATTAATTTGGTGTATTCCAATGACTATAAGTATATACAAGGCATATAAAGGGGAAAAGACATTAAGTACTGGGTTTAAGGTTTGTACATTATTATTTGTTAACTTAATAGCTGGTATCTTATTATTATGTGATGAATAATTGAAAAAATAGCTTCAAAAGCAATGTCATTAACTTAAGCCACTTGACAAAATAAAAAGATTAAGATATGTAGAT
>CAZJPL010000045.1:0-10371 GCA_964547945.1 uncultured Anaeroplasmataceae bacterium
CCGAGTTTGATATGCAAATTAGGGTTTAGCAACACCTATTTACCAAAGATAGGTATTATACTACATTTTTATAAAAAGTTTAATATTTTTAAATATTAAAAGAAGGATTTTTAATCCCTCTTTATATCATTTTATTTATTATAAAAAATCATAAGGAGTTAATCCTACATTCCCTTTTAAATATTCTTCTAAAGAAGTGTTTTTTAATCCTTCTTTAAATTTAATTCTATCGTTAATATAGTATTTATCTCCAAAGATAATTAATTTCTTTTTAGCTCTTGTGATAGCTGTATAAATAAGTTTTCTTTTTAACATAATATGATAACTACTAAGTATAGGAAATATTACATAATCATATTCACTACCTTGAGATTTATGAACAGTTACAGCATAGGCTAAACTTATATCTTCTAAATCAGTTTTATCTAGTTTAACAGCTTTATTATTAAAATCTACTAATATTTCTGATTCAAAAATATCTCTAATATAACCGATATCGCCATTCATTATTCCTTTTTCAGGATTATTTCTAAGTTGCAAGACTCTATCATTAATATAAAAGGTAAAATTACCTCTCTTAATAGATTTATCTTTAGTATTATTGTAATTTTCTTGAATATAATTATTTATTTCATAAATACCATCTTTACCCTTATAAGTTGGTATTAAAATTTGAATATTATTTAAAGAATTTCCCTTAGCTAAGTAATTATCTAATATTTGTTTAATTTTCCACTTTAAATCAATATTAGTTAAATTATATAAATATATTTCTTTATTATCTTTAAAGATATCAAAATATATATGTTTATGTAAAACCATGTTAGCTAATCTAATTATTCTACTATCACTAACCTGTCTCATTACTTCTTCTAGGTGGTAACATTTAAAAACATTAGAAGCAATAATATCATGCAGAAATTCACCTGGCCCTACACTAGGTAATTGGTTTTCATCACCTATAAAAATTATTTTAGTTCTTAAATGAATAGCTGATAATAATTTATGAACTAATTCTATATCTATCATACTAGATTCATCTATTACAATTATTTTATAAGGCAATAAATTATCAGCATTATATTTAAACATACCCGTATAATCATAGCCTAGAGCCTTATGGATAGTTGAGGCAGGTATATTACAAGATTCTTGAAGTCTTTTAGCTGCCCTACCTGTTGGGGCAAGTAATAAAATATCATCTTCTTTATTTTGTTTACTTAATTTTAAATATAATTTAATTATAGCCTTAACTATAGTAGTCTTACCAGTACCAGGCCCACCAGTTATAATAGATATTTTATCATTTAAGACATTTAAAATAGTATCTTTTTGTCTTGTTGTATAAGTAAAGCCAACTTCTTTTTCAACATTTACTAATTCTCTTTTTAAATCTTCATTTTGATATTTAGTATATTCTATCTTATTTAAAGATAATAATTTTTGAGCTGTTTCAAATTCAGCTTTATATAAATTTATTAAATAAACCTTGTTATTTACTAATTTAATTCTTTTATTATTAGCTAAATTAACTAACTCTTCATCTATTTTATTGCTAGATATTCCAAGATATTCTGTACTCTTTTTTATTAAATCTTCTTTAAAAATATAAATATTACCATCTCTATAACATAGGTCATCTAAAACATATAAAATAGCTTCTTTTATTCTAATAGGATTATCTTTACTAAAGTTTAAACTTAAAGCTAACTCATCAGCCTTTTTAAAACCATAACCATCTACTTCATAAATTAAACGATAAGGATTTTCTTGAATTATATTTATTACATTATTATCATATTCTTCATATAGCTTTTTAGCCATTTTAGAAGTAAGTCCATAATTATATAATTCAAGTAATATCTTATCTTCAAAATTAACACTTTTTAATACTTCATAAATATGTTCTCTTTTATCTTTAGATATACCTTTGACTAAAGATAATTTTTCTTTATCTTCAAGTATTATATCTATAGCTTTTAACCCTAAGGTATCTACTATTTTAGTAGCTAATTTTTCACCTATACCATAAAATCTAGAACTAGAGAAAAAA
The DNA here is from genome assembly GCA_964547945.1 of uncultured Anaeroplasmataceae bacterium. Classification (GTDB taxonomy): domain Bacteria; phylum Bacillota_I; class Bacilli_A; order Acholeplasmatales; family Anaeroplasmataceae; genus CALUXS01. The sequence goes on from CAZJPL010000045.1 coordinate 2,054, forward strand.
GTAATTAAACCTGATTTTGAATCATTATCTCTTTTATAAGCATCAGCTTTAAACTGCTTGCCATATTTAGGATGATTTACATATTCACCAGTAAAGATATAGTTTAGCCCTGGTTCTAAATTAATAAAATTACCACAAACTACTATATCTCCATCTAAAGTATTAACATCTAAAATCTTATATAAAGAATCTGATGAGACAAAGATTTCTTGTTTAAATGTTCCTTTAAGTTCCATTAGTATCTTCTCTTATCTTGATCCATATATACTTCATCAATTATGGCGCCACCAAGACAAATTTCACCGTCATAGATAACTACAGCTTGACCTGGAGTTACAGCTTTTGCCTTAGATTCGTAAATTACTTCTATCTTATTATCATCTAGATATTTGATGGTTACAGGTATATCTTTTTGTCTATATCTAAATTTAGCAGTATAATTATATCCTTCTTTTGGTTTATCATAAATCCAATTAACATTATCAGCAATCAAGTGATTAGAATATAGATAAATATTATCATCACCTTGACCTACTATTAAATTATTATTTTCTAAATCTTTACCAATGACAAACCAAGCTTCATTTTTATAATTATTATTACCACCAATACCTAAACCTTTTCTTTGACCGATAGTGTAATACATTAATCCGTCATGTTTACCTATAACATCACCAGTTGAAGTTATTATATTACCAGATTTAGCAGGTAAGTAATTCTTTAAGAATTCTTTAAAGTTTCTTTCTCCGATAAAACAAATACCTGTTGAATCCTTTTTGTTTGCCGTTACAAGATTATATTTAGTAGCTATGTCTCTTACTTCTTTTTTTAACATATCACCTATAGGAAATAAGCTATGTCTTAACATATCTTGATTAATCATGCATAAGAAATATGTTTGATCTTTATTATCATCTATTCCTCTTAATAATAAAGAATGATCTTCTAGATGTTTAACTCTAGCGTAATGACCCATTGCGATATAATCAGCACCTAAGGATAAGGCTTTATCTAAAAAAGTATTAAATTTAATATATTTATTACACATTATATCAGGATTAGGAGTTCTACCTTTTTTATATTCATCTATAAAATAAGTAAATACATAATTCCAATATTCCTCAATGAAATCAACTCTATGTAAAACTATACCTAGTTTATCAGCTACAGCTTTAGCATCCGCATAATCTTTTTCTTGAGGGCAAACATCATCATTAATAGTTGGATTACCAAGTAAGTCATTATTAGTAACGCTATCCCAGTTACGCATAAACATACCTTCAACAGTATATCCTTCTTCTAATAACTTAATAGCAGCTACACTACTATCTACTCCGCCTGATAAACCTAATATTACCTTTTTCAAACTACCACCTCTTTATATCACTAGGCATACGGTAATCTCCTCTTGGATTTAAAGATACATTTAAAATCTTTGGACCATCAGGAGTAGCTTGACGTTTAAATTGTTGAGTAAAGAAACGATAAAAGAAATTTTTAACATAAGTATTAGCTTCTTCATCACTTAATTTAAAAGCTTCTTTTAATAAATAAACCATTCTAACTTCATCATCTCCACAACATAAATAGCGATATAAAATAAAATCATTTATTTCATATTTACCTATACTATCTTCTGTCTTTTGATTTGAATCAGTTAATTCAGGAGATATAGGAGTATCTATAATATCAGTCAAAATATCATTTATTTCTTTAAACTTAGTTAAACCATAATATTTAATCATAAAACGAACTAAAGTCTTAGGTATACCAGCATTTATACCATACATTGACATTTGATCTCCATTATATGTACACCAACCAAGAGCAAGTTCTGACATATCACCAGTACCTAAAACAAGACCATTATGTTTATTAGCTAAATCCATCAATATTAAAGTTCTAATTCTAGCTTGAGCATTCTCAAAAGTTATATCTTTAACATTTATATCATGTTCAATATCTTTAAAATGTTGAACTACTGCCTCTTTTATAGGTTTTACTAAACTCGTAACACCTAATTTTTCCATCAACATATCAGCATTACTTTTAGTTCTCTTAGAAGTTCCTAAACCAGGCATTGTGACAGCTATAATACCTTTTAAATCATAATTTAAATGTTTAAAAGTCTCAACTGCGACAAGTAAAGCTAATGTTGAATCTAAACCACCACTTACACCTATAACTAAACTATTTACCTTAGTATGTTTTAATCTCTTATATAAGGCAAATTCTTGAAGACTAGCTATCTTATTAAAAGCTTCTACTTCCCTATCTTTAGGGACAAAAGGAGTTTGATCTAAACTATCTTCAAAATAGTAAGTATTACTTTCTTTTAAAGAAAATTCAACATCAACATAAGAAAAGAAATCTAATATATTATCATGCATATCAGTTTGATTTCTTCTATTAAATTCAATCATATTAATATCTATATCAGCATAAATTATCTCTGATTCAATTGAGAAATCTTCAGTTTCTTTAACTAAAGTACCACATACCGCAATTATATTATGGCCACTATAAACAGTATCAGATGTAGATTCACTAACTCCAGCTGAAGCGTAAATATACGCACCACAATTGCGTCTTGAGTTTTCTAATACTGTATTCTTTCTAATATCTGACTTACCTAAAACTTCATTTGAAGCTGATAAGTTAATAGTCATGTTAGCTCCTTGAAGTGATAAATAATTCGCAGGAGTTATGCTAGCCCACATATCTTCACATATCTCTACACAAAAATGAATATTATTTTCATAATCATGGAATAATATTTCTCCTAAATCATATTTATTACCTAATATATAAATATATTCGGCATTAATATTTCTACCAGATTTAAACCATCTCTTTTCATAATATTCATGGTTATTAGGTAAGAATCTTTTAGGAACAACCCCTAAAATCTCACTACCTTTTATAACTATAGCTGCATTAATTAAAGAACCTTCACACATTAAAGGAGCTCCTAAGATTACTATACCTTCATTTTTATTATTCTTTAAAAAATAATCTATAGCCTTATATACATCTTTTAATAAACTATCTTGATAAAAGAAATCCCCACAAGTATAACCACTTATAGATAATTCAGGGAAAACAGTTATACTACTTTTAGCTTTATTAGCTAGTCTAGTAATCTCTTTTATATTAAAGATAGGATTACCTACTTCTAATACAGGTGTAACACAAGCTACTTTAACAAATCCTTGTTTAATCATACGTCCTCCTCATACAAATGATGTTCTTTAATATATTTATAAACATCTTTTGTTAAATATGTTCTATATTTATCAATATCACTTCTAATTAAACTAGAAGATATTGGATTATTCATATCAACTACAATAAAATTATTTTTATTCTTATCACTTAAATTAATTTCATCAGTTTCTCTTTTTAAAACAATAAATTTAAAATCTTTAATTAATTTATCATAATTTAACCATAATGGCATTTGATTAAGATTGTCACTACCAATAATAAAATAAATATCTTTATCTATTTCTTTAAAATTAGATAATAATTCATAAGTACCTTCATATTTTTCTTTATTAAATTCATATCTAGATATTTCAATATCAGGAAATTGAAGTTTTAACATATTATATCTATCTTCATCTTCTATTAAATTATGTTTCCAAGTATAATTATGTTTAGATACAGGTACTATTATAATTTTTCCTTTAGGAAAACTATTTTTAATTATATTAACTAATTCTTCATGAGCCTTGGTTGGTGGATTAAATGAACCCCCAAATATGATCAACATCTTATCAACTCCATCTATATAATTTTATCATATTTTAACTAGTTTTAAAACATATTTTATGGTATCATAAGGTGCTTAGAAAAATAAAAGGTTAGGATAAATAAAATATGATTGATGAAAGAAAACAAGAATTACTTGATGAACAAAATGAATATAAAAATAATTTTAAGGTAAGAGAAGTTTCTTTAAAAGATAACTATCCTTTTTATAATAAAAATATCTTTTTTAGAATTTTTAGTACTATAACCTTATTTTTTACTATTGTAACATGTAAAATATTAAACAAATTATTATGGGGAGTAAAAATAGTAGGTAAGAAAAACTTAAAGAAAGTTAAAGGGGCCATCACAATATCTAATCACTGCCTTATTCAAGATGCCTTTATAAATGTTCCTACTTTTTATCCTAAAAAGACCTACGTTACAATGTTAGAAACTAATTTAGGTTTTGGGTTTGCCAGTAAATATTTAAGATTATGTGGAGCTGTTCCTATTCCTAGAGATAAGAAATTAATGATTAAATTTTTAAAAGAAACTAGAGAGGAATTAGCTAAAAATAAATTTATTCACGTTTACCCAGAAGCTCATCTAATTCCTTATTGTGATCATATAAGAAAATTTATGCCTGGAGCTTTTCATATAGCTTATACAGCTAAAGTTCCTATTATTCCTATTTGTTTAACCTTCCATAAACCTAAAGGAATTTATTTTTGGAAGAGAAAACCAATGATTAGACAAACTATATTAGAACCTTATTATCCTGATTACAATTTATCTAAAAAAGAATGTATAGAAAAAACTTGTCAGGACTTACAAAATATAATTACTAACTTCTTCAATAATAATTCTGAATACACTAATATCAAAGAGAACTAAAGCCGAAAGCCTTAGTTCCTTTTTTTGATAATTTATTGTTTATATTTTATCTTTTATTAATTCTAGAACTAGAAGAAGTTGCTCTAGAAGCAAAACCTTGTATACCTTTAATAAGATTACCCATAGATGGTGCGTATGTTTTATATGTCTTATAATTATAACTTAAATATAATAATTTTAAGTCCAAATTAAAACATGACTTAGTATGATGACATACTTCATAACTATACTCTTCTTTTATTTCTGCAAGTTTTTTATTAACCTTATCTTTGTTCTTTTTTCTTACTGGCTATTCAATATCAGAAATAAAATCAAAGAAATGACTACAATAAGGACAACCAACTTCTTTGCTTCTTGATAACATAACTACAACCTCTCATTTTTATACTACCCAATTAAAACAATTATTTAAGCATATTGAAATCAAAACTTTCCTTATTTATAAATTGGAACAAAACTTATTCCACGTAAGCCAAACGATAACATTCTCCTTATAAAATGCATTTCTGGTATATAAGTTCTACTTCCTGCATATTTATAAGCATAATATAATAATCTTAAATCAAGATTTAAACATACTTTGCTATGATAACAAATTTCATAACTATATTCATCTTCAATATCTATTATGGTTCGTACAACTTTGACCTTGCTTCTAGGTTTCTTTATTTTCATTATTACTGGAATAAAATCAAAAAAATGGCTACAATAAGGAATAATTAATTGTTCTTTTTCTTCAGTTTTGACATATAAATATATTATATTTGAAATACCTGGAGATGGTAATATTGTTTGATCAATCCTAACATAATTCACAATTTTACCCTTAATAATTGTGGTCTTCTTTTCAACTATATCTAAATGAATTTTATATATGTCTTGAATTAAAAAACCAAGATGAATCAAATTATATAACACTGATATTATTACAAAACATAAAAATATTGTTCTTATAAAAATATCAATATTTGAACTTAATAAATATAAAATTATAAATACACCTAAAAAAAGAAATGAAAGCAAATTGCCTTTTATATAATTTATAATTGTTTTTTTGCGATATTTTTTTAATCTTTCTATCATCTTTGTAGAAAAATTTAATGTAGTTTCATTAGCACTAGTAAAAATATCTATTTTTCTTTTAATTTCTTCTATTAAAGTATGTATATTTTGTTCTTCAAAAGAAATATGAATTATCTTTTTAGTTTCTAGTTTTATACTATCATCATTAATATTATAATTACTAGGCATTGATATTTTATATCCATAATAATTTTTGGTAATATAGACTTGAACAAAGAAATTCAAATAATAAAATGATATTTCAACACCATATCTAAATTTAAATGTAGTAACATACGCAACTAAATATTTTATATTTTCGTTATTAACATACTTTTCAACGTTTCTGTTTTTAATATCTAATAAAAATTTTTCATATCCTATTAAACTATTAATTTTTTGAATTTTTTCTAATTTTTCAAAATATCTATCTATTCGTTTAAATGTATATTTCATATATCACCTATATTTAATATTATTTTTAATATGAGTTAAAAACGACCTGAATTTTCTGCCAAATAACATGAAAATAAATGCTACAATCACATAACAAATTAAAAAAACTATTATATTGAATAAAATTCTTATAATTTCAATATCTAATAATTCCTTAAAATTCTCGTACGTAGATAGTACTATTATTAAATTATTTAAAATAACACTCTTCATTAGCCACCTCTTAACTCTAATTAAAACTTATATCTTTGTTTGAATTTGGAATTTTGTCTAATATATTTAAGCCCAGAAAGTGAAATACATTTAGGAGAATATCTCTTATTACTTTTATATTTATAAAGAATGATTAATAAATTAATATCTAAATCAACAATCAGTTTTGTGTATTTTAAATACACAAATTTAAATTTTACTTCTTTTAAATTATGATTCATCTCTTCATATTGTTTCGAATTATCCTCAGGAAGAAAATTAAAGAAATTAACGCAATAAGGAATTAAATAAAAATTAGAATTATTTAATATCATTTTAACTTCATCAACCATTTCAATATAACCCAAATATTTTAGTGATTTATAACCCAGATATTTAACTCCATCTTCTATTTCAACAACAGAATATGTTATTAAATCTCTAATAACATTTATTATAATTTTAATAGGTCTAAATAAACTTACAAATAATATACCGATAAAAATAATACATAATATTTTCATGAATATATTTAAATTATCATTAAAATCACAAGCTAATATAAATATTGATAATAATAAAAATATAATAGATAAGTAATTGTTTTTTAAATATAGAAATATTTCTCTTTTTAAATATTTAGTTAACTTAGATTTAACATGCTTTATTTCTAATGATTTATACTCGTTTTTCGAAATAAATTCATCTATAGAATTTTTTATATTTCCAATTAAGGTATTTAATAGAGAATTATAATCTCCTAAATTATAATTCTCTATCTTATTTTTAACTTTAATCTTTTTATCTGAATAATTAATAGGGGTTTTTATTATATAAGTATATTTATTTTCAAATACACATAAATAACAATAAAATTTCTTATAATAAAATCTAAATTCAACACAATTTTTAAAACTATTTCTAGTAAGATAACTTGTAAAAAATCTTAAATCATTTTCTTCAGATTTTATATGATATGTCTCTAATCCACAATCTAAAATTAATTTATTAAACCAGGATAAATTTTCCTTCTTATTTAATTTTCTTAAATATTTAGCAAAATCATATAAAATGTATTTCATAAGTCATCCTTTTTTCTAGAAATATATCCATAATCAATTTTGAATTTAAGATATGATTTTATTCTCCTATGTAAATTTTTAAACCAAAAGAATATTAAAACACAAAATACTATAATTAAGACATAAGCCCCAACAGTAACTAATTTTTGTTGAAATAAATTAAGTTCTTCTTTTAAGAATATTTCTATTAAATTAATTAAATATTCTTTCATATTTACACTCCCAAATTAAAATTTATATATTAGAATATGGCTCTAACCAATTCTTCAAATTTATCTTTTATGTTTTCTACAATATTCTCAATCATGCCATATAAAAAATCATCAACTGTTGAACTTTCGTTGGTAATTGAATCATATAAGAAATTGCCAGTTTCGCCATCATAGATTGTTCTTGCGAACGAAAATACCAAAGAGAAAATTGCACTTTTTAAGCCGTTTTTTAGACAATTACCTAAGGATTCGCCATTATACATAGATGTAAAAAACGATGAAACACCACTAATAATAGATGCTACGCCAAAACTCACTAAACCATTTGTTAAGGCGCCAACAGCTCCACTAAAAGCACCAAAAATCATTTGTATCCCAATTTCACCATAATTTATGTGATCTACACCTTGCGTAATACCTTGCATAACTAAACTAGTACTACCAACAGCTAATCCTCCTGCTAAAGCACCAACAGCAGCTGTAGCCACTACTGCACTTCCTGCTGTTAACGCCACTACGGCAGCTGCGACAACGACAGCACAACCTACAGCAAATAATAAGTAGCCTACCCATGAAGGAGTATTAGCTGATTCATCACTATAAGATATTGGATTATTACCACAATAAACAAATAGATTTAGACCTGATAAATTAGTAGGTTCTA
>CAZJPL010000046.1:0-10304 GCA_964547945.1 uncultured Anaeroplasmataceae bacterium
AATCTAAGGACGAAATAAACCGCGGTACCACCTTAATTCTAGTTACCTAGCACTTAAAAGCTTTAACGCAGCCTTACGTAGTCAAACTAAATTAATCTAGTGATCCGTTTATAAATTCTTTCCTGTCTTACACCAAACACAGTTCGCTAAAAAGTTGTCTATAAACCGTCTAGACGCAATAATTATATTAAAACTTATGATTAATTACAAGTTTAATCTTCTTCTAATTCATTTAAAAATTCATTTAATGAGCCATCAGCAAAATCTTCAGTTCTTGCGAATAAGTAAGTAGTTTCATTAATCTTAACATGTCTACCACCTATAGCATAACAAGCTCCAGTGAAGAAAGCTAATAATTTATTTGCACCCATTAAATCTAATTTTTCAAAATTAATCACTAAAGGTGAACCTTCCTTCATTTTATCAACTAATGAAGCAGCTAAAACATCATCATCAACGATTTGTTCCATAACTAATCTATCATAAGCTTCACCAATATTTTTACTTTCTTTCTTACGACTAAATAGCCCCATTAGATTCACCATCCTTTTTAATTATAGGCATTACTTGAGCCTTAACTCCTTGACGAGCCATAATTAAAATAGTATCAGCATAATCTTGTAGTAAACTCATTCTTTGAGGAGGACAAGCTATAATAGTTTGAAGTGGTAATGATGTGATGAAATCCATCATAGCCTTCATTCTATTACTATCCATCTTATCAAATACCTCGTCAAACATTACTATACCAATAGGATCTCCACCAAATGTTTGGTTTTTAGTATAGACTCTGACAAATGAAGCAATGATTGCTACATAGAAAGGTACCTGAGTTTCACCACCTGATTTCTCTTTGAATACTTTAGAATAGCTCATAGACTCACCATCTTGATTTGTAATTTTAATATCATAATCCATGTAAGTTCTATAATCAGTAAATTTATTGATAGCACCATGAGAATTGATTTCATCAATAGCTAAACTATCAAATAATTCTTTGATTTGAGCTTCATATTTTGTTTCAAATGAAGTAGTGAAAACACCACTAGTTCCATCAGTCATATCAGAAGTAACCATTTCATAGAATGCTGCATATTCACTAGATTTAGGGAAAATAAACTCATAAGTATCATTACCAAATTTAATATGACTTAAAGTTTCATTTATCTTACCTATTTCTTTTTCAGCTTGTTCAATATTAGCTCTAAGTTTTGCGATAAAGTCTTCTTTAAAGATTAATTCAGCTTCTTCTCTAGCTGTTCTAACCTTTTGTTCATACTTAACTAATTCAGTCTTTTCTAATTTATTTAATTCTTGATAATAAGAAGGCATTTCATCAATACCTATAGAAAAGCTTGAATCATAATCATTAATGTATTGATATTGTTTAGTACGTAAACCATCTAATAGTGTCTCATAAGTGTTATCTTTAACATTATATTTTTGATTAAATAAAGCATAAGCTTCTTTATAAGATCTATCAGCAATCAATTCATTAAATTCAGTTAAAGCTCTATCTTTAATTGAAATATTAGCATTACTTAGTTCTTCTAAAGACTTAGATTTTTCAACAAGTAATTGTTTTTGTTCCGTAACTTTTTCTTCTAAATTAAGAATATTTTGTTCAATACGTCCTATTTCTAAAACAATAGAGTTTTTCTTTTCTTCATTATTTTTAATAGTATTAGATATATGATTATAATCATCTTCTACATCTTTTAATGAACTAGAATTTAAATGTTCTTTTTGAATTTTTAAGCCTTTTAAGGTATCTTTTTCATACTCTAATTTTAAAGCACCATCAATACCAATTAAAACGCTTTGGAAATCTAGGGTATCTAATAAATTTAATTCATTTTCTAAAGCTTCCATTTGACTAGTTACTTCATCATAACTTTGTTTTGCCTCAGCAGCTTTAGTTTCCCATAATTTTTGTTGAGATAAGTAAGCATTCTTACCACAGAATGGTTTTTCAATTCTCGGATTTAAACTTCTTACTGTATACTGACTATATAATAAGTAATCATTAGTGATAGCTGTATTATATTTTTCTAATTCTAACTCATTATCGCACATGATAACATTACCACAAGTCATGTTTATATATCTTCTAGCATCATCATTCTCACTAGTCATAATACTAGCTAATGAATTAGGTTCAAAACTACTAAATTGAGTAATTCTTTTAGTATTAACTAAACCTATACCATATATTGGATGTCTATCTTTAATACGGGCAAAGATTTGAAGTGCTTGATCATAATATCTAGGTTCAATAATTAAATTAAATCTTCTATTTCCCAAATAAACTTCAATAGTATCTTGCCATTTAGGATCAGTAATTTCTACTAATTCAGCAAAAATAAATACTGGTATATCATAATTATATATACGTTTTAAACCTTCTTGTATTTCATCTCTTAAAGATAATAATTGACTAGGAAAATTAACTTTATTTTGACTTAATTTCTTTAAAGCTATAGCTATTTCATTAACATCTTTAATAATTTCTGTCTTTCTAATAGATAAAGCACCTAAATCTTGATTATCTTTTTGTTTATATTGTTCAATTAAAGTCTTAGCTTCTTGAAGTTTAAGTCTAGTAAAATCTACTTCATTTTGATTTAAGTTAATTAAAGACATATTAGCTAAATCATTAAAGATTTTACGATTAGGATTTTTCTTTCTTATTTCTTTAATCGCATCTTTAAATTCAGTAACATATCTTAAGAAATTAGCATTATCTTGTTCTAATTCAGCTACATTTCTTTCTCTTGTTTCAATTTCTCTAGCTATATTTTCATTATGTTTAAATGTATCATCACTAGCTAAAACATTATATAATTCTCTACTTCTTTGATTTAGGGCAGAGATTTCTCTTTCTATTTGTCTTAAATCAGATTCTCTATTTGTTTTCTTAATTTGTTCTTTTTCGATATATTTAATTAGATCAGCTATATCAAAATTAACTTTTTCTCTAGCAAATAAAGTTTCTAAATATTCAACATAAGTTTTATTTTCAATAATTTTTTCTAATTCTTCATGAATACTAGTAATATCTTTTAAATCAGATATTTTCTTTTTAATTAATTTTAAAGTATCTTCTAATTCTTTATAAGATCTAATAGTATCTTTAATAGCTGTTACATCTATTTCTTTTTCTTCTAAGACATTTTGATAAATAAAATCTTTAACATCAGCTATAGGCTTAAATGCTAAAGCTTTAGGTATTAATTTAAAGAAGTCTTCATTAATAGAACCAAAGATATTTCTATAAGCTCTCTTAGCTTCTTTTTTAGTTAAGAAATATTCAAAACTAGGGTTATTCTTTCTAAAGACAACTGTAGAATAAATCATACCTTGATCAGATACAAACCATGAATCTTGAATCTCACCATCAGCTCTATAGAAAATAGTCTTAACAGGCATTAATTCACCAAAAGCATCTATTACAGCACCAACAGTAAAGTAGCTATCTTCTTTTTCATCATAAAATTCTAAGGCAACATGACCTGTTACATCGCCATCACGATAATATTCTTTGTCATCTAAACCTAATTTACATTTAACATAACCACGTAAATCACGTTTTGATTTATCGTTTGCTGCCATATTGAAGTTAGTATCACCAGCTGTAATAACATACATTATGGCATCCATAATAGTAGATTTACCACTCGCATTAGGGCCTGTTAATAAGATATGATTTTTAACTTGAATAGTTTCATTAGCTAAATAATGCCAATTAATTAATCTTATTTTAGTTAATTTTTTCATTCTTCGTCTCCCCCTTGTTTGATTCTATTAATAGTTTGATATAAAGAATTAATATCATCACTTGGGATAGCAAGTAAAATAGTAGGCATTAAAACAACTCTACAAGTAGATGTAGATAGATCACCGGTTGCTTCTATTAGATTATATCTTCTAAATAATCTAAGTGCGGCAACTAAGTCTGTTTTATTTAAACGTTTTTTAATTTCTAAATAATCATATTTTTCATGAATGTCAGAAACTAAACAAACAATATTTTCATTTAATGATGTTTCTTTAATCTTTTCATGATATAAAAGACGTAATATTAATAAAATTAAGGTTTCATCTCTTTTTAATCTTAAAGTAGAAGCTTGATTAAAACCCTTTAACATAACTGAACCTTGTTGTTGGTTTAAAACTAATTCTAAACCTAAGATATTAAAAAACTCATCAAATATATCTTTATAACTCATTAAAAAATAATAAGGTTCTTTATTATCTTTTTTATCTCTAGCCAAGAAATTAAATGCTAATAATTTATTAGCTACATCTTTAAACATTGTTTGTTGAGGTCCAGACATCTTTTCTAAACTATCTAACATAATTAATCCTTCCTTTTAATTAAAAAATCTTTCATTCTTAATCCAATATTATCAATTTTATTATTTAATATTAGAACCTCATAGTCATCTTGACTTTCTAAAGCATATAATAAAGCATAAATCACTAACATGCAGGTAGCTTCATCAGTATCATATTTTATGATATCAGAACCATAAAAACGACCATCTACTAAATTATCTAGTAAGAAAGCTTTAGCTAAATCTTCTGAATAAGGTGTTTGATATTTTCTAATGAAATCTGATTCAATATCAAAATCTAATAAAGCTCCTTCTTCTAACATTAAATTATAATTATGTTTATATGAACCTCTAGGGAAATATAAAGAAGCTTCTGATAAACCTCTATTAGCTTCAAGTAAGAAAATACTATTTATATTCTTTAAAGCTTTTTCAATGTGACCTTCTTTATTTTCATTTCTAACATATTTTAATAAAGCATTTAGTTTACCAATGATATTATCATCTTCAGATAATAAAAATTTGATTTTAGCTATAGTATTATTAATATATGTCTTACTCTTTTCATCTATTTGAGTAATCATATCATCTAAAGCATTAAAAACATCTATTATTTCATCTATATCTCTAATAGCTCTTCTAGAAGCTTTAGATTCATCCATGCCTGGATAATTAACACTAATAGATTTTATGATAAATTCATCATTTTCGTATTCTTCTAATTTAGATACTATTCTTAAACGATATCTATTTATATTATCACTCATCTTTAATTGAGCATAACCTTGTTCAACGAAGTTTTCACGATATGAAACTAAATTTTCCATTAAGTCTTTAACTTCAACTGTTTCAAATACTGAACTTATATAATTCTTTAAACGAGAATCTAGTCTTCTTATAGAGCGTAATAAAAGTTTAGTATTACGATATACCTCTTGCATAATTACAGCATAATCAAGACCATCGCTATTATTTAATAAAGAATAGATAGTATAAATATAACCTTGATATTCTTTAGTATTATATTGTGGTGCCTCTCCGTATTCATCAGAATCATCATAGTAGAAATATCCACCAACAGCTTGAATAATAGCTTCAGTAAAAATAATACCAGGGTCAGAAAAATTTAGGATTTCAATATAATCATTAGTTATATCAATATAAATCCAACCACATTCTTCCATTCTTCTTAAAACATAATTAGCCAAATCACGTTTTGATTTAGGATTAGCTTCTTCATCGTTTTCATCTTCAACCGAATAATCATATTTATTTGTTTCTAGATAATGAACTAATTCATCAACTACAATCTTTTTTTCAATTCCTAAAATAGAACCTGTTTCATATATTTTAAAAGCCTCTAACAACAAGGCAACATAGGTTTTCTTATTTTTTGAACTTAAGAGTGAAAAAAAATTATCATTTACAACATTGAATAAGTCCACAACTTTCACCCCAATCTATTTTTAATTATAGCATAACAAACTCATTATATACAAATCATTTTTTTCGAATATTTTTTAATCAAAAAAGGCGATAATTAATCGCCTAAATTCAAGAATTGTGATTCATATATATTGTTATAAAAACCACCTTTTTTAATTAGCTCTTCATGTCTACCTACTTCTACGACATGACCTTTATTTAAAACTATTATTGTATCGGCATCTATAATAGTTTTTAATCTATGTGCAATTATAAATGAGGTTCTACCTTCCATCAATTTAGAGAAGGCTTTTTGAACTAAAACTTCCGTTCTAGTATCGATATTTGAAGTAGCTTCATCTAGTACTAAAATCTTAGGTTTTTTAAGCATTACTCTAGTAATACATAATAGCTGTCTTTGACCATCAGATAAATTAGTAGAGCCATCTAAGACTGTATCATAACCATCTTTAAGTCTAGTTATAAAATTATCAGCCTGACTTTCTTTAGCAGCTTTTATACAATCTTCTATTGATGCTCCTTCTACCCCGTACCTAATATTGTCTAAAATAGTTCCATTAAAAATCCAAGTATCTTGTAAAACCATTCCGATATTTTCTCTTAGATTATATTTAGATAGATCCTGTATATTTAAGTTATCTAATAAAATTGAACCACTATCAACATCATAAAATCTAAGTAGTAAATTAATAATAGTAGTCTTACCTGCTCCTGTAGGACCTACTATAGCTATTTTAGAATTAGGTTTAATCTTGATACTAAAATCAGTTATTAAAGGAGTTTGAGGTTCATATGAAAAGTATACATTATTAAAACTTACTTCTCCTTTTACTTCAGTTAAACTATTCTTTACTTCATCTTCTTTAATAGGTACATCCATTACTTCAAATATTCTTCTAGCAGAGGCAAAGCTATTTTGAAGTTCAGTCATAACCTGAGATATATCATTAAATGGTTTAGTATAACTTTGAGCATAATTTAGGAAAATAGTTAGTTCACCTGCACTTATATATCCAGTTATAGCTCTTAGAGCTCCATATATACCTACACTTGCGTATACTAAACTATTTATTAATCTAGTAGTCGGATTAACTAAACTAGATAAAAATTGAGCTTTAAATCCAACTTTAGATAACCTTCCATTAATCTCTTTTGCTTTTTCATATGTTTCATCTTCATAATTATAACTTTTAATTACCTTAATCATATTAAAGCTCTCATTATAACAAGCTGATAATTCACCTTTAATTTGAGCTTGTTCTTTAAAGGTTTTATAAGATAACTTAGCTATTATAAAAGCACTTAATAAAGATAATGGAGTTAAACAAATAACTATCAAACCTACTTGATAAGATACTATTAACATGAATGTTAAAGTTAAGATAATAGTGATAACTCCAGTTATTAAATTAGTTAAAGCTTGGAGTAATCCGTCCCCTAGTTGATCAGCATCACCAATTAATCTTAATAACATGTCTCCTTCTTGATGTGTATCAATATAACTAATAGGTAATTTGTCAAACTTAGTAAATAAGTCATCTCTTATATTTTTAATAGTATTATTAGTAATATGAGCCATGAGATACTGCATTAAATAACCAAATAATGCTTCAAAAGCACCTAGTATTAAAACTATTATAATTACTTTATATAACTCAGTATAATTAACATCTTCTACACCTACTAAATAATCAATACCATCGGCTACTATTATTGGTATTAATAAAGTAGATACTACTTGAATAATACTAGATATAACAGCTATTACGAGTGTGAATTTATAACGAAATAAAACTTTTAATATTCTATTAAATACTCTATCTTTCATACTTCACCCTCATTTTGAGAATCATAGATTTCTTTATAAACTTTAGAACTCTTAAGTAATTCTTCATGTTTGCCTAAACCTACAACACTACCATTATCCATAACAATAATATTATCAGCATCTTTAATTTGATTGATTCTTTGAGTAACTAAAATAATAGTCATATCTAAACTCTTTAAAGCTTTACGCAAATTATAATCAGTTCTCATATCAAGAGCTGATAAGCTATCATCAAGTATTAAAACCTTAGGTTTATTAGTTAAAGCTCTCGCAATACTTACTCTTTGTTTTTCACCGCCTGATAGATTCTTACCACCTTGATAAATTAATTTATCAAGTGAATCTTTAGATTCTAAAATAAAATTAGCTTGAGCTATATTTAAGACTTCTTCTAATCTTTTGTCACTTATATTCTTATCTTTTAATTTTAAATTATCTCTAATTGTCATATTAGCTAATAAAGATTGTTGGAAAACAAAACCTATACTATCTGATAATACTTTCTTATCATATTCTTCTATAGGCAAATTATTATATAAAATAGTACCTTCTTTAGCTTCATAAAAATGAGCAAGTAAATAAAGTAGGGTAGTCTTACCTGAACCAGTACCACCTATAATGCCAGTAAACGAACCTTTTTTAATATTAAAAGATATATTAGATAAAGTATCTTTACTAGCATAAGGATGACAATATGATACTTGGTTTAAACTAAATACTTCTTCAGTTTCTTTTATTTCTGTTACATTACCATACTTAATATTAGGTTTTAAACTAAATAAACCATCTAATCTAGATAAAGATGAAAAAGCTTTAGCAAATATTTGTATTAAATTACATACTACAAAAATAGCTGTAAGTATTTGATTTAAATAATTAACTAAGGCAGTAACATTACCTTGAGTAATACTACCTATATAAACTAAATCTCCAGAATAATATAAAACTAAAGCTATAGCTAAAGCTATTAAAATAGCTGAAATAGGATTCAATAAAGCTGATATTTTAGCTACCTTATCTGAATCTAGTTTTAAATTAGAATTAGCAAGTTTAAATCTATTAGATTCATATTCTTCTTTATTAAATGCCTTAACAACTCTAATACCACTTAAGTTTTCTTTAGCTATTTGAGTTACTTTTTCTAAATCTTTTTGAACTACCTTATTTCTAGGTATAGAAAAATACATTATTAATAAAACTGATATTAATATAAGTAGGCCAACTACTAAAAATATTAAACCTATTTTAATATTAATAATAAATGATATTACTATAGCACCTATTACTATAAAAGGAGCTCTTATAACTAGTCTTATTAACATAGCTACACTAAGCTGTACTTGATTTACATCATTATTTATTCTAGTTAAAAGTTCTGAACCACCTATTTGTTCTAACTCCTCAAAATCTAGGTTTTCAATATGTCTAAATAAATCGTCTCTTAATCTAGTTCCTACACCTTGACTAGCTTTAGAGGCAAAATATTGACAAATAAGGGTTGAACAAAATCCAACAACAGCTATAACAAATAATAAAATCCCCATTCTAATAATGTAGTTAGTATCCCCTAAATTAATACCTTTATCAATAATTCTAGCCATTATTATAGGTACAATTAACTCAAAAACTGCTTCTAATAATTTAAATAGAGGTCCTAAAATGACCTCTTTTTTATAATATTTTAAATATTTAAAATACAATTTAAACATTACTATCACCCTCAAATCTATTTTGAAATTGTCTTAATTGTTTTAATTCTTTCAATCTTAATTTTTCATAAGAAATCATATTTTCAATAGACATTAATACAAATTTCTCTAAAGATGAATTTTGAGAATAATCAGCCTGACAAACAAAATTGATTCTAGCATCATGAACTAATTTTAATACATTTTCTTTATCATTAGGTCGATATACAGCAATAGCCTTACCACCCTTATCTTTAACAACCTGCATACAAGGTATATCAGTCATACCATCACCAATATAAATCATATTGCGGTAAAAAACATGACGTCTACTATCAGGTGTATCAGAATTTAACTTTTCTTCATCAGCTATATCAAATGCTCCCTTAGATATTCTAAATATAAATTGAGTCTTCAAAGTAAAATTAATAGCCATTTTAGGCCATATAGCTTCTTTAGTTTTGTCATCATACAAGAATTCACAACCATATATTTTGTTAAATTCATTAGCTATAACAGATCCATCTATTATTTCTTTAGTTCCTGATGAAACTACATAATGTTCAATTTTAGCCCCTAATTTCTCTCCAAAAGAATTAATTCTTTGAAACCAACTTATTACGCCAGGAAAATATTTAATATGTTTCCCTAATGAATTTAAATATTCTTTAGTTAATTTTATATTCTTCTCTTTACACGTACGTATCATTTCATACATGTATGCAAGAATTTTATCCATTTCATAATTATTACCTAATACACCAGTCCTCGCCCAAAATTCATCTGGCGTTAAACCTAAATTAGGTATAAATGCGTAATTTTGCATATCCTCAGTGCATAATGTCTTATCAAAATCATAGAGTATTGCGATAGTTGTTTTTGGCATAACACTTCAGTCCTTTTCTAAGCTAATTATAACAAAAAGTTTTTTTTCTTTCAACTAGACTAAAAAGTGGCTAGTCCATATTTAGCACTAACCACCTTAATTCAGTATATTAAAATATA
>CAZJPL010000047.1:0-9889 GCA_964547945.1 uncultured Anaeroplasmataceae bacterium
ATGATGGAAGTTATTATATAGTAACGGGTATAGGAGAATGTACTGATACTGATATTATTATACCTTCTACATATAATGGTTTACCAGTATATGAAATAGGTGAATATGCATTTTATGAGAATGAAACATTAACTAGTGTTGTTATATCTGAAGGTATTACAATGATAGGGGATTATGCATTTTGTGGTAGCGATGATATGTTATCTTCGTTAACTTCTATAACTATTCCATCAAGTGTTACATATATCGGAGATTATGCGTTTGCTTGTACATCGTTGACAAATGTGACAATACCTGAAAATGTTGAAAATATTGGAGAAATGGCATTTTATTTGTGTATTGCTTTACATAATATTTCCGTGGATGAAGATAATCAATATTATTGTAGTATTGATGGCGTATTATTTAATAAAGAAGGAACTGAGTTAATTTGCTATCCGGCAAGTAAAACTGATACAAGTTATACTATACCTGATACAGTAACAACTATAGGATCTTATGCATTCTTATATTGTTCATATTTAACGAGTGTGATAATTAGCAATAATGTAGAGAGCATAGAGAGTGAAGCATTCTTTTTGTGCGTATCACTTACAAATGTTGTAATTGGTGAAAATGTAATAAATATTGATAATTATGCATTTGAAGGATGCTTTGCTTTGTTTGAAGTATACAACTTATCGACTCTTGAAATTACAGTTGGTTCTTATGAACATGGATATGTTGCTTTGTATGCAAATTATGTGTATACATCATTAGATGAAGAAAGTAAAACAAAAATTACTAGTGATGGATTTGTTGTATATATTGATAAAGATTTAGATGCGTATTTTCTTCTTGGTTATGCTGGTAGTTCAAGTAGTATAACATTACCTGAGAGTTTAGAAGGTCATGATTATATAATTTATCCTTATGCATTTGCTTTAAATACGATATTAGAAAATGTAATTATTTCTAATGGTGTAACGTATATAGGCGAATATGCTTTTGGTTTATCGACTTCATTAGAAATTGTTATTATTTTAGCTAGTGTTACTGTTATAGGAGATGCAGCATTTATTCAATGTTATAATCTTAAAACTGTTACAATAGGTAGTGGCTTAGAAAGTATTGGAGATCAAGCTTTCTATAATTGCACATCATTAGAAACCATATATGTAGATGAAGACAATCAATATTATTGTAGTATTGATGGTGTATTATTTAATAAGGAAGTAACTGAATTAATTTGTTATCCTGCAAGTAAAACTGATACAAGTTATAGTATACCTAGTGGTGTTACAACTATTGGTAGTTACGCATTCTATAAATGTACATCTTTAGAAAGTATAGTAATTCCAAATACGGTTATATCTATAGTAGAATGTGCATTTATGGATTGTACTGCCGAAATAATCTTTGAGGGAATTTCGCAATTAGAAGAAATAGGTGAATATGCATTTGCATGGTATGAAGGAACAAGTTTAACAATTCCAACAAGTGTAACATATATAGGAAGATATGCGTTCTATGGATGTACAGCAAGCATCACATTCGAAGAAGGTTCACAATTAGGAGAAATAGTTTCATACGCATTTGCATGGTATGAAGGAACAAGTTTAACAATCCCAACAAGTGTAACATATATAGGAAGATATGCGTTCTATGGATGTACAGCAAGCATCACATTCGAAGAAGGTTCACAATTAGGAGAAATAGTTTCATACGCATTTGCATGGTATGAAGGAACAAGTTTAATAATTCCAGCAAATGTGAAAACAATAGATGAATATGCATTCTATGGATGTACAGCAAGTATCACATTTGAAGAAGGTTCACAATTAGAAGAAATAGCAAGTTGGTCTTTTGCGTATTACGATGGAAATAGTATAACAATACCTAATAGTGTAACAAGTATAGGAGAATTTGCTTTTGAAGGGTGTACTGCAGAAATAATCTTTGAAGAAGGCACAGAACTAGAAGAAATAGGAGATTTTGCATTTGCATATTATGCTGGTACAAGTATAACAATACCTAATAGTGTAATAAGTATAGGAGAATCTGCTTTCTATGATTCTACATTATTAACATGTGTTGTAATCGGTGAAAGTGTAGAAAGTATAGGAGAATATGCATTTTCTGGTTGTAGTAATTTATTAGAAGTATATAATTTATCAAGTCTTAACATTGTTGCCGGTTCAACTGACTATGGTTGTGTTGCTTATTATGCATTAGCTGTATATAATTCATTAGAAGAAGAAAGTAAAATTGTAACTACTTATGATGGCTTTGTTGCATATGTTGATGAAGATGCAGATGTATATTATCTTCTTGGTTATGTTGGTGATTTGACTAGCATAGTATTACCAGAATCTTTAAATAATCATAATTATGTAATTTCTGCTTATGCCTTTTATAATTCATCATTAGAAAGTATAACAATTCCAAAAAGTGTGATTTCTATAGGAATATATGCATTTGCTTATTGTAGGGCAGAAATAACCTTTGAAGAAGGTTCACAATTAGAAGAAATAGGTTCATATGCATTCTATTCATATTATGGGACAAGTATCATAATTCCTGATAGTGTAATAAATATAGGATATGGTGCGTTCGAAAGTTGTGGATATTTAGAAAGCATAACAATTCCAAATAGCGTGGCAACTATTGGAAGCTATGCTTTTGCATATTG
Organism: uncultured Anaeroplasmataceae bacterium; assembly: GCA_964547945.1. Lineage (GTDB taxonomy): Bacteria > Bacillota_I > Bacilli_A > Acholeplasmatales > Anaeroplasmataceae > CALUXS01. Next base: position 2,672 of record CAZJPL010000047.1, read on the forward strand.
TACATCATTGACAAACGTAATAATTGGTGAAAGCGTAGAAAGCATAGCAAATGATGCATTCTATGGTTGTAGAAATTTATTAGAAGTATATAATTTATCAAGTCTTGACATTGTTGCTGGTTCTACTGATTATGGCTATGTTGCTTATTATGCTGTAAAAGTATACACTTCATTAGATGAAGAAAGCGTGATTGAAACAACAAAAGATGGTTTTATCGTATATATCGATGAAGTAAATGATGAATATTATCTTCTTGGTTATGTTGGCAGTTCAAGTAGTATAACATTACCTGAGAGCTTAGATGGTAATAATTATATAATTTTTGGGTATGCATTTTATATTTCATCATTGGAAAGTATCACTATCCCAGCTAGTGTAACATACATTGGTGAATATGCATTTGCTCATTGTTGGGCAGAAATAATCTTTGAAGAAGGTTCAAATTTAAAAGAGATAGGCGCATATGCTTTCTACAACTATCAAGGTGATACTATAATAATTCCGGCAAGCGTAACATATATTGGTGAATGGGCATTTGCTGATGTTTATTGGGGAACAATAGTAATAGAGGAAGGTTCACAATTAGAAGAGATTGGAGAAGGTGCATTTGCATATTATTGTGGTGAAAGTTTAACAATTCCAGCAAGTGTAAAGACAATAGGCGCATATGCCTTTATGGAATGTTGGGCAGAGATAGTATTTGAAGAAGGCTCACAACTAGAAGAGATTGGAGCAGGTGCATTCTTGTGGTGGTATGGAACAAGTATCATAATTCCTGCAAGTGTAACATATATTGGTGAATGGGCATTTGAATGTTGTTATAATCTTGAAAGTGTTATATTTGAGGATACTACTGGTTGGTACTTAGTAGATTATGATACTCCAATTGATAGTTCAGATTTAGAAGATTCTATATTAGCTGCTTCATATCTTGTTTATGATTATTGTTATAGTATTTGGACTAAATCATAAATATCATAATTAGATTAGCTTAAAAAATATTAATTAATATATCAATTAGACAAGGACTTAAAAACCTTGTCTTTTTAACTTTTATTTATATAAAAATAAGTGTAACTGAAGATATTTTTTTGTTTATGTTTATTGTTAGTAAGTGGTTTTTATGTTATCATTATTTGTAGGTGATATTATGCAAACTAAGTACAATGATGAGTCAATTACTATATTAGAAGGTCTTGAAGCTGTTAGAAAAAGACCTGGTATGTATATTGGTTCAACTGATGAGAAAGGATTACATCATTTAGTTTGGGAAATAGTTGATAATTCCATTGATGAAGCCTTGGCAGGCTTTGGTAAGGAAATAACTGTAATAATTGGAAAAGATAATTCAATAACTGTTATGGATAATGGTAGAGGTGTACCTTGTGGTAAACATCCATCTGGTAAAAATACTATGGAAGTAATATATACCGTATTACATGCTGGTGGTAAATTTGGTACTGGTGGTTATAAGACATCTGGTGGTTTACATGGCGTAGGTGGTAGTGTTGTTAATGCCTTATCTGAATACATGGAAGTAACTAGTTATCGTGAAGGAAAAATTCATAATATAATATTTGAAAATGGTGGAGTTGTAACTCAACCTATGACAATATTAGGTAATACTAATAAGACTGGGACAACAGTTAAATTTAGACCTAATCCTAATATATTCTCAACTACTATTTTTGATTATGATAAGATAAGAGAAAGAATTCAAGAAAATGCTTTTTTAATTAAGAATTTAAAAATGAATATTATAGATAAAAGAAGTAATAAAGAAGAATCTTTTATCTATGATAGAGGTATTAGTCAATATGTTGAATTATTAGATCAAAGTAAAAAACCTATACATAAAGTATGGGATTTTACAAGAGAAGCTAATAAGATATCAGTTGAGATAGCTTTACAATTTGTTAATGCATATGATGAAAAGATTATATCTTTTGTTAATAATGTCCACACTAAAGATGGTGGCACTCATGAACTTGGTTTTAAGATAGGTTTAACTAAAGCTTTTAATGATTATGCTAGAAAATATAATATTATAAAAGAAAAAGATCCTAATTTAGAAGGTGGAGATATAAGAGCTGGTTTAACAGCTATTGTATCTGTAAGAATAGAAGAATCTATCTTAGAGTTTGAAGGACAAACTAAAGGTAAACTTGGTACTCCAGAAGCTAAACAAATAGTTGATCAAATAACTTATGATGAAGTAACTAAATTCTTAGTAGAAAATAAAGATGTTGCTACTGTAGTAATAGAAAAAGCTATAGTTGAATATAATGCTAGACTTGCTGCTAGAAAAGCTAGAACTGAGGCTAGACTTGGTAAAAAAGATAAACAAGAAGTTAATTTATCTAGCAAGTTAAAACCTGCAGCTCAAAAGAATAAAGACATTAATGAATTATTCTTAGTTGAGGGTGATTCAGCTGGTGGTAGTGCTATTAATGGTAGAGATAGTAGATATCAAGCAATCTTACCTTTAAGAGGTAAAATTTTAAATATTGAAAGAACTGCTCAAGATAATGCCTTAAAGAATCAAGAAATAGCTACTATGATTTATACTATAGGTGCTGATTATGGTAGTCATTTTGATTTAAAGAAATGTAATTATAAGAAGATTATTATAATGACCGATGCCGATGATGATGGGGCTCATATTCAGGTCTTACTTTTAACATTCTTCTTTAGATATATGAGACCTTTAATAGAAGATGGTAGAGTATATGTAGCTATGCCACCTTTATTTAAGATTGAAAAATCAGGTAAAAAGACTGAAACTATTTATGCTTGGAGTAATGAAGAAAAAGAACAAATCTTAAAAGATGCACCTGCTAATACTAAGGTTACTCGTTTTAAAGGTTTAGGTGAGATGAACTATACCCAGTTATGGGAAACTACTATGAATCCTCAAACTCGTAGTTTAATAAGAGTAAGTATTGAAGATGCTTCAGATGCAGAAAAGCAAATAGATATATTAATGGGTGATGATGCTGCTAGAAGAAGATTATGGCTTGAAAGCAATGTATCATTTACTTTAGATGAAGATGGTGAATAGAATGGACGTTAAAAAGAAATTAGATGTGTTTGCTAATGAACACATTGAGACAATGAATTTAGAAAATGCCATTGGTGATAGATTTGGAAGATATTCTAAATATATTATTCAAGAAAGAGCCATCCCAGATATTAGAGACGGATTAAAACCTGTTCAAAGACGTATCTTATTTGCTATGAATGAAATGGGTGTAAATTATAACTCTGGTTATAAAAAATCAGCTCGTATCGTCGGTGACGTTATGGGTAAATACCACCCTCATGGTGACTCATCAATTTATGAAGCTTTAGTTAAAATGAGTCAAGATTGGAAGATGGGTAAAACCTTAATTGATATGCAAGGTAATAATGGTAGTATAGATGGCTTTGGAGCTGCGGCAGCCCGTTATACTGAGGTTAGATTAAGCAAAGATGCTGACTACCTACTTAAAGATATCGATAAAAATACTGTTCCTTTCATGCCTAACTTTGATGAAGAACAAATGGAACCAGTAGTATTACCTGCAAGATTTCCCAATCTTTTAATAAATGGTTCTTCAGGTATATCAAGCGGTTATGCTACTAATATACCTCCTCATAATTTTAATGAAGTAATAAATGCTACTATAGCTTTAATTGATAATCCTAAATTAACTATAGATGAATTACTTGAAATAATGCCAGGACCTGATTTCCCTACAGGTGGTACTGTAGAAGATGTAGAAGGTATAAGAGAAGCTTTCTTGTCAGGTTCAGGTAAGGTAATTATTAGATCTAAATTTAATATAGAAGATATCAATAAAGAACAAAAGAGAATAGTAGTAACTGAAATACCTTTTGATACTATTAAAACTAATATAGTAGAAAAAATAGAAAATATAAGATTACAAAATAAGGTACCTGATATTCAAGAAGTAAGAGATGAATCAGATAGAACAGGTTTAAGAATAGCTATAGATTTAAAGAAATCAGCTAATGTAGATGCTATCTTAAATTATCTATTTAAAAATACAGATCTACAAACAAGTTATAAATATAACATGGTATCTATTTGTAATAAAAGACCTATGTGTCTAGGTGTAATACCTATTTTAAATGCTTATATTAATCATCAAAAAGAAGTTGTAACTAATAGAACAACTTACGAATTAAATAAGGCAAGTAAAAGATTACACATAGTTGAAGGTCTTATTAAGATGGTCGATATAGTTGATGAAGTAATTAAGACTATTAGAGCTAGTAAGAATAGAGCTGATTCTAAAGAAAATATTATGAAAAACTTTGGATTCACTGATCTTCAAGCTGAAGCTATTATTACAATGCAATTATATCGTTTATCTAATACCGATATTATGCAGCTAAAAGAAGAAAAAGAAACTTTAACTAAAAATATAGCTGAATATAATTCTATTTTAGAAAGTGAAAAGAAATTATTAAAAGTAATAAAAGATGAATTAAGCGAAATAAATAAAACTATCATTCAGCCAAGACGTAGTCAAATCCAAGCTGAAGTTAAAGATTTAACTGTATCTGAGACTGATTTAGTATCTAAAGAAGATGTAGTGATAGTAGTTACTAAAGATAGATATATTAAAAGAGTTTCTCTTAAATCTTATAATTTATCTAAGAATAATTATGTTAAAGATAATGATACAACAATCTATTTAGGTAATTCTAATACCTTAGATGTTTTATTAATGTTTACATCAATAGGTAATTTTATTTACTTACCAGTATATAAAATACCTGAATGTAAGATGAAAGATACAGGTACATTTATAAATAATTTAGTACAAATAGATCCTAAAGAAAATATAATAGATTGTTATTCAATTACTGATTTTAAAGATCCTAAGATAGTATTATTATGTACAAATTTAGGTAATATTAAACAAATAATGTTAGAAAACTTCTTAGTAAGTAGATATTCTAAATCATGTAGAGCTATGAAATTAGCTAAAGATGAAGAGTTAGTAGCTACTGACATATGTGATAATTTACTTGAAATAATGGTTGTTACTAAATTTGGTGAAGGCTTAAGATTTAGAGCTAGCGATGTATCTTTAAGAGATGGTACTAATGCTGGTGGTATTAGATCTATATCTTTAAAAGATAAAGATGAAGTAGTAAGTGCTTTTTATACTAATAAAGAAGAAGATATCTTATTACTAACAAGCAAAGCTAATGTTAAGAGAATGGCTGTCGTAGATATTCCTTTATCTAAGAGATCTAGAGCCGGTGTTTCTTTAGTTAAAAAGATTAAATCTAATCCAATAATAATAGTAGATGCAGTAAGTATGTCACCTAATCAGTATAAAGAAGGTGTAGCGGCTCACATCGTTTATCAAAATGGCGATGAAGAGCTTAGTGCTAATTCATTTAAATATAATACAGGTGAATCAGGTAAATCATTCTTAAATGAAGCATATAAAGGACCATTTAAGATATATCTAGAAAAACCTGAACATAAAGATGAGGTTGTATCAGCTGATTATTTAGTTGAACAAGATATTAATTTATTTAATTCAGATTATGAAAATGAAAAACCTTTAAAAGCTGTTAAACCAAGTTATAATATCTTAAATGATTTAGATAAGATATTAAAGGCTAATACTAAAGAAGATAATTATATAACTGAAAATGAACCTAGTATCAAAATAAAGAAGGAAAAACCTAAAACTTTATTTGATGAAGTAGAAGAAGAAAAGGTTATAAAAGAAAGAGTTACAGAAGATGAAGAATCTATAACTACTGAAACTCATTCATCAGTTATAATAAGAAGAAAAAGAATAGACGAAAATGATAAATAAGAGATGAAAGGGTAGTGATTATGTGACTAAGAAACAATTTATAAGTTTATTTATTTTATCATTAATTATTGCCCTTTGTTTCTTTTTTATACCATCTTCATTTTTATCTATAATTTATTTTAGATTTATTGCAGTATGTTTTATATTAATGGGTATAATAAAACTAGCTTTTATTAATAAAAGAAGTATTAAAAGAGAAAAAATATTTAATTATGTTGAAGGTATACTTGCCGTATTAATGGGTCAAATATATTTTTACTTTTACGAATATTTAGTTATTGATGTTATTTGTTTTTTAGTATTATTAATTGTACCTATGTTAAGATTAATATATGCTGAATTAAAAATAAATCAAGCTGGTTTTGATGCCTTAAAATATATAGGATTATTATCCTTACTTGCTGGGTATAGTTTAGTAAATAAACCTTTCTTTATATTTTGTGGATCCTTATGGATTTTAATAGCTATAGCTTTATTATGTATTTATGTTAGGGGGCTAAAAAAAGATGAACAAGAAGAGTAGATATGTTTGGTATGTGATAGCTATATGTTCACTTATATTATTTTCATTAATGTTAATTAGTTCTATTATTGAAATAGGTGAAAGATTAAGACAAATTCATTTGGCTGTCGAAATAGCTTTTTATGCATTAGTAGTAATATTAGTATTCTTTGGTATTATTAATCCTATTAGAATAATAATATCTAGTCCAGATTTAGCTATAGTAACAAGTCTTGAACAAGATGATCCTAGAGTATATCAAATATATAAGAGAGTAGCTAAAAATATTGTTCAAAATAATGATTTACCTGAAGAAAGTAATCTTTTACTTACTGAATATAAATCAAGAGAAGAATTATTAATTAATCTACAATATGTATTTCAAACTAATGTAAAAAAAGATCTAAATAAAATTATTATTCATCAAGCTAAGGTTGTCTTAATATCTACAGCTATTTGTCAGTCATCTAGATTTGATATGATTACAGTATTTAGTGTAAATTTACAAATGATTAAACAATTAGTAGAAAAATGTGGATTTAGACCTAATATGAGAAATTTATCTAAACTAACAGTTAATGTGTTTGCTACTGCATTAATAGCTGAAGGATTAGAAAACATGAGGTTAGAAGATATGTTACCTACTAATGCGGTTAATGCATTAGGAGAAATACCTTTTATTAAACCTTTAATATCTTCTGTATTACAAGGTATAGTAAATGCTTTATTAACTATTAGAATAGGTTGTGTAACTAGAAGATATTTATTTGCTGATGGTAGTGTAGTTACTAAAGAAGATATAAGAAAACAAGCTTTAAAAGAATCTGCTAAATTATTACCTATGGTAGTAGCTGATACTTTAACTT
>CAZJPL010000048.1:0-9595 GCA_964547945.1 uncultured Anaeroplasmataceae bacterium
TTCTCTAACCCTCAAAATGAACATTTAAAAGATTTTTTAAAGGCTGTTTTATAACAGCTTTTTTTCTTTTCATAATCATATTTACAAATTGAATATATAAAATATTTTTGATATAATTTGAACGTTAGAAAGTAGTTGGTAGTATTGAATTTAGATAAGAATAAGTTAATACTTAAACAAAAGAAAATACGTAATTTTTCGATTATAGCTCATATAGATCATGGTAAATCTACTTTGGCAGATCGTATATTAGAAATATGCGAAAGTGTGGAAGAAAGAGAAATGCAAGATCAAATTCTTGATTCTATGGATCTAGAACGTGAACGTGGTATTACAATTAAATTAAATGCTTGTGCTTTACGTTATAAAGCTTTAAACGGAGAAACTTATGAATTTAATTTAATAGATACACCTGGACATGTTGACTTTAGTTATGAAGTTTCTCGTAGTCTAGCTGCCTGTGAAGGCGCTATATTAGTTGTTGATGCTACTCAAGGAGTAGAAGCTCAAACTATTGCGAATGTCTATCTAGCTTTAGAAAATAATTTAGAAATCTTGCCTGTAATAAATAAGATAGACCTTCCTTCAGCTGATGTAGAAAAAACTAAAGCTGAAGTAGAAAATGTTATTGGTCTACCTTGTGATGATGCGGTATCTTGTTCAGCTAAGACTGGTATGGGTGTAAGAGATATTTTAGAAAGAATTGTTGAATATGTAGCTCCACCTAGTGGTGATATCTTTAGCCCAACTAAAGCCTTAATATTTGATAGTGCTTATGATCCTTATCGCGGCGTTATAGCTTTAATATGCGTTAAAGAAGGTATGATTAAAGTAGGAGATACTATTAAATTTATGGCTACAGGAGCTAGTTATCAAGTAATAGAATTAGGAGTTAGAACACCTAAGGAAGTTAAACGTGAATATTTAATGGCTGGTGAAGTTGGTTATTTAACAGCTAGTATTAAAGATATAAATCACGTTCATGTAGGTGATACAATCACAACTCTTCCTAATCTTGCTAATCAACCTTTACCAGGTTATAAAAGAATGAATCCTATGGTTTATTGCGGTTTATATCCTATTGATTCTAAACAATATGAAGACCTAAAAGAAGCTTTAGAAAAACTTAAATTATCAGATTCATCTTTGATTTATGAACCTGAAACATCTCAAGCTTTAGGTTTTGGTTTTAGAACAGGTTTCTTAGGCTTATTACATATGGATATAGTCCAAGAAAGAATAGCTAGAGAATTTAAGATTGAGTTGATTGCGACAGCTCCTAGTGTTTCTTATCATGTATATTTAACTAATAAAGAAATGGTAGTAGTAGATAACCCTTCTAAACTTCCTGATACTGGTTTAATATCAAGAATAGAAGAACCTTATGTTAAGGCAACTATTATGACTCCTAGCGAATATGTAGGGGCTATAATGGAATTATGCCAAAAAAAACGTGGTACTTTCTTAGATATGCAATATATAGAAGAAACTAGAGTAGTAATTCACTATTCTATACCATTACTAGAAATAGTATATGATTTCTTTGATAAATTAAAAAGCTACACTAAGGGTTATGCTAGTCTAGATTATGAAATATCTGATTACCAAGAATCTAAACTAGTTAAAATGGATATTATGTTAAATGGAGAAATTGTTGATGCCTTATCAACTATAGTTCATAAAGATTTTGCTTATCAAAGAGGTAAAATCTTAGTAGAAAAATTAAAAGATATAATTCCACGTCAATTATTTGAAGTACCTGTTCAAGCTGTAGTAAATCATAAAGTTATAGCTAGATCAGATATTAAAGCTATGCGTAAAGATGTATTAGCTAAATGTTATGGTGGAGATATTTCTAGAAAGAAAAAATTATTAGAAAAACAAAAAGAAGGTAAGAGAAAAATGAAGGCTATAGGTTCAGTAGAAGTACCGCAAGAAGCTTTCCTTGCCATCTTAAAAACTGATGAATAGAAGAAGGTATTATTATGTTATTAAAAGATTGTCAATATTGTTTAAATAGAGAAGCTATCGAAAATTTTGGCCGTATAGCTTTTGAAACTGAATATTCAATTATAATTGTCTTTAAAGATCAATCACATAAAGGAAGAATGTGTGTAGCTTATAAAAAGGATCATGTGGCTGAAATTACTGATTTAAGTCCTGAAGATAGATTAGGATTTATGAATGATGTTGTTGCATGTAGCAATGCTATAAAAGCCGCATATAATCCAAATCGTATTAATTACGGAGCTTATGGTGATACCCTAGGTCATCTTCATTTCCATCTAGTACCTAAATATAAAGATGGTTTTGAATGGGGTGGAACTTTCCTTATGAATACTGGTAAAGATAATTATGCTAGTGATGAAGAATTAGCTGAAGTAGCTAAAAACATTAAAGAAAACTTTAAGTATTAATAATATTAGGTTTGATACTTTATTGTATTAAGCCTTTTTATTTTTAAATTGTGGGAGATCTTATGGTTAAAAAATATAAACTTAGAAAATATCTAATAACATCATCTATAATATCTATAATTATCGCATTAATCGGCCTTATTTCACCATTTATTATGGGCTTAATCATAGATGATTATATTCCTAATCAAAATATACAAGGTTTAATTATTGGTATTATTTTATTCATATTATTACCCTTTATTAGTGTAGGATTAAATTTATTATATAACTACATCATGATTAAAATAGTTAGAAACAAAGGTAATGAATTAAGTCTTGATATAATGAGTAATCTAATATATCAAGAATATTCATATTTTGATAGAGAAAATTCTTTAGAATTATTATCTTATGTATCTAAAGAAACTGTAGGATATTTAAATTTTTATATGATAGATTTACCTAATTACTATATAAATATTTTAATTAGCCTAGCTATATTATTAATAAGCATAGTTATTAATCCTATATTAGGTGCTATACAGATATTATATATACCTTTAGTATTATTTCCTATGAAGAAAATAATAAATAGTACAGGCAAAGAAATAGAAATAGTTGTAGAAAATAATGCTAAAATGAATCAAATTAAAGGTGATGTCTTTAAGGCAATTGAATTTATTAAATTAAATAGAATTGAAGATAAGAAATTAGAAGAAGTAAAAAGAGCTAATCAAAATATTAATAAGATATGGGGTAAGGTTGCTGTCTTAGATACCTTAACTGGTATTTGGTCTAGTGGTTTCATGACTTTATTATTTACTGGTTTGACCTTTGGTTTAGGAGCTTTATTTATCTTTAATGATATGTTTTCTTTTAGTTTAGGTTCTTTAGTATCAATAATAACTTATGTGGCTCTTTACTATACTAAAATAAATACTATATTAAATACTAAAGTAAATAAGAAAAAGGAAGATGCTAAATTTAAACAAGTTATATCTTATTTAAATTTAACTGGTGAAAAAGAAGAAAATAAAGATTTAGATAAGTTTAAGTTTTATAATAGTATTAAGTTTAATAATTTAAATTTTTCTTATACAGACGATAAAATAATATTAGAAAATTTAAATCTAGAAATAATTCATAATAAATGGACTAGTATCATTGGAGAAACTGGTAGTGGTAAATCTACTTTATTTGATTTAATACTTAAACTATATAAGGTTAAAAGGAGTGAATTATTAATAGATAATAAGGATATCTTAAATATAAATTCTTTTAGTATTAGAGAAAATATAACTAAGATAAGTCAAGATATCTATTTATTTCCTGGTACTATCTTAGATAATTTAAAGTTAATAAAAGAAGATATAAGTATTAAAGAAATAAATGAAGCCTTAGAATTTGCTTGTTTAAAAAAGTTTGTCGATGATTTACCTAAAGGTATAAATACGGAAATAGGTGAAGCAGGCAAATTGATGAGTGGTGGTGAAAGACAAAGATTAAGCATAGCTATGGGTATTTTAAGAGGAAATAAAATACTTTTATTAGATGAGGTTACATCTAATTTAGATTTAGATACTACTTTAAAAATAGAAAATAATTTTAAATCTTTAATTAATAAAAGTTATACTATAGTATCTATAAGTCACAATAAAGAATTCCTAAATCAAAGTGATTTCATTTATGAGATTAAGGATAAAAAAGCAATTAGGGTAAAATAAAACAGTTGGGTTTGCCAACTGTCTTTTTACTATTTAGTTAATAAATTAATAAATATCTTACTTCCTATTTCTATAGTAGAAAAAGAAGGTAAGAAATGAGAATTATGAAGATCATAATATGCTGCATTTTTATCTTTTGAGCCTATCCAGGCTAAACAAATAGGAGCTATTTCTCTATAGTAAGCAAAATCTTCACCTACAAGTTCAGATTCTTCTAATTCAATAGTATTCTCCATACCTACTACATCTTTAGCTATATCAAACATATGATCTACTAAAGCTGGTTCATTATATAAAGGTGGGTAAGCATAATGGAAATCAAACTTGTAAGAAATCCCGTACTTATCACAAATATTACTTATTATCTTATCCATTTGTTGATGTAAATATTTTCTCGCTTTATCATTAAAGCTTCTAGCTGTACCTTTTAAATAAGCTTTATCTTTAATAATATTCATAGCTACACCAGAATTAAAGTAAGTAGTAGAAATAACTACTTTTTCTTCCTTTTTATAACTTTGAAAGAACTTTTCTAATTCTAAAGCTATTTCACTGCCTGCTAAAATAGGATTTTTACCATTTTCAGGTCTAGATGCATGACAACCAACACCCGTTAGTTCTAATTCCCATAAATCTGGGGCGGCACATGCTTCACCTCTCTTAATACCTATTTTACCAACTTCAAGGCTTGGTGATACATGATAAGCATAGAAGTAGTCAGCTTTCTTTAATATTTCATGTTCTTTTAAATAATAAGCTCCACCAGGTAATGGACCTTCTTCAGCAGGTTGGAAGAATAAGATTACATTATAATTTATTTTATCTATATTTTCTTTAATTAATTTAGCTGTATAAAGCAATATAGACATATGTATATCATGACCACAAGCATGCATGTAATTATTTAAACTCTTAAAATCAGCACCTGTTTCTTCCTTAATTTCTAAGGCATCCATATCTGATCTTAAAGCTATAGTTTTATCTTTACCTAAATCTAGATAAACAATAACTGCTGTATCATTCATTGTTAATATAGGTTTATATCCTAATTCTATTAAAGTATTATTTATAAATTTAGCTGTATTATGTGTATTATAACCTAATTCCGGATTTTGATGGAGATAGGTTCTTACTTTATAAATGAAATCATCCATGTCATTCATTCCTTTCAGTAAAATTATACAAAAAAATAAAAAATAAACAATAAATTTAAATTTATGCTTGCAAATAAAATTAAAATTGCTATAATTATTTGCGTAACGAAGAAGAGAAGAGTAGTATGTCTAGTAGTTTTTAGAGAGTCTAGGTATGGTGGAACTAGATAATGAAGAACATATGAACATGGTCTTGGAGTTAATTAGCCAATATGTAGGTTAGTTCGGGATTCGCCTGATATAGCGATAGAGTATGTTAGTACTTGAAAAATAGGTCAATATTTTTTATATTGATGAACAAGGTTGGTATCACGGATTTTTATAGTCTCGTCCTTTTTTAAAGGCGAGGCTTTTTTTGATTTTTAAGGAGGATCAAATGATAAAGTTTGTTGATGTATTTAAGAAATATAATGAATTAACTGCTTTAAATAATATTAATTTAGAGATAGAAGATGGCGAAATATTTGGGATAGTTGGTCCTAGTGGAGCTGGTAAATCTACTCTACTTAGAACAATTAATAAACTTGAAGAAGTAGATGGTGGAAAAATCTATGTAAATGATGAATGTGTAAATGATCTACAAGGAAAAAGTTTACGAATGTATAGAAAAAAAGTAGCTATGATCTTCCAACATTTTGCCTTACTTCAAACTAAAAATGTTTATTATAATATAGCCTTACCGCTTAAATGTAAGCATGAAAAGAAATGCCTTACTAATGAAAATGAAGAAATAGAAATAAAAGAAAATAATGGAACATTTAAAAGAATATGTACTACTTTATCTCTTCCTTTTAAAAAAATAAAAGAAAAAAGAGTGAAAATTGATAAAAGGGTCAAAGAATTAGCTGAAATAGTAGGTATTACTGATAAACTTAAAAATAAACCAAGTACTCTATCAGGTGGAGAAGCTCAAAGAGTAGCTATTGCGAGAGCTTTAGCTTTAGAACCAGAAATCCTATTATGTGATGAAGCTACTAGTGCTCTAGATCCTAATACTACTAAACAAATACTTTCTTTATTAAGAAAAATAAATAAAACTTTAGGTATTACAATTGTACTAGTTACTCATCAAATGGAAGTAGTTAAAGAAATATGTGAAAGAATAGCTATTATAAAAGATGGAGAGATACTTGAAGTTGGTAAAACAGAAGATTTATTCTTATCATCTTCATCAGCTTTAAAGACTTTGGCAGATGATAAACCTATCCTACCTAAAACAGGTAAATCTATTAGATTATTCTTCCCTAAAACTTATACATCAGACTCTTTAATTACTAGAATGGCTAGAGAATTAAATGTTGATTTTAGTATTGTTTGGGGTAAATTAGAACAATTTGGTGATGATGTATTAGGTAGCTTAGTAATTAATACTAAAGATGAAGATTTTAATAAAATAAAAGATTACATCGATAAGGAAGATGTTAAATATGAAGTATTAGAAAGTGAGGTAGAGCAAGATGTTAGAAGATTTAAAAAAGTATTTAACTGATTATTTGTGGAAATACCTATCAGATACCTTACATATGGTACTCTTAACAGCCTTAATTGCATTAATAGGTGGTCTAATATTAGGAACTATCTTATATTTATGCCGTAAAAGTAAGTTAAAAGGTTTAAGAATAACTTATAAAATATTAGATGTAATAGTGGGAATACTAAGAAGTTTTCCATTTTACATATTAATTTTCTTATTAATACCTTTTACATGTATAGTAATGAAAATAATAATAGGAAGATCCACTTTCTTAGGAACAGGTGCATTTGTAGTACCTCTTACAGTAGCAGCTATACCTTTCTTTGGTAAATTAATAGAATCATCCTTAATAGAAGTAAATAAAGATATAGTTGAGGCAGCCACTTCACTAGGCTTATCTACTTGGCAAATTATTACTAGAGTAGTAATAAGAGAAGCTTTACCTTCAGTTGTTTCAGGTATAACTATAGGTATAGTTACTTTAGTAGGATATAGCGCAATGGGAAATGTCGTTGGAGCTGGTGGTTTAGGAGCTTTTGCTTATGATCAAGGATATGTAACTTATAATACTAACATGATGATATTTGGTGTAATAACGATAGTAATATTAGTATTATGTATTCAAGCAATAGGGAATTTGATTTATAAATTAGTAAAATAACTGGAGGAAATTAAAAATGAAATTAATTAAATTAGCAACATGTGCATTAGGAGTTTTAGGAGTAGTTAGTTTAGGTTCTTGTTCAACAAGTGAAAATGTAATATATATTGGAACAATGTCAACACCAGGGGAACCAGTAATTGAAAATATTAAAGAGGATTTTGAAGCTTTAGGATATACTCTAGAAATCGTAGAATTAACAAGCTTTGAAACTGGTAATGTTGGTTTAGCAAATGGCTCTATAGATTGTAATTTATTCCAACATGATCCATATTTACAAACATTCAATGAAGCAAATGGTACTGATTTAATGGCAGCTACTACAGTTTATACTTGTACATATGGTGGTTATTCAACAAAAATTTCTTCAATTGATGATTTAAAAACAATATATATAGATACAGGTGTAAGTCCTATCATTACTATAGCTAATGACTCATCTAATGGTTTAAGATGTTTAAATATCTTACAAAATGAAGGATTAATTACATTTGATGAAGATAAATATTATGAAAATATCACTGATATAAGTTTAGATACATGTTTAACAAGCAATCCATATAATCTAACAATTACAGCTACTAGCACAGCAACAATCGCAGCTTCATTAGATACTGATGATGTTTATATGGGTATAGTAAACGCAACTTATGCTTTAGCTGCTGGGTTAACTTCAGATTTATTAATATGTGAAGAACCAGAAGAAACTAATATAGAAAATGCTAATATATTAGCTATTAGATCAGAAGATAAAGATGAACAATGGGTTAAAGATTTAGTATCTTGTATAACAAGCGATAAATCAGCTAGTTTTATTGATGAATACTTTAATGGCGTTGTTCAACATTATTTTGATGTATTTATTGATTTAGACTAATAATATTTAATTAAAGCGAGGCATAACCTCGTTTTTTCTTAGTTTATAATTAACCTAAAAGCTTGACGTAGTCAACTAAAAAAATTATAATTATTGCAAGAGAAAGTAGGTCAAAAAATGAAACGATTTGAAAATTGTCTAGGTGCTATAGTAGGTGATGTTGTAGGTTCTAGATTTGAATTTAATAACTATAGAAGCAAAGATTTTGAATTATTAAGTTCTAAATGTGAATTTACTGATGATAGTATTTTAACTATAGCTGTAGCTGATATTTTATTAAATAATAAAGATGTTATTAAAACCTTCCAATATTATTGTAGAAAATATCCATCTAGTTATGGACTACGTTTTAATGAATGGATATATACAAATAACCCCAAACCTTATAATAGTTTTGGGAATGGTTCAGCTATGAGAGTCTCTTTTGTAGGTTGGTTTGCAAATAGTGAAGAAGAAGTCAAAGAATTAAGTAAAAAGGTAACTGAAGTAACTCATAATCATCCTGAAGGTATAAAGGGTGCTGAAGTAACAGCGATGTGTGTCTATTACGCTAGAATAGGTAAATCAAAAGAATTCATTAAAAACTATGTTTCTAAATATTATGACTTAGATTTTGACTATAATGATTTAGTTGAAAATTACTATTTTAATGAGATATGCCAAGATACTGTTCCACAAGCTATATACTGTTTTTTAATAAGCAAAGATTTTGAAGATTGCATAAGAACCTCAGTATCTATAGGTGGCGATACAGATACTTTATGCGCTATATCTTGCGCAATAGCTAGTGCATATTATGATAATGGTTATGAAATTAGCAAAGCTGTATTTGATAATTATTTAAATGAAGAATTAAGAGATGTTTTATTAAAGGTAAAGAAGAAATTATTTAACGAATAATCATAAGCTATAGAATAAATTTGTTTTATTTTATAGCTTTTTATTTTAAAAATATACAAAATTAATTTATATTTTACTTTTCAGTTGACAGCAAACCGGGGGGGGTATAATTGCTATAGGTGATTAAATTGAAAAAACTAATTATATTAATGAGTAGTCTATTATTAGCTTTTACATTAGGTAGTTGTTCAAATGGTTTAAGTGCATATCCACATGAAGAAGTGGATATAGCTTTTATGCAAGATTTCTTTGAGAATGTAGAAATTTATCCATATTTAAATACTAAAAATAGTGTTTATGGAAAATTAATTATAGTATTAAGTTATTTAGATGCAGTTCAAAATGATAATATTATACCAGAAGAATATGAAAAAACCGGAACTATTGATGAACCACCTTTAGCAAA
>CAZJPL010000049.1:0-9201 GCA_964547945.1 uncultured Anaeroplasmataceae bacterium
GAAATTGTTTGTCTAATTTCAACACGCTTTTGTCATATATAGTTTTCAAAGATTATTTCTCGCTTAATTTTAAGCGCTCAATCAGTTTATCACAATGAGTTATGCGTGTCAACAACTTTTTTTAAATATTTTCGTTATTGACTATTCGCTTAATCGCTCACCGGAAAACCTTGCTTATTTTAGCACTTTGACAAATGATTGTAAAGCACAAATTTTACTTTTTTAAATTTTTTTAAGTTTCATAATTTCTTCTTCACTTAACTCTCTATAATCCCCAATTTCAAGATTACCTAAATCCATTCCTGCAAACTTAATCCTCTTTAGATAAGTCACCTTACCTCCAAGACTTAAAATTATCTTTTTTACCTCATGGAACTTACCTTCAGTAACTATAATAGTCCCTTCACTATTATTTATTATATTAAGTTTAGCAGGCTTAGTTATATAATCATCTATCTTGATACCATCTAGACATCTCTTAATCGAATCTTTAGCTAGTACACCCTCATATTTAAAATAATATTCTTTTTCAATACCTAATTTAGGACTCAATAATCTATGAGCTAACACACCATCATTAGTTATTAATAAGAAACCCTCAGTATCTATATCAAGTCTACCTACAGGAAATAAATTAGCTTTATTTGGTACTAAGTTTAAAACAGAAGGATAAGCTTCATCTATAGTACTAGATATATAATTACTAGGCTTATTAAGTAAGTAATAAAAAGATGTTTTATATTCAACAATATTATTATCTACTTCTATTAAATCATCTTCTTTTACCTTAAAGTCACTATCATATACTATTTCATTATTAATCTTAACTAAACCATCTTTAATTATCTTTTTAACTTCTTTTCTAGTCCCATATCCCATATGAGCTAAAAACTTATCTAATCTTTCCATAAGCATACCTCGTATTCTTTTTGAAAATCATTTAAAAAAAGTTTATAATATAAAACAAGCAAAAGGTGAAATAATGAATATTTTAGTTACTATTAATACGCACTACATACCATATTTAATGAGTATGTTAAAATCATTGTTATATTTTAATAAAACAATAATTAATCTCTATATTATAAGCAAAGATGTGACTAAAGAAATTTTAACAAAATATTATGATATTGTAAATAAAATCAATATTGAAATAATAGATTTTGACGATAATTTATTGTTTTTAGCTCCCACATCTAAAAGATATCCTAAAACAGTTTATTATAGATTATTTGCTTTTAAAGTATTACCTAGTAATATAGATAGAATCTTATACTTAGATTCTGATATTATTATAAATGGTTCTTTGAAACAATTTTATAACATGGATATGACAAATATTGCTCTCATAGGTTCTACTACTATAAAAGAACCATTAAGAAAATTTAATGAAATCAAAAATAACGCTCTTAAAGGTTCACCTTATATAAATACAGGTGTTCTATTAATGAATTTAGATTATTTAAGAAATAATACTAACGAAGAAGAAATTTATGATTATATAACCAAGAAACATAAATTTTTTACCTTACCAGACCAAGATATTGTAAGTGCACTATATGGCGATAAAACTATACTAGTGCCTAATGAAATATATAATTTATCAGATAGAGGCCTTAAATTTTATAACTTCTATCATATAGAAAAAATAGATTTAAACTGGATAAAAGAAAACACCCTAATAATTCATTATTATGGCAAAAACAAACCATGGCATAAAAATTATAAGGGCATCTTAAAATGTTTTTATGATAAATTTAAAGTAGAATGAAGGTGATAACATGGAAATTAGACTACTTAAATATTTCTTAGCTATAGCTAGAGAACAAAATATATCTAAAGCAGCAAACTATTTAAATACTACTCAACCTAATCTATCTAGACAGTTACAAATGTTAGAAGATGAAATAGGTAAACCTCTCTTTATTAGAGAAAATAAAAAGATGTTATTAACTGAAACTGGTCTTCTTCTAAAGAAAAGAGCTGAGGAAATATTAGCTTTAACCGAACAAACTGAATTAGAACTTAGAGTTTTAGATGATAAAGAAATAAGTGGTCAAATAAGTATAGGAGCTGGTGAATCTATTAGTTTAGATATAGTATGTAAAACAATTAAACAAGTTATATCTAAATATCCTAATATTCACTTTAACTTCTATTCGGGTGATTCTGAAGAAATATCATATAAACTAGAAAGTGGTCTAGTAGACTTTGCTATCTTAGTAGAACCTTTTAATCTAGATAAATATAATCATCTTCCCCTACCAAGAAAAGATAAATGGGGAGTAATAATGCATAAAGATATGCCTTTAGCTAATAAAGATATTATAAAACCTGAAGACTTGTGGGATAAACCATTAATAATATCTAGACATTCTAAAGAAAATAACTTTATAACTAACTGGTTACAAAAACATATCTCTGAATTAAATATAGTAAGTACCTATAACCTATTATTTAATGCTTCTCTTCTAGTCAAAGAAAAAGTAGGTTATGCTATATCTTTTTCAGAATTATTAAATATAGCTGACACTAATTTAGTATGCAAAGAAATATCACCAACTCTTACTTCTACTTTGCATCTAGCCTGGAAGAAACATTACATGTTATCAAAACCAGCAAAAATATTTTTAGACTATTTTAATAAGAATATAGAGGTGTGAATAATTCACATCTTTTTTTAAATATTTAATCATTTTCTCATATTATAGATTATTTTAATATTATCCAAGAGCCACTTTTATTAGAACCTAAACGTTCAATGTATTTTTTATCTTTTAACGAACGTAAAACCTTATTTATATAAGCCTCACTATAGTTAGTCATATTTATCATATCTATAGTTCTTATTTCATTATTATCTCTAATTAAAGATAATATTTTATTTTCTGTTTCCGTTAAATCACTTTTCTTTTTAGTTTTATTTATAGAATCTAATGGCATCTTATTTAATGGTATAGTAACAATTATTGTATGTTCAGTTATATAAAAAGCTTCCTCACCATACTTACTAACTATTAAAGGTATTCTATGACCTGTTTGATCAATATAATCTAAATCACTAAAGATTTTTAATAACTTTTTATTTACAGGTTTAGATATACCAGCAAAAAAATCTTCCTTTGTTAAAGCTGAAGGTAATCCACCATTAGATACAATTTCTATTCTATCATCATAAATATAGACAGCTGGTGGTATCTCTTCAGACCATTTTGTATGAACACAAGCATTAAGCCAAGCTTCTTTAATAGAACTAAAATCAAAATATTTTTCTTCTACTCTTTGAATGCCACCGACTCTTACTTTAGTTTCATTTATACTTTCTAAATAATTTAAAACATTATTTATCGCGAAAAATAAACATTTTCCGCCATATTCTGTTCTTTTCTTTATAATAGATTTATTAGTGCCATCAAAAGTTACTACTTTAATAGATATATCATTCGAATCAGCTAACAATTCAGCCATATAATTATACTTTCCATCACTAGTTTTCAAACCTAAATTTTCTTCAAACTTTTCTTCATTAATACTAAGTCCATTTATCACATATAAACTACGCAACATTTTAAATGTTAAATCTTGTTTATATGCCAGTTTGTTAATAATAAAATCAGGTTCCCCTTCTTTATTTATTAAAGCTTTAAGTGATTCAGGGCTAAGCTGTTTATCTTCATCAAATGATCTACTATAATATTTACCAAAAGCTGAATAAGGAATATTATTTCCTTTAGCATACACCTTAATAATTTTTTTATCTTCAATTAATTCTAATGCGATACTAGGAATTATTTGTGGCCTAATTCCCTCTGCAATCTCTCTTGACACATCTCTTAATGTATTCTCATTTATATCGCTTTGACCAATAACATCTCCATTATTTCTTACCCCAAAATAAAGTGTGCCTTCTCCGTGTTTATTTAGCATGGCAGATAATGATATTATTCCATCTGAAAGTTCACTAGTACTTTTTTTGAATTCTACTTTTTCAGTTTCTAATCCTAAATTCATATTTAGCCTCCAAAACGTCTTTTATTCTATACTTTATCCTATACTTTATTCTATACTATAGAATACCAACAAACATTATAAACATTTAAAAAGTAATCATTATGGTAGCTCTTAAAAGTCAAAATATTTATCTCTATTATTACTTATGTTTTTAGTATAATTACATTTAGGATAGCTATTACAACCATAAAAGGTTCCATATTTGCCTTTTCTTAATACTAAATAATCTCCACAATAAGGACATTTTTTATTTTCTTCTACTGCCTTAATATTCACTGAATATTTGCAATATGGATAATTTGAACAGCCATAAAAATTATCACGACGAACTAAATGTCCAGATTTGCACTTAGGACATAATCTTAATTTTTCTCTAGTTGTATTTGTATTACTATCTAATAATATTCTCTCACAATAATTCTTTATTTCATCTATAAATATAGAAGGTTTATCTTGATTAACTAAAATATATAAATATGACCTAGTTCTAGTTAAAGCTACATACCATAATCTTCTTTCTTCAGCATATAAATAAGTGCTATCTTTTCCAAGAACTAAATCTAAAATTACATCATCTTCTATTTTATTAGGAAAACCAGTAACGCCATTTTCAGCATTTATTAAAATTACATAGTCTTCTTCTAAACCTTTAGCACTATGAACTGTACTATACTTAATATTTAAATCAGGATAATCTTTAACCTTAATTTTTTTATTGCTCATAGTAACATTTCTATCATCTAATATACTATTTATATCAAAATTGTTTCTAACTAATACTAATATATTAGCTTTATTATTTTCTTTAGCTATCTTATTAACTACTTCTTTAAAAGCTTTTATCTTATCATTTTCATAATAACATAATTTAATAGGATTAATTAAACTCTTATTAGATAAGATAGCTTTCTTAAACTGTTCATCATTCTTACAAATAAAATCACAAGCTATCTTTTGAAGTTCTCTAGAATTTCTATGAGTGGTTGTTATGTAATTATATTTAGCATGTGAAAAATACTTTTTAAAATTCAAAAAAATATTTAAATCACATCCTGCAAAACGATATATAGCCTGAAAATCATCCCCAACCCCAAATAATTTAGCTTTACCTTTATTCAATAAGGCTTGTAGGAATTTCATTCTACTATATGATATATCTTGAAATTCATCTACTATAATATATTTATAATTAAAATCATTTACTTTGTTTATCTCTTTAGTGGCTAAAAATATCATATCATCAAAATCTATTCTATCTTCTTTTCTTACATAATCTTTATAATATAAATAAATATTTTCAGCTATCTCTAAAAATAATCTAGTTCTTGTATCTTGATAACTATTAGTATTACATTTCTTTCTAAAATTTGAAAATTCTAATTCTGTATCATATCTAGCTTTATATAAATTTATAAATGACTTAACTAAATTAATAAAAGATTTAAAATTTTGAGTATTATAAATAGAATTAATTGCGTTAGATATTTCAGTATTATTTAATGGTTTTTTCTTAACATTATATTCTTTTAACTTTTCTTCTAATTTATTAAAGAATATGCCTTCTTGAAATTCATAAGAATAAGATTCTATACAAGTAGTCTTATTTTCTTCGTGTAAGTTTTTCTTCCAATTCATACTCTTTATATATTCTCTTGCCTCATCATCTTTATATTGAAGACATTCACCATTTCTATTAACTCCGTAATGCTCATGATATATATTATAATCATCTAAATAAAAATCAGGAGTATATTGTCTATGTAGTTTAGTTTCAGTATTTATTTCATATGTTTTTTCATAAGTATAATTAATACCATTAATAAAATAATAATTAGCTATTACTAGTTCTTCATAACTTTTAACTAATTCCTTTTTAATAGTTAATTTTCTACTACTATTTACTAAATCTTTTAAAGTACTATAATCTTCATTCTTTAAACTAGAATATAATTCACCAGTATCTTTATATTTAACATTATTCTTATTATTCTTTAAATATAAAGATATAAACATTAATATTTTTTTCATATATTCAGGTCTATGAACTAATTCAAACTTAAAATAATTCTCAATAATATAATCAAACTGATCTTCTACTACATAATTTCTATCGTTAGATAATTTTAAAATATCTAGGCCAAGTTTATGAAAAGTCCCAACCTTAATATTTTCGTTTATTTGAGCTATTTTTTCCTCTAAGTCTTCGGCTGATTTTTTAGAATATGACAGTAATAAAATATCACTAGGACTAACATTTTTATTCTCTAGTAAATATTTAACCTTACCACATATAGTTAAAGTTTTACCAGAACCAGCACCTGCTATAACTAGTTCATTTATCTCATCTTCTAAGATGGCTCTTCTTTGTTCTCTATCTAATGATTTGCCTAAAATATCATCAAATAAATCTATATCTAAATTATTCTTAATATATTCTTCGTTATGCTTCTTAATAATATTATCTATATTATTTATCTTAGAAAAATCATAATATGTCTTATTAGAATTATTTAATAAGCTTATTAAAGGAGTAAGTTTATCAAGTAATTTAGTCTTCTCATAATAATCAATATATTGATTCTTTAATTTAAATACTTTCTCATATAATGCTAAATAAGAGAATTGTTTTTTTATAACATCTTCATTATTAGCTAAATCACTTATTTCTTTTTTATAATTGATATATTTATTAGGTAAGGTTCTATAATTATTTAACAATCTAAGAATTTTATTAAAATCAGCTATAATGCTAGATGTCAGCATACTAGGATCAAGTATATATTTATTATAATTAAAATTAACAAAATAATTTTCTAATTTTATAACTACTTTATTATGTTCTTTTATCCTATTAGTTATATCTTCTATTTCTCTACATATAGGAAAAAATTTTTCTAATTTATTAGTTTTAATGTTATCTAAGATTATTTTAACATTAGTAGGTACTTCTTCACTTATAGCTGATAAAGAAGTTAAAGCTTGTTCTTTAGCTTTAATATATGGAGTTAAGTTAGTTTTTACAGTAAATGTATATTTAACATCTAAATATTTTTTATAAATAGTATTAATTATACTCATAATCTTTAACTCCTTTTCTCAAAATCTTATTAAATCTGTTTCTAATTTTAAATTATGAGTATATTTTTTTCAATATATTGAAATTAAAAAAGATTGATGTTAAACACCAACCTTATAATTTATAATATTCTTCATCAACTACATGTTCTAACCAAGTATTACTTTTATTTTCTCCAGGAACATCTACAGCAATATGACTAAACCAAGAATCCTTAGTTGCCCCATGCCAATGTTTAACTCCACTCGGTATATAAACTACATCTCCCGGATGAAGTTTTCTTGGTTTTTTACCATCTTCTTGATACCAACCTTCTCCATCTGTACATAATAGAATTTGACCACCGCCTTTAGTCGCCTCATGAATATGCCAACAATTACGGCATCCTGGTTCAAATGTAACATTTGACATAAATACACCTTCAGTATTTATAAGATTTAAATAAGATTGCCCTATAAAATAAGGAATGTATTCAACATTAGGCTTACCTAAACCAAACATAGGTTCTACACTTACCTTATCATCCTTATATACTTCTCTTACCATAGGAAATACTGCCCAAGCATTAGGCCAACCTGCATAAAATGCAATATGAGTAATTATTTCTATCATTTCCTCTTTTGTAATACCATGAGCTTTAGCATTTTCTAAATGAGATTTTAAAGCATCTGTAAATATGCCTTTAGCTACTAAACAAGTAACAGTTACAATGCATCTTTCTCTTAAAGATAGTTTATCTACTCTAGACCAAACCTCACCAAATAAAATGTCATCGTTTAATTCAGCAAATTTAGGTGCTAAATCTCCTAAATTATTTCTACCTGCTGTTTGTTTCATATTATCAACTCCTATAATAATTATAATTCTTATTTTTCTAAATTAACAATACTTAAAAGTTATTATTTAAAATAATTATTAATTATGAAAACGTAATCATAATTATTTTTTTCTTGAAATTGAAATTTGATAAGAGTAAAATAAGAGCTCTCACTAAGAAAGGAGGAAGAAAAATGGTAGTATTAGCAATTACTTTTGCGATTAATTTAGCTTTAATATTTAGAATTAATTCTTGGGCTAGAGATGTCGAAAATTATGAAGAAAAAAATTTGAAATAAAAGCACTTCTTGGTATTAACTTGAAGTGCTTTATTTTTTTATTATTCTTTATCTAAAAATTCTTCATTATAATAAGCTTGTTTTAAGATTTCTTCCATATCTTTAACCATAGGTACTCTAGGGTTAACAGGGCTACATTGATCTTCATAAGCTAAATAAGCCATTTTTTCTACATTAGCTAGCCATTCTTTTTCATCTACACCTTGAGATTTGAAGTTCATCTTAATACCAAGTCTCTTACCTAATTCGCCACAAGCTTTAGCGTATGAGTTTACACCTTCTTCTATAGTTGAAGCAGGTAAGCCTAACATTTCAGCTAATTCTCTATAACGTTCACCAGCTACATATTTATTATATTTAGGCCATGTTGATAATTTTTCTGGTAAGATACCATTATATCTAATAGTATATGGTAATAAAATAGCATTAGCTCTACCATGAGGTACATGGAATTCTCCACCAACCTTATGAGCCATAGAATGGTTCATTCCTAGGAAAGCATTAGCAAAAGCCATACCAGCTATACAAGAAGCATTTACCATTTTTTCTCTTGCTTCATGATCATTAGCTCCATCATTATAACATCTTTCTAAGTATGTAAATACCATTTTAATAGCTTGACGACATAAACCATCAGTGAAGTCATTTGCCATAGTAGATACAAAAGCTTCAGTGGCATGTGTTAATACGTCCATACCTGTATCGGCTGTAACTGATTTAGGTAAGCTATAAGTTAATACTGGGTCTAAGATAGCTACAGTTGGAGTTAAACTATAATCAGTTAAAGGATATTTGATATGATTAACCTTATCTGTAATAACCGCAAATGGAGTTACCTCACTACCAGTACCTGCAGTTGTAGGTATACATACTAATTTTGCTTTATGTCCTAATTCAGGATATTGGAAAGCTCTCTTTCTAATATCCATAAATTTTTGTTTTAAATCATTAAAGTTAACTTCAGGATGTTCATAGAATAACCACATACCTTTAGCAGCA
>CAZJPL010000050.1:0-9053 GCA_964547945.1 uncultured Anaeroplasmataceae bacterium
TATAATATCAACTCCAACAGGAAATGATTTTATTAGCTTTGAAATTACAAATATTTACCTATTGCAATCACTAAAAAATATGCTGGCATTGGGGCTTCTATTGTAGCTCATATTAAAACACACGAACCCCATTTAGTATAGACTTCGGTGTAGGCGATGTTATAGTCCCAAAACAAGAAAAACGAAAAATCCCAACAGAACTAGACGACTTCACTGCTCCAGTAATAAATACATATTCGATAGAAACAACTATCGCTGAAAAAATAGATGCAATACTTGATTTAATGGAATTTTCAAGCAGAATGAAAGATTACTACGATATCTACTATCTAGCCAACAAATTTGATTTTGATGGTCAAGTTCTCACTGAAGCCTTAAAAAGAACATTTGAAAATCGTGAGCACATTTTTACAATTGAACAGTTTGAACATATTATCAACTTTGCAAATGATTTAAATATGCAGAAAAAGTGGAAAGCCTTTATTCGAAAAATTAATACTAAAGGTGACGATTATAGCAACGTAATAAATACCATAAAGGCATTTTTAGAAAAACCATTTATATCGATTATAGAAAATAAAAGTTTTACTGGACAATGGTACTCAAGTCAGCAAAAATGGACTAATGAAACAAACAAATGAAAAATTAACAAGTTTTATAAAACAGGGCAAACTAAATAAACAAAACCCCATACTGACTTTATATGTCAATACGGGGTTTTTAATTATTCAACTTCTATTAAAGCTCTTATAGCTAAAATATCATTAATATATCCAGCTAAATAGTATTTATTATCTTCTTTAGTGTATTTAATAATAAGTTCATCTTTTTCTTTAGCTTCATGAATAAAATCTAATTGAAATTCTTTAATAGTTTCTGTTTGTTTTAAATCTAATATATCTAAAAATATATCCATATATTTAGAATTATTCATATGTCTATTATGATCTAGGTCAGTAAATTTAACAGTATATATATATTCTTCACTATCTATTTCTTTATTATCTAATTTATCTAGACTAGTATAGACAATTTCATCTATTAATTCACCTTCGTAATTAATATCTCTAGCTCTATCTAATTTTCTAGTTTCTGCATTAATTACTACCCATAAAGATGAACCAACGGCAACCTCTTCATCTCTCTCATTTAACATTTTATAATTTCTAATGAAACTTACTCCCTTTTTGCATTCAGGCCAAGTTATAACTTTTACTACTTCGTTTGGCTTAACAGGGCCAAGTATACTAACTTTTTCTCTTGATACAACCCAGTAATATCCTCTTTTAAGCATTTCATCAAAACCCATGTTTAACTGATGAGCATGAATACCTGCAATATCTTGAAATGAATCAAGAATTGAAGTAGGACTTAAAGTATCATAACAAGTAAAATCATTAGTACGCATTCTATAATGTGTTTCGTATATCAATTTCATATTCTAACCAATACTATCTTTCATTTCTAATTTAATTAAACGATTTAATTCTACTGCGTATTCCATAGGTAATTCTTTAGAAAATGGCTCAATAAAGCCCATAATTATCATTTCAGTAGCTTCATCTTCAGTTAGGCCACGACTCATTAAATAAAATAGTTGATCTTCATTTACCTTAGATACAGTAGCCTCATGTTCAATATAGCTATCACTATTTTTAACTATATTTGTAGGGATAGTATCACTCTTAGATATATTATCTAAGATTAAAGTATCACATTCAATATGACTTTTAGCATTTAAAGCTTTAGGTCCACATGATACTAAACCACGATAATTAACTATACCGCCACCTCTACATAACGATTTAGAGATAACATTTGATGTAGTATTTTTACCTAAATGAATCATCTTACTACCAGCATCTTGAATTTGACCTTTAGAGGCAAAGGCTATACTTATAGTAGTACCTTTTGCGTAATCACCTTCTAAGATACATGAAGGATATTTCATATTTAGACCTGAGCCAATATTACCATCTATCCATTCCATTAAACCATGATCCATTACTTTAGCTCTTTTAGTTACTAGATTAATTATATTATTAGACCAGTTTTGAACAGTTGAATAGCGACATCTTGCGTTCTTACCCACATAGATTTCTACTACTGCCGCATGTAAGCTGTCTTTTGAATAAATAGGTGCTGTACAACCTTCAACATAATGAATATCAGCGTCATCATCAACTATTATTAAAGTTCTTTCAAACTGACCTACACGTTCACTATTTATTCTAAAATATGATTGAACTGGTTTCTCTACCTTTACACCTTTAGGTACGTAAATAAATGAACCACCAGACCAAACTGCACTATTTAAAGCTGCGTATTTATTATCTGATTTAGGAACTATGGTTCCAAAATATTTCTTAAACAATTCAGGATGTTCTCTTAAAGCTGTATCAGTATCACAAAATATTACTCCTAAATCATCTAATTCTTTCAAATTTTTATGATATACCACTTCAGATTCAAACTGAGTTGAAGTACCAGATAAATACTTAGCTTCAGCCTCAGGTATACCTAATTTTTCAAAAGTATCTTTTATTTTATCAGGTACTTGTTCCCAATTATTAGCAGTTTCTTTAGTACTTTTTACATAATAGGTATAATCATCAAAATCTATACCTGATAAATCAGGACCCCAAGATGGATTTCTTAATTTCTTAAATAATTTATAAGATTCAAGACGATATTCTAACATAAATTTAGGTTCACCTTTAGTTTGAGAGATAAATCTTATAACATCTTCAGATAAACCTTTTTGAGACGTTAAATAAGGATCTACTTCTGTTTTAAACCCGTATTTATAATCTTCAGTTAGAATTTTATCATCATTCATCACTTTCACCATCTTCCAAGGCTTTCTCACAAGCTTTCCAAGCTAGGGTTGCACATTTAATTCTAGCTGGGAATTGTGATACACCTTTATAAGCTAAAGCTTCACCTAGTTGTTCTTCTTTTTCTTCTGATAAAGGATTACCTTGAATCATTTCATAGAAATCTTCAACTATTATTTTAGCCTCATCAATCTTTTTACCTTCTAGAGTTTGTGACATAACTGAGGCAGATGAACAACATATTGAACAACCATTACCGGCATGTCTAATACTTTTAATAGTTTCATCTTCTATCTTAATTTCAATTATTATATCATCCCCACAAGAAGGATTGTGAAGATGAATTTGAACATAATCATCACTATTAACTAGACCTTTATTGCGAGGATTTTTATAATGATCCATTATAACTTGTCTATATAAATCTTCTAATCTCATTGTTATACCCCCATAAAAGTCTCAAAGAACTTACAACCTTCAGCTGTAGATTCTACAAATTTCATAACGTCTTCTTCATTATTATATATATAAAAAGAAGCTCTTAAAGTTCCGACAACCCCAAGACGATGCATAATAAGTTGAGCACAATGATGACCTGCTCTTAAACATACATCATTTTTATCATATACAGAAGCCGCATCATGTGGATGACAATTTTTAACATTAAAACAAATAATACCTGTATCAGTATCTTCGTTATATATTTCTAAATTTTTAATCTTCTTTAATTCTCTAATAGCTAAATCTTTTAAATATACTTCATGAGCTAAAATATTATCCATACCTACAGACTCAATAAAAT
This sequence comes from uncultured Anaeroplasmataceae bacterium, assembly GCA_964547945.1. Classification (GTDB taxonomy): domain Bacteria; phylum Bacillota_I; class Bacilli_A; order Acholeplasmatales; family Anaeroplasmataceae; genus CALUXS01. The sequence continues at coordinate 3,640 of CAZJPL010000050.1, forward strand.
CAATAGCTTTCTTTAAAGCTATTACTTCAGCTATCATTGGTGTACCTGTTTCAAATTTATAAGGTGCATCTTTAAATGACATTCTATCAAGTTGTACTTCTTCAGCCATTTCACCACCAAAATCAACAGGAGGCATTTTAGCTAATAATTTTCTCTTACCATATAAGACACCTACACCAGTAGGACCCATTAATTTATGGCCTGAAAAAGCCAAAAAATCACAATCTAGTTCTTTAACATCTACTTTTAAATGTGGAACACTTTGAGCTCCATCAACTATTACAATAGCCCCTACTTCATGAGCCAAATCAATTATTTCCTTTATAGGAGTAATATAACCCATAACATTAGATACATGAGTTATAGCTACTACTTTAGTTTTAGGCGTTAATACTTCTTTAAAACCTTCAACTGTTATTCTATTATTTTTTAAAGGAATATATTTTAATTTAGCCTTAGTCTTTAAAGATACATTTAACCAAGGCATTTGACTAGAGTGATGTTCTAACTCTGAAGTTATAATCTCATCTTCTTCAGTTAAGAAATTAAGACCATAACTTTGAGCTAAGATATTTAAACTATCTGAAGCTCCTCTAGTAAATACAATTTCATCTTCTCTAGCATTTATAAATCTCGCTACTGTTTTCCTTGTTTCTTCATAAGCATTACTTGCTTCAAAAGACAAACGATATACTCCTCTATGAACATTAGTCCCATTATTAGACATATATTCAGTAAGAGAATCAACTACACTATCTAATTTTAAAGCTGAGGCCGCACTATCTACATAGCATAATCCTGGATCTTGTTCATATACTTTAAAATGTTTTCTTATATCTTCTACCTTAATCATAATTTAATTCTCTTTTCTATTTTTTTATTTGTTTCTTCTTTTAATTCTTCAGGTAATTCCTCAACAAAAGGATTAATAATAGCTTGAACCATTAATTTTAAGGCATCATCCTTAGATAAACCTCTGCTCATTAAATAAAATAGTTCATCATCACTCATCTTACCTATAGCTGACCCGTGATAAGCAAAAACATCATTTTCATCTATCAATAAAATAGGTTCAGCTTTAATTTCCGATTTCTCACTTATAATAATACCCTTAGCTAATTGTTGACATTTAGACTTAGTATTACCTTTAAAAATATGTCCTATAGTAGTATAAGCTATTTTGGCATCACCTAAACTTAAACATAAGTTAGTTATATTAGAATTAGTACTTTTAGCATGATGATTAACAACCTGATTAAATATATAAGCACCACTAGTACCTATAGTTAAAGTCTTACCAGTAAAATTAGCATTATATCCTCGTAAATTAACTACTAAATTATCATATTTACTGTTGAAATTTAAATTTAGATAATTTAATTTAGTATTTTCTTTTAAATTAAAAATTCTATTATTAACATCTTTTAATGCTATATAAGTAACTTCTTCATTAGCTTTTAAATTATATACTATATCACTACTATTACTATTTTCTATTACTAACTTCATGTTACTTACCTGCATTCGCACAAGAACCTAGTAAAACATGGGTTTTAGAATCTTCTTTTTCTTCAGTTATACCTAATTCTTCTTTAATCCAATCATAACCTTCTTGATCGATTTTAGTAATTAATTCCTTACCACCAGTTTTAACAATTCTACCATTTAACATAATATGAACATAATCAGGTTTTATATAATCTAATAATCTTTCATAGTGAGTGATAAGTAATACTCCTAGATTATCATTAACCATGTTATAAACATTTTCACCTACTATACGTAAGGCATCAACATCTAAACCTGAATCTATTTCATCTAAAATAGCAAATTTAGGTTCTAACATCTTCATTTGTAAGATTTCATTTCTTTTCTTTTCCCCACCAGAAAAACCTTCATTTAAATAACGGTGAGGAAGATCTTCAGGCATCTTTAAATCTTTACAAGCTTTTTCATACTTACGGATAAATGAAAATAAATTAATATCCTTACCAGTACAAGCCTTCATAGCTTGTCTCATGAAATCTGAGTTAGTAACTCCACTTACTTCTTCAGGATTTTGATATGCTAAAAATATACCTTTTCTAGCTCTTTCATCTACAGCTAAAGGCATAATAGATTCATTATCAAATAAAATATCACCCTTAGTTACTTCATAACTTTCCTTACCCATTATTACTGAAGCTAAGGTTGATTTACCTGTCCCATTAGGACCCATTATCGCATGAACTTCACCAGTTCTTATAGTTAAATTGAAACCTTTTAGTATTTCTTTTTCAGGCACTCTAGCGTATAAATCTTTTATCTCTAATATACTTGCCAAAATAATCACTTCTTTCCTTGCAAATTATACAATAATTAGCTTTACAATGCTAGTAATTACACCTATAAATAATCTCATAAAAAGACTAGTTAATTACATCATTAACTAGCTTAGATAAGATATTTTCATATTTAAGTCCCATTTTTATATCAATGTCGTTATTATAGTTATACTTAATTATCTCATATAAGATATCTAGACTCAATTTAGAAGCCTTTTCTAAACTATAATCATCAAGTAAAAACGAACTCACTAAAGAACTGAAGATATCTCCAGTTCCATGAGGATAATATTTAATTTCTTCTCTTCCATAAAAATTAAACTTACCATCATAAGAATATATACCATATAAATTATTTAATTTAACACCAGTTATAATAACTTTTTTTGCTCCTAATTTATTTAGTTTAACTAGCATATCTTTAATATCAGATTCAGTATAATTATCTTTATAAGGTGTATTTAATAATCTAGTAGTTTCAAATAGATTAGGAGTTATTAAACTAGCTTCTTTTATTAAAGGTATAATAGAATCTCTATATCTATCATCTATACCTTTATAATATTTATTACTATCACCCATTATAGGATCAAAATAAATATCTTTAGTATTAGGTAAATATTTAATAATTTCAGATACATTAGATATATCAGCTAAATAGCCTAAATATATAGCATCAAATTTAATATCTAATTTATTAAATATTTCTAGACTATCTTTTAAAAAACTATGACAATTAAGACTAGCTACTTCTTTAAAAGATAAATTTGTTGAATATAAAATAGTAGGTAACATACTTACTTCATATTTAAATGTAGTAAATACTGTTGAATTAACCTGCATAGCTACTTTAGTAGTAACCGGTAGATCATTTATTATTAAGACTTTTTTCATTATTTTACTACGATATTTACTATTTTATTTTTAACTACGATGATCTTAACTATTTCTTTATCAGCTATAAACTTTTGAGTTTTAGGAGATGATAATACTAATTTTTTAACATTTTCATCAGTATCATCTTTAACCGTATGTATTTCATCTCTTAGTTTACCATTTACTTGAACCATAATTTTTACTTCATTTTTCTCTAATTTAGATTCGTCATAACTTGGCCAAGCTTCATAAGCTATAGTATTATTATGTCCTAAAGTTTGCCATAACTCTTCTGAAATATGAGGTGTTATACAAGATAACATCTTAATTAAACCTTCTAAATAAGGAATATATACTTCACTTGCCTTATAACAATCATTTATAAAGACCATCATTTGAGCTATAGCTGTATTAAATTTTAAAGCTTCAAAATCTTCTGTTACTTTCTTAACTGTTCTATTATAAGATTCATCTAATGAAGTATTATTAGTATTAACAAGTTTAGAATTAAACTCTTCATCATTAACTAAACGCCATACTCTATCTAAGAATTTTTTAGCACCATCAACATTTTTAGAAACCCAAGGAAGACTAGCTTCAAGTGGCCCCATAAACATTTCATATAGACGTAAAGAATCAGCACCATAATCTCTAACTATATCATCAGGATTTACTACATTACCGCGTGATTTAGACATTTTTTCGCCATTCTCACCTAATATTAACCCTTGATGGAATAGCTTTTTAAATGGTTCATCTACAGGAGATAAACCTTTATCGTATAAATATTTAGTCAAGAATCTAGAATATATTAAATGCCCTACTGCGTGTTCACTACCACCAATATATAAGTCTACTGGTAACCAGTGTTTAAGTAGTTCAGCATTCGCAAATTCTTTATCATTATTTGGGTCAATATAACGCATGAAATACCAAGATGAAGCCGCACTACCTGGCATAGTATTAGTTTCTCTCTTACCTTTTTTACCATTACTTTCTACATTAACCCATTCATCATTATTAGCTAGAGGACTTTCTCCAGGTTTTTCTGATTTATAATTACTTATACTAGGTAATATTAAAGGCAAATCTTTTAAATCTAAAGCTTCATCGCCATCTGGATAATGAATAATTGGTATTGGTTCACCCCAATATCTTTGTCTAGCAAAAGTCCATTCATGAAGACGATATTGTTCCTTTTTAGAACCTATTTTTTTCTCTTCTAAATAAGCTATCATCTTATTAATAGCATCTTCTTTATTTAAACCATTAATAAAATCAGAATTAATATGTAGGCCATCACCCGTAAAGGCTTCTTTAGTTATATCTCCACCTTCTAATACTTCAATAATTGGAATATTATACTTTTTAGCAAATTCATAATCTCTAGTATCATGAGCAGGTACGGCCATGATAGCTCCTGTACCATAACTAATTAATACATAATCAGCTACATATATCGGTATCTTTTTATTATTAACAGGATTTATCGCATAAGCTCCTGTAAATACTCCAGTTTTTACCTTATCAGTAGTTCTTTCTTGTTCTGATAATTCTTTAGATTTCTTAATATATTCTTTTACTTCTTCTAATTTATCTCGAGATGTAATTTTTAAGACAAGTTCATGTTCAGGAGCTAATACGCAATAAGTTGCCCCAAATAGTGTATCAGGTCTAGTAGTAAAGACTATGAAATTATAATCAGTATTATCTACACTAAATTTAATTTCAGCTCCGGTAGACTTGCCTATCCAATTTTTTTGCATTTCCTTTGTTGAATATGGCCAGTCTATTCTATCTAAACCTTCAAGTAATTTATCAGCATATTTAACAATATCTATCGACCATTGTTTCATCTTCTTTTTAGTAACAGGATGACCACCACGTTCACTCTTACCATCAACAATCTCATCATTAGCTAAAACTGTACCTAAAGCTTCACACCAATTTACTTCAGTATCAATATTTTTAGCTAAACCATCTTTAAATAAATTAATAAATAGATATTGAGTCCATTTATAATATTTAGGATCACAAGTAGCTAATTCTTTAGACCAATCATAAGAAAAACCTAACATCTTTAATTGTCTTTTAAAAGTGGCTATATTTTCATAAGTAAAAGTTTCAGGATGATTACCAGTATTTATAGCATATTGTTCAGCAGGTAAACCAAAAGCATCCCAACCCATTGGATGTAATACATTATAACCCTGC
>CAZJPL010000051.1:0-8744 GCA_964547945.1 uncultured Anaeroplasmataceae bacterium
ATAGGAACAATTATTATACTAAGAAGTGCAATCAATATTATTAATATCGGATACTCTGTAGCTCCTGATGCATGAGTAGTAGACATTAGATAGTTAATGTGGATATAAGTTATACAAATATCTCCAATTAATATTAGAATACTAAATACTAATATTATTATATTTTTATTAATGATAGTATTAACTATTAAACATATCAAAAATAAAAGAGCAATTACTATATTAATAATAGCAAAAATATTATCAAATTCACTAAAACCATCCCAAGCTAAATAAACTAAATGGATAGTGCTAGCTATAAATAAAATAAATAGAATTAATAATAAAACATTTAGATATTTTTTCATAAATCTAAACCTCCTAGTTGTATACTACTAAAATAATAATTTTTCGTCAAGAAAAAAACAAAAAAACTATTATAAAAAATAACGTAAAAAAGACACTCGACTAGAATTAGTTAAGTGCCAATACTTCATTTTTGTTTATTAAATTAATTATATAATATATTAATACAATAAATAAGTTAATTGGATAAATGATAATACCATATGCTAGATAAGGAACTACACTAGTATAGCCTAATAAATTGTTTAAATAAGCTATATGAATAATAGTATTGGTAATAAATACTAATAATATAAAAAAACTAAAAATAAATAGAATTTTATTATTCTTTTTTATAGTAGATATTAGTAAACATAAATTAAATAATAAACCTAATACAATATTTACTATAATTAAGTTATATACTAAAGAATCTACAGCTTTATTGCTTTCATAATATAGGTGAATAGTACTAATTAAAAATAGTATAAATAAACTAAATAATAATAAATTAAATTTCTTCATAAAATTAAACCTCCTAGTCAAATGATACAAGAAATTAGATTATTTTGTCAACACAATTTAGTGAGTAAAAAATAATGTTTATTATTGAAATGTGTTCTTAATAATGCTATAATTTCAAGGAAACATTTTCAAGGAGTTGTATTAAATGGCTGCAAGAAGCGCAAGACGTTATAAATATAAATTTAAATGGACAAAAGAATTATCTTTCTTACTTGGAGGTATATTAGTATTAATAGTTGCTACTATATTACTTGCCTTACCTACTAAAGTTGAAAGATTAATTGCTAAATGGTCTGATTCAGAATTAACTACTGAAACAGTTTTTGTTGAGATATCTGAATCTAGATTAGCTAGTTTAATAGAATCTGGTGAATATATATTTGTATATTATGCTACACCTGATCAATCTGATGCTACTACTTATATAGATTTAATTGAAGAAAAAGCCACATTATATGAAGTTGAAACTGTATATTGGTTAGATTCAACTGAAATATATGAAGAAGATGAAGATACTTTAGAAACACGCGATTTTAAAGAAGAAGTTCAAGAAAGAGGAGAAGCTTTAGGAGGCGTGGATTTATTAGAAACCTTAAGCTTTTGGGTTTTTAATGAAGGCGAATTAATACTTGATTTCGCTGATTATTCAGACAGTGATAGTTCTAATGTTTTTGAACAAGTTATTTGTCAAGCTTTTGGAGCTTATAGACAATTATTAGAAGACAACAAATCAAACTAAGTAGGAAGATAATTTTATCTTCCTTTTATAATTTATATTTTTAGGAGTTTTTATGATTAACCTGATAAAAGAAAAAATAAAAAAATGTTTAGCTGATAAATATGGTTTTGATATTAAAATAAGCGTTGAAGAACCAAAAGATTTAAAAATGGGAGATTTAGCTGTCCCTGTTTTTCCTATTGTAAAAGTATTACGCAAACCATTACCTGAAGTAGCTGAAGAAGTAAAAAATATTATATTAGCTAATGTAGAAGAAGTTAAAGAAATAAAGATTATTGGTGGCTTTGTTAACTTAGTACTAGCTAAAGAAAAATTAGCTAGTGAAGTATTAAATAAAATATTAACTGATGAAGCTAATTACGCCTCAGAAGAAAAAAAGAATGAAACTATCTGTATAGACTATTCTAGCCCTAATATAGCTAAAAGCTTTAGTATAGGGCATTTGCGTTCTACTATAATTGGTAATTCTTTAAAATTGATCTATGAAAAATTAGGATATGATGTAGTATCAATTAATTATTTAGGTGATTGGGGTACTCAGTTTGGCAAGATGATTGTAGCTTATTTAAAATGGGGAGATAAAGAAAAAATAGCTAAAGATCCTATTACTGAAATGACTAATTTATATGTTAGATTTCATGAAGAAGCAAAAAAAGATCCAAGTTTAGATGAAGAGGCAAGACATGCCTTTAGAAAATGTGAATTAGGTGATGAAGAGTATCTGGCTTTATGGTCTTATATAAGAGAAGAATCTTTAAAAGAAAGTAAACAAATATATGAGCTATTAGATGTTAAATTTGATTCATATAATGGTGAAGCTTATTATAATGATAAGATGGAACCAGTAGTTGAAGAATTAGAAGAAAAAGGTTTAACAGAAATAGATGATAATGCTTTAATCGTTAGATTAGAAGATATGCCACCTGCCCTAATTAAAAGAAGTGATGGTGGTAGTCTATATATGACTAGAGATTTAGCTGCCTTATTTGATCGTAAGAAAACTTTTAATTTTAATAAGATATTATATGTAGTTGGTAATGAACAAAAACTACACTTTGCTCAAATAAAAGAAATAGTTAAAAGATTAGGCTATGATTTTTATAATGATATATATCATGTGGGTTTTGGCTTATATTTAACTAATGGTAAAAAGATGTCTACTAGAAGTGGTGGCGTAGTTAAATTATATGATGTATTAATGAAAGCTATTAGTTTAGCTAAAGAAGAAATAGAAGAGAAAAATAAAGATTTAGTAAATAAAGATGAAATAGCTAAAAAAGTTGGTTTGGCTAGTGTTATTTATAATGATTTAAAAAATCATAGAGAATTAGATATTGAATTTGATCTTAATTCATGTGTTAAATTTGAAGGTAATACAGGTCCTTATATTTTATATAGTGGTGTTAGAATAGCTTCTATTTTAAAAGATAAAGATATCAATTTAGATAATTTAAATCTAAATTTATTTAATAAAGAAATTTATTATGATTTAATTAGACAATTAGCTAATTTTAATGGTATCTTAAATAAAGCTAAAGAAGAATCTTCACCTAGTGATATAGCTAAATATATTTATACTTTAGCTACTACTTTCAATAAATTTTATGCCCAAGAAAAGATTAACTGTGATGATGAAGTTAATAGAAATACTAACTTTGTCTTAATTAAGGCAATTAGAATAGTTATTAATGAGGGAATGCGTCTACTTGGAATTAAGTATGTTGATGAAATGTAGTTATGAAAAAGAATAAAAGAAAATTAATTGCTAATATTATTTTATTAATATCTATCATAGTATTTATAATAGTAATAGTTAGTAGTTTAGGTGATATAGAAGAAATATATACTAATATTATTAATTGTAATTATAAATATATCTTAATTATATTAGGTTTATTAGTAGTATATTTTATATTGTGGCCTTTATCGCTAGCTATAATTATTAAGAGTGAAGAACCAAAAGTTAAATTATCTAGAGATTATCAAATATCAGCTACTGAATTCTTTTTTAATGGTATTACTCCTTTTTCTAGTGGAGGTCAACCATTTCAAGTTTATTCAATGCATAAGGTTGGAATTAGTGTAGCTAAATCTACATCTATTATAATGATTAATTTTATTATTTATCAGATAGTAATTAATATATTTTCAGTCTTATCTATAGCTTTATATTTTAATACAATAAGAGAGACTATATCTAATTTTATTTGGTTAGCTGTAATTGGTTTTTCTATTAATTTTATAATATTAATATTTTTAATAGCTATAGCTATATCTAGAAAAACTGGTGTAATATGTCACAAGTTTTTGGCTTGGTTAGGCCATTTTAAATTGCTTAAAAGAGTTAATAATATAATACCAGCTTTTGATCAATATATTATAGATGCACAAGATGCATTCAAAAAAATAAGTAAGAAATGGAAGATAGTTTTATTTTCTACATTTTTAAAAATAATAGCTTTAGCTATATTTTACGCCATTCCATTTTTTGGTATTAGGGCTTTAAATATTGATATTAATTATGATCAAATATTTTATGTTATTGCAATGACATGTTTTGCCTTAACTATGGTTGTTTGGCTACCTACACCAGGTTCTAGTGGTGGGGTTGAATTTACTTTTAATGCTATATTTAAGTCATTAGGGATAAGTACTAATAATTCGTTATCTTTAATGTTAATATGGAGATTTGCTACTTATTATTTAGTTATGTTATTTGGACTTATAGTCTATCTCATTCTAGAAAGGTTGATTAAGCGCGATGAGAATAGGAATATTTACGGATGCTTATTACCCGAACATCAGCGGGGTAGTGACCTCGATAAGAACTCTCGAGAAACACTTGAGAGCGATGGGTCATGAAGTATATATATTTACTATTGAAACAACTGAAGATGATAAAATAGATAGTCCATATGTTATTTATTTTAAGGGTTTTACTGTACCTTTAAAAAAACTAAGGACTTATAAGATCTCTATTAAAGCTAGATTTGAAATGCACAAAGTAAAAAAATATAATCTAGATGTAATACATGTTCAAACTGAATTTTCTATGGCTAAAATAGCTATAGCAGCAGCTAAGCATTATCATATTCCACTTGTTTATACCTTACATACTCTATATGAAGATTACTTATCTTATTTTTCTAAAACTATGGATGAATATTTTCATAAGAGTTTATTAGCAAGCTTAACTAAACTAATAATATATCCAATTAATAAAGTAGCAAACATTAAAATAGTCCCAACACGTAAAACATTGGCAGTTATCTCTAAATATCATATAGATGGTGATATAAGAGTTATTCCTACAGGAATAGATTTTGATTATCTAATTAATAAGAAAAAAGATGAAGCTTATATAAACAATTTAAAAGAAGAATTAAATATTTCAAAAGATGATGTAGTATACCTATATTTAGGTCGTATATCTAGTGAAAAAACAATAGATGAATTAATTGATTGTTTTAGTGATGCTTATAAGATAAACAATAATATGACTTTTATAATTATAGGTGATGGTAGTGAATTAGATAATCTAAAGGAACAAGCTAAAAATTTGAATATACCTGATGATAAAATTAAATTCTTAGGTTTTATTGAATGGAAGGATATAGTACCTTATTATCAAATGGCTGATGCTTTTTTAAATTCAAGTCAAACAGAAACTCAAGGTTTAACTTATATTGAAGCTTTAGTTTGTGGTACACCTATAATAGTAAAATACGACGAGATATTAGATGATATAGTTAAAGAAGGACAAAACGGATTTTTTTATTATGAAAAACCTGAACTTGTTAATCTTTTGGTACGTTTTGCTAACGATAAACAATATCTAAGAGATTTAAAGAACTTTTCTCTTGATAATATTAGCAATTATAATGCGCCTAATTTTGCAAAGAATATCTTAAAAGTCTATGAATCATCAATAATCAAAAAAAATAAATTGAAAAAATAACGGAAATATGATAATATTTCCCCTGCATGCCGCTGTGGTGGAATGGTAGACACAGCAGACTCAAAATCTGCCGCCCATAAAGCATGTCGGTTCGAGTCCGACCAGCGGTACCAGACTAGTTAAGATTTAATAAATATAACTTTAAAACGTAGCTAATCCTAGTTACGTTTTTTTCTTTAGGTGCTTTATGCTAAACTTGAGTTAAAATTAAAACTATGTTAGACTTAAGTAAAAAGATGAGGTGTTAGTAATGAATAAGTTTTTATATAATTTTTCTTTAAGAGATAAATTAATATATACATTTAAAGTATTATTACTTTTATGTTTTATTATTTGTTTTATATGTTTTTTCTTACCTATGGTAACATTTGAGATTATATATTATTATAATTCTAGTACAGGTTATCAAACTATTGTAGGTACTATGGACATTTCTATCATCAATTTTATATTTAGAAGTTATAATTATAGTGAGTATCTATCTATATCAGTATCGTTTTTTATGACTGGATTAGGTTTTATAATTCTTATTATATTTAATTTAGTTTCTATGTTTTTCTTAAGTTCAGATTTAGCTAAATATGATACTAGAGTTACGATTGGGAAATCAATAGCTTTTATAATCATAGAACTTGTTTTAGGTATTATATGTTTAGTTCCACAAATGGATATAAATCCTATAGGTGATATAGTTAATTTTGAATTATATTATATCTACTATTTAGTATCTGCAGGAATAACAGTAGGAGTAATTTATCTTATTATGGCTACGATAAATTTAGGTATTATCTTAATCCAAATATATTTACCTATTAAAGATTTTGATATATTAAAAAATGAAGCTACTGAGCTTGGTGAAGAAGTATCAGAAATTATAGAAGCTAATAAAGATAATGTATTATAATTTTAATTATGGTATAAGATTGTTCTAAATCTAATTAATAATATGTTAAATAATGGGTAAAATATGTAAAATGTTAAATATGGTTTACTTTATAGTTTAAAAATGCTAAACTTACATTACAAAAGGTGATTTAATATAAAATAATTAGAAAGAAGCGAGTTTATGTATTGTAAAAAATGTGGAAGACCAATAGATGATGGAGTAAACTTTTGCCCATATTGTGGTTCTGAATTAAATAATGGTACATATCATGAATATAATAATTATCAACAAAATAATGGTTATTATGAACCAAGAAGAGAATCAAGTGCGATAGCTTATTTAGCTTTAATATTTGGTTTATTTGGTGGCTTATTGGGATTAATATTAGGTATAATTGGCCTAGTTAAGTATAGAGAACCAAAAAATAGAATGTTATCTGCAATAGGTATAGTATTATTCTTATTTTGGGTATTTATATTTATGTTTTTCTAGTTTAATTTGATTTTAGAAAGGATAACGATAATGTATTGTAATAATTGTGGTAGAGATATTGATAATGATTCTATATATTGTCCATATTGTGGTAGTGAACAAAGCTTAAATAATACTTTTTATCAAAATGATAGAAGATATGATAATAGAAATGTTTATAAACCTGAATCTAAAGTTATACCTAATTTAGCTTTAATATTTGGTATTTTTGGTGGTGTATTAGGCTTAGTATTTGCGATTATTGGTTTAGTTACTTGTAAATCATCATCAAGTAGAGTTAAATGTGCTATTGCTATAATATTATTTTTTGTTTGGTTAATAGTTTATTTCTTTGTATTCGTATATTTTCTTCAGTACTTTATGCAATTTATTGGAGAATATTTCATATATGGATATGGAGTATATCCAATGTAGGAGATAGAGTTAATTTTGCCTTTCTTTACATAAATCTTAATATATGGTAGACTATGGTTAGAATAAATCAAGTCGGAGGTTAAGGTTTATGTATTGTAAAAATTGTGGAAAAGAACTACTTGATAATAGTGCATTCTGCAGCAATTGTGGTTCTCCACAAAGTACTATTGATAGGGTAGATAATAACACAGTAATTCAAGAAGAAACTAAATTATGGTGGATTTTATCTATTGTTTTTGCCTTTCTAATTAATTGGTTAGGTATAGTATTTGGTATAATAGGCTTAGTAACTTATAAGAATCAAGAAAACAGAAAATTATCTCTTGTTGGTTTAGTAATATCAGTAGTAATATTTATAATTTCGATGATAGTTTATATTTTTATATTTAGACATTTCATGGATCAACTTATTCCAAAAATAGAAGAATTAATAGAAAAATATGGCGTAAGTGTTAGTTAGAAATTATTATTTATTAAATATGGAGAATTGATGTGTATTGTAAAAATTGTGGAAAAGAAATAGATGATAATTCAATATATTGTAGTCATTGTGGAGCTAGACAAGATTATAGTCAAAATACTTATTTGTATGTTGGGTTTGAAAATAAAGTTTGGGGAATATTATCAATAGTATTTGCTTTTTTAATGCCAGTTCTTGGTATAGTGTTTGGTGTAATAGGACTATCTACATATAAAGACCAAGAAAATAGGAAATTATGTAAAATAGGAATTGGTATTGTTATAGCTGAGTTTGTTTTAGCAATTATATTAATGGTAATTTTTGCTTTTGGTTTATTAATAACATTACCATTATGGTTTAGATAAAAAGGAGGATAATGATTCATGTATTGTAAATATTGTGGAAAAGAAATAGATGATAATTCAGCATATTGTGGATATTGTGGTGCTAGACAAGATGGTAATAGTCCACATAGTTATTCTTATGTTAACTCTGAAAATGTAATTTGGGGTGTTTTATCTATAGTATGTGCTTTCTTTATGCCAATATTAGGTTTAATATTTGGTATAATAGGCTTAACTACGTATAAAGAACCTAAAAATAGAAAATTATGTAAAGTAGGTATAGGTATTGTTATAGCAGAAATAGTTTTAATTATGATTAGTGTTATATTTTATGTACTATACATATTTGGATCAATGCTTTAATAGAAATATTTATAAAGGTAATATATAATTAAGTGTTTTGAAAAAGAGATAAATGGTAATTCAAAATATTGTCATGCATATTGGTTTATTTGCTGGTGATAATTAGCATAATTGAAGGATTAACCCTTTATGATTGTTTAAGATATAAGGTGTTACGATAAGAGAGAATTGACTCGTATAATAGCAATGTCATTAACTTAAGACATTGAGATACTATAATAAAAGAGAATTGATACTAA
>CAZJPL010000052.1:0-8488 GCA_964547945.1 uncultured Anaeroplasmataceae bacterium
GCTTTAAAAGAATCTGCTAAATTATTACCTATGGTAGTAGCTGATACTTTAACTTTCTTTCCTAAGAAGATAATTAGATTCTTTACTAATAAATCAAATAAAGAAGATAAAGATTTAGCTGCAGAGTAAAAATCCGAAAAAATAATTGACAAAAATACCCTGATAGTGTAGAATACTTGCGTTGTAATATGCACCACATAGAACGGGTTTCTAAATGATTTATTCTACCCTAATAGTGAGTCTTAAAATAATCAAGGAGGTTCGACATGTACGCAATTATTGAAACAGGCGGTAAGCAAGTAAAAGTAGAAGTTGGTTCAACAATTTTCGTTGAAAAATTAGATGTTGAAGAAGGTTCTACTTATACATTCGATAAAGTTGTTTTAGTTTCTGATGATAAAACAGTAGTTGGTGCACCTTACGTTTCTGGTGCTAAAGTTGTTGCTAAAGTTGAAAAACAAGGTCGCGGCAAGAAAATTATTGTTTTCAAATATCGTCCAAAGAAAAATGAAAGAACTAAAAAAGGTCATCGTCAAGCTTATACTAAATTGACAATTGAATCTATAAATGGTTAATTTATGATTAATATCAAGCTTGAAGAAACATCATATAGCTATATTATTAAAGCAACTGGTCATGCTATGTATGCTGAATACGGCAAAGATATAGTGTGTGCTTCAGTATCTACAGCTTTAATAATGACTGCTAATCTACTTGCAAGATATCAAGAAGGTTACAACATCTTAAAAGTAGTAGCTAAAGAAGGTAATTTTCATATGGAAGTTACTAAAGATAGTTTTGTTGATGTTATTTATGAGAATTTGAAAGATACTTTTAGACAATTGGTTGAACAGTATCCTAATAATGTTAAGTTAGAAAGTTAGGAGGAAAATTAATAATGTTATTATTAAATTTACAATTGTTCGCATCTAAAAAAGGTGTTGGTTCTACTAAAAATGGTCGTGATTCTGAAGCTAAACGTCTAGGAGCTAAAGTTTCTGATGGCCAAGTAGTTACTGCAGGTTCAATTATCTATCGTCAAAGAGGAACTAAAGTGTTCCCTGGTAAGAACGTAGGTCGTGGTGGCGATGATACATTATTTGCTAAAACAGCAGGTGTTGTAAGATTTGAACGTAAAGGACGCGACAAGAAACAAGTTTCTGTTTATTAATAATATAATAGCTAGGCACTGCCTAGCTGTTTTTATTTGAAAGGAGGTATACCATGTTTGTAGATCAAGTCAAAATGGAAGTCCATGGCGGTAAAGGTGGAGATGGTATTGTAGCCTATCGTCGTGAATTTAAGGTTGAATTAGGTGGTCCATTTGGCGGTAATGGTGGCAAAGGTGGTTCCATTATATTTATAGGTGATGAAGGCTTATCTACCCTATTAGACTTAAAATACATGAAAGTATTAAAAGCTCATGAAGGTGAAAAAGGTAAAAATAAGGGTAAGTACGGAGCTAATGCTAAAGACACTTATGTAAGAGTCCCTTTAGGAACAACTATTTATGATGATGATACTAATTTAGTAATTGGTGATATCACAAGACATAATGAAGAAGTAGTAGTTGCTAAAGGTGGTCGTGGCGGTAGAGGTAATATGGCTTTTGCTACAGGTGTAAATAAATGCCCTGATTTTTGTGAAAAAGGTGAACCTGGTGAAATAAGATATATTAGATGTGAACTTAAGGTTTTAGCTGATTGTGGTTTAGTAGGTTTCCCATCTGTAGGTAAATCAACTCTATTATCAGTAGTATCTCAAGCTAAACCTAAAATAGCTGATTATCACTTCACAACTTTAGTACCTCAACTTGGTATGGTAGGCTTAGAAGATGGTAGAAGTTTTGTTATGGCTGACTTACCTGGTCTAATTAAAGGAGCAAGCCAAGGTGCTGGTTTAGGGCTTGCTTTCTTAAGACATATTGAAAGATGTAGAGTAATAGTACATGTAATAGATATGGCTAGTGTAGAAGGTAGAGATCCATATGAAGACTACTTAAATATTAATGAAGAATTAAAAAATTATAAAATGAATTTAATTAATAGACCACAAATAGTAGTAGCTAATAAAATGGATTTACCAGGAGCTAAAGAAAATCTAGAAAAATTTATTAAAAAAACTAATCTAGAAGTAATACCTATTAGTGCTTATCAAAAAGAAAATATAGATACACTTTTATATAAAATAGCTGACACTTTAGCTGTAACAGATAATTTCTCTTTATTTGAAGAAGATGAAATAGAATCTGAAGTTGTTTATGAATATAAAAAAG
Organism: uncultured Anaeroplasmataceae bacterium; assembly: GCA_964547945.1. GTDB lineage: Bacteria > Bacillota_I > Bacilli_A > Acholeplasmatales > Anaeroplasmataceae > CALUXS01. The sequence continues at coordinate 2,276 of CAZJPL010000052.1, forward strand.
AAGAACCTATGTTTTATATTGAACAAGATAGTGATGGTATCTTTAATGTAAAAGGTGATAAATTATATCGTATTTTCCAAATGACTAATTTTGAAAATGAATCATCAGTTAATCGTTTCGCAAGACAATTACGTTCATTTGGCGTAGATGATGAATTAAGAAAATTAGGTGCTAAACAAGGAGATACTGTTAGAATATTTGATTTTGAATTTGAGTTTATTGAATAATGAATAAAGCATTTATTATTTTATTAATCTTAAATATTATAGGTTCTATATATACTATTTATCTATTTTCAAATGATAAAAAAAGAGCAATTAATCATGAATATAGAATAAAAGAAAGTAGACTTTTACTTCATATTTGGTTATTTGGAGCCTATGGTTCCTTAATAGCTATATTTGGTCTAAGACATAAATCTAAACATAGTTTATTTGTATTAACAAGTTTATTAGCTACTATACTTCATACATTTATACTAATAATAGTAGCTGCATTATAAAAGGTCGCAATAAGGATATTTTCCTTATATACGACCTTTTTATTTTTTTATAAAGATTATTTAATAATGAATAAATAAAAATGTAAATATAAACATTTTTTGTTATAATTATGTTAATAAGAGAGGAGATAGATTATGCCAAATATAAAACCAATTTCTTCTTTAATTAATTATGAAGAAATATTAGAAGAAGTTAGAGAGGGAGAACCTTTATTTCTTAGTGAAAATGGTAAAACTAGATATGTAGTTTTAGATATTAAAGAATATGAAAAAGAAAAAGCTATTCTTAAACTTATGAGTGAACTTTATAAAGGTGAAAAATCAGTTAAAGAAGAACGGACTGAATTTATAGAAGTTAAAAAAATATTAGGTATTTCTAATGAATAATAAAATGGTAGTGTTATAAAGAGTTAAAGACGCAAACACTACCATTTTTATTTATTTAATTTTCTAAATTAAGTAATAAGTCATCATCTTCATATAGATGAAATTTCTTAAATAGGAAATGGAAGAATAAAGTTAAAATTATAGGTAAAACTAAAGAAATCATTATTAAACCTGTAATATCTAGAGCAGTAATAGATGATTTAATTCCATCAGATATATCACTAAACCAACCTTGTACGACTCCTATAGGACCTACTAAACCGCAGGTTCCCATACCTGAAGCAATAGCTGAACCATTCATTTCTAGTTTAAATACACAAGTAGCTATAGGACCTGCAATAGCAGAAGCTAGTATTGTAGGCAACCAGATAACTGGCTTTTTTACAATGTTTGGCATTTGAAGCATACTTGTACCTAAACCTTGTGAAACAAGTCCAGACCATTTATTTTTCTTAAATGATTGAACAGCAAAACCTACCATTTGACAACAACAACCAGCTAAAGCTGCTCCACCTGCAAGACCAGTAATACTAAAGGCTGCGCATATTGCCGCACTAGATATAGGAAGAGTTAAAACTATACCAATAGTTACAGATATGATTATACCCATGAGTAGTGGTTGAAGTGTAGTAGCTCTATTAATTGCATCACCTATATAATAAGCAACATTACCGATAACAGGAGCTATTAGATAAGCTAGACCACAACCAACAAGTATAGTAACAAGTGGTGTAACTAATATATCTATTTTAGTAGAACCAGAAACTAATTTACCAATTTCACTAGCTATAATAGCTATAAAAAACACAGAAAGTGGTCCACCAGCTCCACCAAGTTCATTACTTGCTACACCTACAGCAGCTAAACTTAATAGAACAAGTGGAGGAGTCTTTAAAGCATATCCAATAGCAATAGCCATAGCTGCGCCACTTGCGCTACTAGCATAACTACCTACTTCAACAAAAAAGCTTAGTCCACTTAAATCTCCTATAGTATCTAAGATAGTACCAATTAATAAAGATGCAAATAAGCCTAGAGCCATTTTACCCATAGCTTCAACAAAGTATAGTTTTAAAGATGGTTTAACATTTTTCTTAATAAAATAATTCTTTACCTTAAACCAAAAACTATCTTTTTTAATTTCTTCATTTCCATCAATATTATTATTCAAATTTACCTCCTATAATAAATTATATCCTAGTGCTATAGTTTTCTATTAGCTTGATCTACACAATCGTATATCTTAGTAGCTAGGGCTACTAATCTCTACTTGTATTTTATATGATAAAAGATAAAATTAAAACATTTTTTATTAAATAAAACGTTTACTTATATAAAAATATATAAATTGACATTTATTTAAAATAGTTTATAATATCTATGCACCTGGGCTAGTTTTAGGATTCGCTATAAGAGAAGAAGGTTTGTAAGCGTATCTTGTTAACGACAAGTAAAAATCGTCGAGGTTTGAATAAACGCAAACACAACACATTTATTCGCTCGTAACAACAATATGAGCGTACAATTAGCTTGCTAATATAATAGAAGCTATATATTAGTTGTTTCCTATAGTAACTAATACGAATCACTTATAATATAGGATATATAATAATTCTTTATCTAAGAGAGTTATTAAGAATTTAATTTAGATCGGTAAAGAATTTTTGTTTATTTATTATCTTTACTTAAATTTAAAATAAAATACATACGTAGAAAGCAAAAGATATTTTCTTATATACAGGAGTTCAAATCTCCTCTAGTCCACCATAATTGTAGCTATATTTTGATACAATCTGCTGTATCGAAATTAAGTATAGAAACCTCGAGAAATCGAGGCTTTTTTCTTTTGTAATTGTTGCTCTTGTGGTTTAGGCTACTGAAAATGCTCCAAATTTATGAATTTTACCCACTTGTTGAACGATTAGGGGACTAGATAAACGAAACACTCCGAAACAGGAGATAAACGGTAATTCGAAACAATATTTTATAAATCTTTGACTATTGGTTAACAGCCATATTCACTCCACTCCATAGCTCTTGGAGGTGTGAAAATCGTGCTAAGAGTTATCGAGTTATTTGCAGGAATTGGAAGTCAAAGAGAAGCATTAAAAAGAGCAAAGATAGAACACGAAGTAGTGGCTACATTAGAAAATGATAAATACGCAAGTAGGGCTTATGAATTGCTTCACGGAAAGACTAACAATTTAGGTGATATAAGAAAAATTGAGAAGTTACCACAAGCTGATTTATGGACTTATTCCTTTCCATGCACTGATATTTCAATAAGCGGAAGAATGAAAGGTTTTGATAAAGGAAGTAATACCAAATCATCGCTCTTATGTGAAGTACAACGACTACTTGAAGTGAGCAAGGCAAAGGATGAACTTCCTAAATATTTATTGATGGAAAATGTGAAGAATATAGTCTCAAAGAAATTCATGCCATTATTTAAGACTTGGCTCGATTACTTGGAGAGTCTCGGATACAAGAATTTCTATAAAGTTTTGAATGCTAAAGATTATGGAATTCCTCAAAATCGAGAGCGTTGTTTTATGATTTCTATAAGAGATAAAAATGCACATTATGAATTTCCAAAACCTATCCCTTTAACAAAAAAGCTTGCAGATCTATTAGAAAAAGATGTTGATGAGAAATATTTTCTTACTAATAAACTCATTACTTGCTTTACCGATATGAAGGATAGGCGAGGCTTAATTAGGGGTCTTAAATTTAAGCCAAAATACATGTCTTCGGCTGACTATGCTTTTACTATAACAACTTATGCAGGATATCGACCAACCGATAATTACATCATCATCCCTCAAGCAACTAAGGATGGTTATGCTTTAGCAGAAGTAGGCGATGGTGTTTATACCAATCGTTGCCCATCCAAGAGGGGGAGTAGTTCAAAAGTCAATGATTCCTACTTTAAAGACATCGGTTAGTGATATAGGTGTTGTTGAAAATGATAAAGAAGAACTTATCTCTATTAGAAGAGTTACACCTAGAGAATGTTGGCGACTTATGGGTTGGTATGAAGACGAAATAGATAAGGTAGTCAATGAATTTAGTAATACTCAGCTTTACAAGATGGCTGGGAATGGAATTGTGGTAGAACAAATTCTTTTGATTTTTAATTATTTATTTAAATAACGACAACGTTTTCATTTTCCTATCATCTATTTTTTGATTTTCTTTCGTGATATCATTTAACTGGTGATTATATGAGAAATGAAAAAAATTGGAGCAAAGAATTTTTAGAGTATATGGATTTTATTGCTGAAAATAAAAATTATGATGGATTAGCAATAAAAAAAGATGATAAAGGGAATTTAAAATGGATTGCTAGCGCAAAATCTGAAATTGGCAAACAACGTATTGAATGGGCTAAGAATAAAGGAAAACAATTAAATATTAATGAAAATACTCCTGGTTTTTATGCCAAAGTAATGTTCAAAATTCACCCTACTAAAGAAAAACCATGTCAAATTTGTGGAAAAACGATGTCTTTATATTATTTATATCCAAATGCTAATTTGTTGAAAGCAATTAAAAAAAGATTTTCTTTGGAGTTTCAAGACACTGAGAAAATTACATTTATTTATAACGAAATTTGTAAGAAATTTGATAAGAATATTGTATTTTCCTTTTTTAAAGAAACATTTAACACTCCTTATGCAAGGGATTTTGCTGAACTAATAAAAAATTATGAAGAAAAATGTCGAAATGGAGATGGCAAATTATTAGGTCCTGGTGCTATGTCTAATTTTCCAGACCGATTTGATGGATTTCATACTTATAACCGTTGCTGTAGAAGCAAAGAAGATAGTGGTAGGTCAAAAGAAAATTTGAAATCATATGGAAAAGATAGAAGAGCATATGAATATTGGAGCGACGGAAACTTTAGGGCTGCAAATGAGTTTATGTATAGTTCTTTTTTTAATGGAACCTCTGCTGATCATATAGGACCGCTATCATTAGGATTTATTCATGATTCACTGATTTTAAGAAAATTGGCTGTTGGAGATAATTCTTCAAAGCGAAATAAGTTACTGCAAAAAGATGTTGATGAATTAATTAGTATCGAAAACAAGAACAATATCTGCGTTATGTCTTGGTATTCGAAATCTATATGGGAATTTCTTAAACAAGAGTATTTGAAGAACAAACAGAATTTTAATTTTTTAATTTTTTATAATGCTTTCTTAAAAAATAGAAATAATTATATGAATTTACTAGCTTATCTAAAAAATCACTCTAACAATGGTAGAGAATTTTTAATTAAAGCTTTATTAGAGCCAAAAATTGATTGTTTTAAATGGAATTATTCATTTAATTCTTTAGGTGAAATTGTTTCAAAAAAACCACGAAATGAGAATAATGCAAACAAAAAAGAAGTAAGCAGATTTTACAGAATTGCTTTAGAATCATTGGATGATTATTGTCATAAAGAAAATAGGCATCTTAAAAGCGATGTCACAATAACTTATAAGAAAAGTCTTGATGACATAATAAGAAGGATTGATAAAAAAGAATATACCGAATCTTTACATTTATTAAATAATTTGGTACGCATAATAGAGAATGAAATTATTTTAAAAATTAAAAATCATGAAGACTTTTAACATAATTGCTGAATAACTTTTGATTATTTTTTGATTCAGTGTTTTCCTGTACTGGCTCTAAATCAAAGATTGCGTCTTTTGCAGTTACCTTTATATCCATTTTATCTGGAAATAAATTATCTACATTTATTTTTAAGTCTTTTCTGACACCAATTGTTATTAATCTTTTTCTCTTTTGAGGCACTCCATAATCGCTAGCAAATAATAATTTCCCCTTTACATTGTATCCACAATTGCTTAATTGATTTAGAATTTCGGAATAAATTTGACCTTTTTCAAGTGTTTTCATACCTTCAACATTTTCCATTATGAAAACTTTAGGTTTTATTCTATTTAATACATCCACATATTCTAAAAACAATTTATTTCTAGGGTCGTTTGGATTGCGAAAACCTGCCATTGAGAATCCTTGGCAAGGTGGACCGCCTGCTAATAAATCAATTTCTTTTCCTTTTACCGCCATATAAATAGAGCTTTTAACGTCTTGTCTAGTTAGATCGCCACATATTACATTAATTTCAGGGTGATTTGTTTTTAATGTTAGACAAGCTTTATATTCAAAATCTACAGCCACTAATGTTTTGACTCCTGCTTGAAAAATGCCATTTGTTAAACCTCCTGCTCCAGCAAATAAATCAATTGATGTGTTTAAATTTATATATTTTTTAATGTTGTTAACAATGGCTTTTGCAAAAAGTG
>CAZJPL010000053.1:0-8268 GCA_964547945.1 uncultured Anaeroplasmataceae bacterium
AATACTACTATTCATTTATAGTTAGGGGTATATACTACGTATTTTTTAATATACTACAATTAGTTATTCTCATAGCTTTTTTATTAACTTAATATAAAGAGTAAATCATCTAAATTTAATTTAGATATATCTTCATCATTATCACTAATAACAGTATCAAAGATATCTTTTTTCTTATGTTGTAATAATATTATTTTATCTTCTATAGTATTCTCACAAATAAGCTTAATTATTTCAACATTGTTAACTTGACCAATACGGTGAGCTCTATCACTAGCCTGATTTTCAGCTGCGACATTCCACCATGGATCAATATGAATTACTGTATCAGCTCCAATTAAATTAAGACCAACTCCACCAGCTTTCAATGATATTAAAAATACGTTAATATTAGGATTTTTATTAAAATCATCAACTAAAGATATTCTATCTTTAGCCGCAGTTTTACCAGTTAACATGTAATAATTAATATTATTTTTATCTAAAGAAGTACCTATTAATTTTAAAGCTTCAACAAAAGCTGAAAATATTAAAATCTTATGCCCATCTGAAACATAGGAATTAACTATATCTAATAAATATTTAATCTTAGAGCTATCTCTATTAAAATTATCAATAAATAGACTAGGAGAAATACATAATTGTCTAAGCCTCATTAAATATGGGAAAATTTGCATAGGCTTAGCTCCACTCTCAAGTAAGTTTTTAGCATTAATCATAAAGGAATCATATATTTTTCTTTCCTCTTCATCTAATTCTAATGACATGATGGTTTCAAATTTTTCAGGTAAATCACTTAAAACATCTTTTTTAGTTCTACGTAAGATAAAAGGAGTAGTCTTTTTAGCTAACATTTTTAATTTATCATTTTCTAAATTATCATATTGACTACCGAAGATATTAATATTAGGGAAGAATTTAGGCATAATAAAATCAAAAATGCTCCACAAATCATATATATCATTTTCAATAGGAGTACCAGTTAAAGCCAAATGATTTAAAGCCTTAATCTTTTTAGCATTTATCGCTCTTTTAGCTTGATAATTCTTAATAGCTTGTGCTTCATCTAAAATAACATAATTAAATAATATATCTTTATATAATAAAATATCTCTACTAAGTGAATCATAAGAAGTAATATAAATAACACTTTTATCAGGATTTATTTTAGAAATAGTTAGTTTTCTATCTAATTTATTACCATAAATAGGTATCATTTCTAGATTATAACTAAACTTAAATATTTCATTGCACCAGTTAAATATTAAAGATTTAGGGGCTATTATTAAACTAGGCATATTACTATCTAAGTTTTCTAATAATGATATAACTTCAATAGTCTTACCTAAACCCATCTCATCAGCTAAAACTCCACCTAAATGGTATTTATTTAAAACTTTAAGCCATTTATAGGCATCAACTTGATAAGATTTTAATTCGGCTTTTAATTTAGGCACTTCAAAATCTAAATCTTTAAAATTAGCTATATCATCTATCATATCTTTTAAATAATCATCTAAATCTAGATTGTCACTATAACCCATAGCTTTAAATAATTGATATAAAGGAGCTTCACTAGTATCTGTGGGTTCTTCATCTAAACCTAGACTTTCAATAGCTTCTTCATAAGAATAATCATAATCCTTAAAAGTAACAATCTTATTTTTAGATAGAAGAACATATTTTTTCTTTTTCTTAAGTGCTTTAAATATAGCTTTTAATTCCTCTTCACTATAAGCACTATCTTCTAGGAAACATTCCATTACCTTACCATAAGATATTTTAATTCGCGGTTGAACAAAAGAACTAATATTCTTTTTAGTAAGATTTTCTGATACAAATACTTCAGCTAATGATTTTAAATAACTAAAATCTAAATTTAAGAAATTAATAATATCATCCTGATTTTTAATTCTATCTTGTTTAAAACCTAAACCAGCAATATAAGATTCATATCTAGGTATTAAATTAGTATAATCATACTTTGATAAATCTTCATCATTATCCATATTTATACCAGAATATACAGATTTTAAAGTAATAGAAGAAGTAGCTTCATCAAAATCAAAATAAGCTTGAATAGATATTGAAGGAATTTTGATGGTATCTTTAATTTTATCTGATAAAGTAATAGAATCTTTAAATCTTGGATATATATCATAGATTAAGCGATCTTTTATCTTACTATAATTTTTATCTCTATTTTTGATAACAAAATTATATAAAGCTTTATCTTTATTAGATAAAAACATAATCTCTTTTTTAATATTATCACATATTAAATAAGTATCTTCTAATTCAATAAGACCAAAATTTTCATTTAAATTTGTAATCTCTAATTCATAATTTTCATTAATAATTATATTAGGTTCAAAGAAATTAGAAGAAATAGTGTAATAATCATCAAATAAAAAAATATTTTCACCAAATAATATTTTAATAATATTTTCTAAAGTAACTGTATATAAATTTATATGAGTTGAAGTACCATAAAAATTAAGTGTTAGGTATTCAATTAATTTATCATATGGTTTAATTAAAGAAGATATTTTATGATTAAATTCAAAATCTTTACCATATCTATAATAGGAATTTTTTCTAAAATATTCTAATAATCTATTAATATCTTTAACGACATACATCTTCCCATTTTTCTTACCTATTAGTAATTTAAGACTCCAATCTTTATTAATTTGAACATCTATTTTTATAGACTCATCAGCAAAATCCCCATTACTAATAGAATTAGATTTAATAAGATTATCAATAGAATCTTGAAGAAGTTCATAATTACGTTCTTCAATAATTTCTAAAGACTTATTATAAGTATCAATATAGATATCAAAATTTTTAATTTTAGAATGAAAATATAATAATATATTATCTAATTCACTATTATTAATATGAGATTTAAGGTAAGTAATATTAACGCTCTTATGACTAAAAGAATAAATCAATTTTAAAAAAACAGAACCTAAAAGATGAACATCAACTCCAACATCATAAACATATACATTTAAATCGTAATTGTATGTTTCAATTTTATAACTAGTTATATAAGTTATTTCATCATAATACTCAAATATAGAGTCAGGTATATATTCTCTATTAAAAAAATCTAAATTTCTTACTTCAAAATCAAGTGTATATCTATTTCTATCTAAATACCTATAAAAAATAGGGTTAGAAATTTTACTCTCAAGAAATTGTTTAAAATCAGCACGTCTAAAATAAAAATTATAAGCACCAGCTAGAAAACTCAGGGTTTTATAAGGATTAAGTTTAAGAAAAACTTCAATGTTATCTATAACCATATTATAATCATCGCTATATCTATAATTAGCCTGTTCAATAAAATAATTAGGATCTACAGTGCTTAATAAATTTTTAGTATTAGTTTTAGAAGTAATACTTATATAAGTATCTCTATAATCTTGAAATTTAAATTTAGTTAATAAGGTTTCAATAAAGATTTTAAGATTATTTTGATTTATCATATTAACTAAATCAGTATCTATATTATGAATACTAACTAAATCATCAACTATTTCTTTAATAAATTGTTTAGAACAATCAAGTTGAGAAAGTGTTATTATTTTAAAACAAGAAGGATAATTTTTAGTAGAAAAATAATAATAAAAATATGGAGCTAAATTTTTTGTATCATATTTTTCTTTGTCTATATTATTTTCAAAATCTTGAATAAGTTTAACTAAAATAGTATCACTTAATTTAGCTTTTACTTTTAAAAAGTTCTCATTTAAATTACTTTCAGTTTTAATAACTGAATAAGCTAACTTAAATAGACTATGAAAAGAAGAAAGCATTAATATATCCTCTATTATATCAACACTTGAAAAATCAGGAAAAAGGTCTTTAATTTCTTTATATCTATTATAATTTAAATAAGCTCCATTATATGATGAGAGTCCTTCAATTAATAAAGTATCATAAAAGTCAAATTCTTCTTTATTAAATCTTATATCCATTAATTCAGTAAAAATCTTATTAAGAATGCTAAATAAAGGCGAAATATTTTGATAATACTTTAATTGGTCAATATCGCCAGTTAACATATTTATCTTATATGTTGTGTTAGCTCTTTTAATTATTAAAGTATCAGGGTCTTTACTATTAATATTAAAACTAAAATCTAATAGTCTATAATTCTTTGTTACATGGTAATTTAATACATAAGCAAGAAATAATTTAGGAATAGGTTTTAAAACATCATTCACATTATATATTTTTTTAGATTTATTAGTATTATAAAATTCAATATCATAACTATTTACACCATTAGGATCATAAGGACCAGTTTTTAATATTATTCCAAAGCCAAAATGTTTATGTAATACTATATCAAAGACATCCATATATCGTTAACCTCCATAGATACTATTTTAACATTTATTTTTATTTTCTTAAATATGTTTATATTTATTATTTAAAAAAATTATAATATAATTAAATGTGGAGTTGAAATTATGTATGACATTCGTCTATTAACATTATTAAAATTAGTTGAAATTAAAAATTATACTAAAACAGCTAAAGAGCTAAACTTTACTCAACCTACAGTTACTCAACACATTAAATCTTTAGAAAAAGAATATAATATCAAAATATTTGCTAAAGGTTTAACACTGACAAATGCTGGGAACATGCTATATGAATATGCTAAACAAGTTAGTTATAATCATAATTTATTTTTAACTAATGTTAATAATTTAATTCAATTAGAAAAGAAAATTAATCTAGGTATGTCAGATAATATTTATTATTTTCTATCTGATACTAACTTTTTCTCTGATTTATTAAAAAATAGTAAAAATAGAGTCGGAATAGAAATATTAAATAATCACGACATTATAGATAATTTATTACTAGCTAAAGTAGATTTTGCCTTTAGTAGTATGAAAGATGAAAATCCTGATATAATAAGAGAAGAAATATATTTAGATGAATTAGTTTTAGCTGTAAGAAAAGATCATTTATTAACTAAAAAAGAAAGTAGTATGAAAAAATACTATTTAGTTATACCTAATAATACCAACCCATATTATGATTCTTTAGATAAATATTTATCCGATAATGATTTTATAGATTCTAATTTTAAGAATGTAATAGAAACTAGTAGTTTAGATTTTAATTTAAATATGGTATTAAAACATAACGCAGTAGGAGTATTTTATAAATCTAACATTCTAAAATATATAAAAAATCATGAACTTGTAATATTAAAAGATACTAATATAGAAATACCTATTTATTATCTAAGAAACAAAATTAATTATGATAATATTAAATTAAGTTATATAAAAGCATTATTAGATAAAATAAGGGAAATATAATGAAGATTTTATATGAAGATAATCACTTATTAGTAGTATATAAGGATATTGGTATATTATCTCAAGCTGATAATACTAATAAACCTGATATATTAAACATGGCTAAAGATTATATTAAAGAAAAATATAATAAACCTGGAAATGTTTATTTAGGTTTAGTACATCGCCTAGATATTAATACTGAAGGCATTATGGTATTTTCTAAAACTAGTAAAGCTGCTTCAAGACTATCTAAACAAATTCAAGATAAGGTATTTAAAAAGTATTATTTAGCTGTCGTTGAAGGCAAAGTCGAAAAAGGTAGTTTAACTGATTATTTAAGTAAGGATGAAAATAAAAGAATAGCTTATATAGATAATGCTGGAAAACTTGCTAAACTAAATTATATTAAGCTTAAAGAAGTCGAAATAGATAATAATATTTTAAGTATAGTTGAAATAGAACTTGAAACAGGTAGATTCCATCAAATAAGATGTCAATTTGCAAACTTTGGTCATCCTTTATATGGAGATAAAAAATATGGTTCTAAAAATAAAAGCATATACCCAGTATTACAAGCTTATAAAATTATTTTTTATCATCCTATAACTAAAGAAGAAATTATAATAGAAGAAATAGATAACAATAATTATTTTAAAGGAGTAGAAAAATATCTATGAAAATTAATTTAAATTTAAAGAATGCAATTGAGGAAAGAGAATTTGTAGGTCCTAATAATACAAATATTAAGACTATTGCGGGAATATATAATTTAAATTTAAATTACACAAATGGAATGATTTTTACTAAAGGTGAAGAAGATATTCCTAATCTAAATAAATTAGTTAATAAATTATGTGAAATAATCGAACTAGGTTATAATATTAGTCCTAGAGATATAGTTTATTTAGCTAATTTAATAGATGAAGGTGAAGAAAAAGATATAATAGATTTATATAAAAATAAAAAAGTTGTTGTCTATACATATAATAATAAACCTATATATCCTAAGACTTTAAGACAAATTGATTATATAGATTTATTAGATAAAAAAGATATAGTATTTGCTTTAGGAGCTGCAGGTACAGGTAAGACATATTTAGCTATTAGTTATGCTGTTAATTTACTTAAAAAAGGTAAAATAAATAAGATTATTTTAACAAGACCTGCAGTTGAAGCTGGTGAATCTTTAGGCTTTTTACCAGGTGATTTAAAAGAAAAAGTAGATCCTTATTTGAGACCTTTATACGATGCTTTATATGACACTTTAGGTTTAGAACAAACTGAATCTTTGATATCTAGAAATGTAATAGAAATAGCTCCTTTAGCTTACATGAGAGGTAGAACTTTAGAATCAGCTTTTATTATTTTAGATGAAGCTCAAAATGCTAGTACTTTACAAATTAAAATGTTTCTAACAAGATTAGGTTTTAACTCTAAAATGGTTATTACAGGAGATCCAAGTCAAGTTGATTTAAAAGAACCACATAAATCTGGTTTAGCTTATTCAGCTAATTTATTAAAACAACTTCAAGAAGTAGGAATTATTAATTTTAAGAGTTTAGATGTAGTTAGACATCCGCTTGTAAGTAAAATCATTAATTTATATGAAAACACTAATTAGCCAGCTTAAAAAGCTGGTTTTTTAGGTACTATAAAAGATGAAAATAAAAAAATATTTTTTCATAAAAAAAATTATTTTTTATTTAAAAGGGCTTTTATTTATTCGCTTTTAGTGCTATAATGTAAGAAATTAATAAGGGAGGATAAAAATATGAGAGTTGTAAAACAAGCAAGTACATACGACTTATGTTCAACATTGGATACTAATGTTGGGTGTAATGAAGATTGTACTATTCTTAACTATAAATGTTAATGTAAGTATAATGCACAGAATTTATTTCTGTGCTTATTTATTATTGTATTCATTTTATTAATGAAACATATAAATTAATTGTTTTTTTAGAAGGGTTTGGTAAAAATTATGAAAGTGGGAAAAGTTGTAAGAAATAATTGTCATAATAAAGATTTACTTGTGCTTTGTATAATAGCTTGTGTAGCACGATATGCAGTAATTATAATATTATCAGTTGTCTTAAGCAATGTGGTTACTGATATTGGAAATGATTCATTAGATATTAAAAGAACCCTTTTAATTGCTATTCCACTATTAATATGTTTAATAGTTACTACATTTCTTACATCATATTTATACAATAAGGCTACTGCTAAAACATTAAGAGATATTGATACATTTTCAACAACTAATATTTTAAGATTAAAACCCGAATATTTTAAAGAACATTCAGTGGGAGAAATTCGTAGACTTAATAAAGGGACATCAGAAGTAGTAGCTTTATTTTATATGGATTTTTACTTTCAAACAATAGCTGATGGGATTAGTTTATTAGCTATGATTGGAGTTTTGTTTTATTATAATTATATTATAACTATCATATTAATTGCCTGTATAATAATACTTCAGTTCTTAATTTCAAAAATAGTCAAATATGATTCTAAATATGGAAGGGCTTATAAAAACGAATTAGGTATTATTGATGGTGAAACCAATCAATTAATCACTAATCATAAGATTATTACAATGTTAAAAAAAGAAAAATATTTTATAAATAAATATACTAATATGTTTGATGATAAAACATATAAATATTTAAAAAAATATAAATTTTATGAAAAATTGTATGAAGCTTTGTCTACATTTTTAACATATCTTTTACCTTTTATAGTATTGATTTTCGGACTTTTATTAAAAGACTATTTACTTATATCTACTAGTATTATTCTAGCAATGTATACCATCGTCGGAAATATTCAAGAACCTGTTAGAATTTTATCTCAAATGTATGGTAGATATAAAAGAAATAAAGAAAATGAAAAATTAATTGCTGATTTAATTCTAGCTACTGCTGAAGTA
>CAZJPL010000054.1:0-7927 GCA_964547945.1 uncultured Anaeroplasmataceae bacterium
CAAATAATAAGGTAACAAACATAATAAAAGCCCCATTGAAAAATGGGGTATTTGTTTGCACCGAACCAAAGAATAGGACTACCGAATTTAAAGACTTGTTAAAAGTTGAGTTAATCAACCCTGAAAGCGTAGGACTTTCTAAAGGTGCAACATATGGAGATTACTTCATAAAACTTGAAGAGAAAATCGAAGAGCTAGAAGAACAACTAAATGACTTAAGTAATAGATTTGATAGTTTGTTAGAGCTAGTAGAAGTTATAAACGAAAGGAGTTTATAAAGATGTTTAATTTTTTAAGTGCTATTTTTAGCGTAGATATAGCCGAGTTTTTAAAGACCATAGCTACAAACTGCAGTGAGGGCTTGGCGTGGCTACTTGGTATTTTAGGGACTGTAGGATTTGGAACTATTATAGGAGCTATTGTAGCTATTGTTAGAGGTAAGATACAAGCTAAGCAATTAGTAGAGCTTGTAAATAGTGGTAATAGTGAAAACTTGTCATTTTTAAAGGAATATATAGCAAACGCTCAAGCCGAAATAAACAGTGCTACTGAAGAAGTAGAAACCACATTAAACAAGTTTGGCAGTGATAATGCTTTAATAGGCGAGCTTTTATTAATGCTAGCTAGCAAAATGGGCTTTTCTAACGATGAAATAGTAAAGATAGCTAATAAGTATAAGGAGCTAGGAACAGCAACCGAGAGCGTAGCTGATAACATTATAAGCGAAGTAGAAGAAACAAACGCCGAAAGTGAAGCAACAGCACAAGCTGAAGCCTTAAAAGCAAAAGCTAGTGTTGAGAGTGTTTCTAGTGCTTTAGAAAGTTTAAAAGATAGCAATAATACTGAGACTTTAAAAATCAGTCTTTAATAAGGGGGCTTATATATGAAAAAAGCCTTTGAAAAATTTGTTGAAATATGGAACGGGAAAGTCCTGTTTATACCCCGACTTATAGCGTGGATAGTTTGTGTAGGTATCATACCCGTTTTACTTATAAACTCACAATTTGTGCTTTTCACAAGAAATACTGAGGGCATAGATTTTAACGCATGGGGACTTATTGCAGTATTAATTTTAGCAATAACTACCTATGCAATTATAGGCTATATCGTTAAGGCGTTTGAGTATTCATTCTTTATCCAAATATTAAACGGGGTAAGAAAGGTACTTATTTGGATAGCCCTAGCATACTTTGCTTGTCAGTTGATAGTAGATAATATCTACAAGATACAATATATCTTAAAGTGGTCATTTGTTAGCGTAGCAATAGGCATTATAATAAATCCACTTCCTAGATGGAGCTATAAGTTTAAGTATAAGAGAATTAAAGAAGAAATGAATTCAAGCGAGTAGGTAATGTTTTATGAATATTAAAAAGTTTAGAAATTATCAAGACACAATAATGTTTGTGTTTCAAATTATCTTGCTTGAAACTATTATTTTGTTTATTAAGCTAATAAGTGTTGATTGGAACTGGCAAGCGATAGAGTGGTCAAGTTTTCTTTTAATGGTAGCTGTTACACTTTATGCTAAGTTTGTAGGTACACAGTACGCAACAAAAAGAAACTTATTAAATCAAGATGTAACCACAAGAGAAACACAAATAAAAGATTTATTTGTCCAACTCCTAAATAGTGGTAAAATCACGAAGTTTGAAAAGTTGTTATTTTACAATGGAGAACTCCAAAAAATACAATTAGCAATTAATAAAGAAAATACTAAAAATCAAAAATTACAAAGTAAAAAACTTCATGAACTTAGTAAGGGCAAAAAAGATAATAAGGCATTAGATTTTAAAATTGAAGTGGGTAAACAAAAGACTGCTACCTTGTTAAAGTTATTAAACTTACTAAAAGAAAATAAATTTGAAGAATATGAAGAATATAAAATAAGCGATGAAGTGGTGGATAAGGTAGATATTGCTAAAATTAAGTATAAATATTTAACTACTTCAGACTTATTTGGTAATCATAAAAAATCAAATAGAAAAAATTTAACTGATTATGACAAGGTACATTTTAATCAATTCACAAGCTCATTATCTTATAATATGCCTTTTTATGTTATTACTTTAATTATGTCTTATATATTAAGCTGTTTTAATGGTATAACCGAAAAAGATACAACACAAGCTATTATTGACGCACTATCTTTAACTATGAACGTGTGTAATGGTATATTTACTGGTTTCTTAAATGGTGGTAAAGTAATTAATGAAGATTACAGGTCAGTATTAGATGAAAGAATAAAAGTAATAACTGAAACATATAATAAAATGCAACAAATAAAGCTAGCCGATTAAGGCTAGCCTTTTTTTATTTTATATTAGTAATTATTAAGATTATTTTTTATATTTTTGTAGAAAAAGTGGTAATTTATCAAAAAATAATCAAATAAAAAGCATTTATTTTTATTGTCTTATTGACATAAAGCGCGTTATAGTGTATAATATACTTGTAAGTTAGAAATAACTTATAGATCTAAGGAAAGGAGGAGGAAAAGATGTGGAGCGTTTAAAAAGCGTTCTAACCATTTTAGCCTCTAGCGTTACAGTTATAACGGGACTAGTAAACGTTAGTAAAGCACTAATAAAATGGATAAAACGCAAAATTAATAAATAGTGGATATAGGGGGAGAAATCCCCCAACCACTAGAATTATACCACATCTTAAAAGATTTATGCAAGCTTTAGAAATCACTGCTTATATTTTAATAATCGTTGCATGCTTAGTTCATTTAGCTTTTGACATTACTAGTGCTATCGCTAATCGCAAGAAAAAGAAAGACAATGCCGAAGATTAACGATGGTTTAAACTACAAAACTAGATATGAAAAGAAGTTAAAAAAGGTTCAAATTAGATTTAACACTGATTACGAACAACCTATAATCGATTATCTAGAAACAAAAGAAAACAAAAGCGAATACATTAAAAACCTAATAAAAGCAGACATGCAACTAAACAAAAAGAGCTAGGGGACATCCTCTAGCTTTTTATTGCACTAAAAAAGGTTTATGATATAATCTAGCTACCACTTTTTAGTGGTAAAATATCGTGGAGGTATTAAAAATGAAACGACTTTCATTTAAAAGTGGAGGTTTTGTTTCTTAAAAAGGAGGACTGCTCCGAATGGAGTACCTTGTTGTCCTAGCCTTGATGATGTTTATCATCTATATGGCTGGGAACAAGAACGGCAAAAAATAACCCGTTTCTTTAAGTTATAGAAATATCACCTCCACGTAAAAGAAAAGGTTAGGACGCACAACAAATCCTAACCTTTTCGCTTTAATTATAGAAACACCACCGAGCAAGCGAGCTATACAACAGGCATTACTCTATGCATATTTTACATATTTTTAAATCAAATGTCAATAAACAAGAAAGGAGCCTAAGCTCCTTATCTTATAACACTATAGAACGCCTTAAGAACCACAAAGTAGTTCTCTAGCCTTATTATACATTATAAAGTATAAAAAAGCTAGGCACTGCCTAGCAATAAATAAATAGTTTTGAAAGTATTAAAATGTTTAATGGTTAGAAGTTCCAAAACTAACCAACACTATTATATCAAAATCTACCAAAATAAAAAGGATAGATTTAACTATCCTTATATGTTAAAATCCCAAAGGGATTTTATTATTTTTCTATGGCGTTTCCGAAGAGATTCGAACTCCTGACCCACGGCTTAGAAGGCCGTTGCTCTATCCAGCTGAGCTACGGAAACAACCTTGAAGAATTATACAACAAAAAAAATTAATTGTAAAGATATTTGTTTTGATAATTAACAAATTTTTTTATATAATTATATAGTGATATGAGGAGGGATCCATAATTATGGATATTAAAGAGTTACAAGAAAAATTAGCAGGTATTTTATTTGAAGTAGATAAAGTATTAAAAGAACATTTAGATTTAGAAACTAGATTAGTTGCTGAATTTAATAAACTAATGATTGAGAATTTAAATTTAGCTACTAGAAGTAATTTATATGCTAATATTATTAAATTACATGATGCAGGTAAAAATGTAGAAGAAATTAAAAAAGGTCTTCAACCTTTTAAAGTTCAAGTAGCTAAAAAAGTTAGAACTTTAAATAACCAAATACAAATAGGTAAAACAATAAAAGCTAATAGTGAAAAATATGATGTTAATCAAATTAAAGATTTTGAAGATACTTATGCTGAAATATTAAGATTGCATCATCCACTTATTAGTTTAACTAGAGATAATATATCTATTACTACCTTTAATACTTTAAGACAATTTTATATGTCTAATAGTATAGATTCTTTTAATGGTGTATTAAATGAACATCCAATTCCAGTTCATAATATAACTGATGAAGAAAAAGCTTTAGAACAATATGAAAAAAGTATTAAATTATATGAAGAACAATATGAAAAAATTAAAAATGAAGAACGTTTCAAGAAAATAGAAGATGTTTTAAGTGATGAAACTAAACTTGCTAGAGAAGAAGCTAATATAAGACAAATTAATTATAAGTTAAAAGAAGATATTGAAAAATTAAAGAAAAAAATCGATACCTATTATCCTAATGGTATCGATGAAATAATTAAGTAATCTTCTTAATTGCACCATCATTTAAATCTAAGTATAAATCTACAACTTTTAAATAATTTAATCTAGGAATATAGCCTTCTTTTATTAGGAGGCTATTTTCTTTTAGTTCTAGATAGGTAATAGATTTTCTACCACCATCTAACATTCTTTGCCAAAATTTATCTAAAGCTTTAAATGGTAATAAATAAGTTTCTGAATAATGATTCCAAGATATTATTAAAAAACCTACACCACCATGATTATATATTTTTTTTAAGTGTTCATATTGATGATTATGAATATTACTTAAAGGAAAAGCTGTTTTATTATGATTTTCTTTAGCTTCAAAATCTATGTATAAACCCTTATATATACCATTATAATCAGTAGTAGAAGGTATTTTATAATAAGCCTCGGTTATTACAGCTTTACTACGCATAGGATAATCTACCTTAACTATTTGAACAGGTGTAGGTTTTTTATGTATTATAGCTATGTCATTTTCTAGGTAATATAAATTAGTAGCGTTTATAGCCTCTTCTAATTGCATACCTAGATTAGCTTTATTTATAAAAGATTTTTGTTTTTGTTTATTATTAGGGAAGTTCATAATAAGACCTCACAGATAAAATATAAATATATTATAGGATAAATTATTTTAAATAGCTAATATAATTTAAAATAAAACACTTGTCAAAATATATAAAAAAGTGATATTATTTATATGAACGGAGGAAAATTATGGCAAGTAAAGTAAAAGTTATTTTTGAAGTAAAAACTTCTAAGAGTGTAGATAAAGTTTATGTATGTGGTAATGTAGCTGAATTAGGTTCTTGGGATCCTAAAAAAGCTATTGAATTAAAATATGATGATACTAAATCATCTTATACAGTTAGTAAGATGTTAGCTAGTGATGAAATAGTTGAATATAAGGTATTATCTAAAAAAGACTGGTCTAACGTAGAAATTAAAGATGGATATGATGTCTCTAATCATAGTTTTGTTGTTAGTAAAGGTCATGTAGAAGTAGTCGAGGTAGAAGATTTTAAGTAATTAAAGTTGATTCATTCAACTTTTTTTATAGAGGTTTGTTATGAATAAATATCAAATAATAAGCGATGGTTCTTGTGATTTAAGTTTAGAAGAAGCAAGTATTCTTGGAATAGATATAGTTCCTTTTTATATTCAGTTTTTAAGTGAAGATTATAAAAAAGAAGGAATAGATATTAAAATAGATGATTTTTACCAAAGTTTAGTAGATAATCCTAAAGTATACCCTAAGACTAGTTTACCTGCTATATCTGAATATATAGATAAATTTAAGAAATATACAGATAAAAATATAGATGTTATTTGTTTATGTATATCATCTAAATTTAGTGGTTCTTATAATGCAGCATCTAAGGCAGCAGAAATTATTTTAGAAGAAAATAAAAATGTAAGAATTAAAGTAATAGATACTAAATCTGTTACCGTATTACAAGGTTTACTAGTTAAAGAAGCATCAAGACTTCAAAAAGAAAATTATTCTTTTGATGAATTAATAGATGTTATTAATACACATATAGAAACAGGAAGAATATTTTTTACAGTGAAAGGTCTAAATTATTTAGAACATGGTGGTAGAATAGGTAAGGTTTCTTCTTTAATAGGTGATCTTTTAAAAGTAACGCCTATTATAACTTTAAAAGATGGGGAAATATTATCTCAGGGAGTAGCTATTAGTAGAAGTCGTAGTTTATTAAAGATTAAACATATTTATATAAATTATTTAAAAGAAATAGGAGCTACACCTGAACTATATAGATTAGCTGTTGGCTATGGTTATGACTTAAATGAAGCTGAGGATTTCTATAATGAAATAAAAAAAGCTCTACCTGAATATGAAATAGAACTTTGTAGAATAGGTTCAACTATAGCTGTTCATACAGGACCTAACGCTATAGGTGTAGGATTAATTAAAAAATTAGATAAATGATAAAAACTCCAAATTAGTATTTACTAGCTTGGAGTTTTATTAATTATTTTGTCTTTTCTCTTTTCTTATAACAATATTCTTCAATTTCTTTAGCTACCATCTTAGATACAGCTACAGCTTCAACTACTGTCTTAGCTCCATAAACAACATCTCCACCAGCAAACACACCTTCTCTAGTTGTTTCACCATTTGTTGTTGTCTCTATTAAACCACGTTTATTAGTATCTATATCTTTAGAAGTAGAAACAATATTAGATTGAGGACCTTGACCTATAGCTATAATAACTGATGATGCAGGCATTTTATAGGCATTAGCTGAATCATTATAATATGAAATTGTGCCATCTTCATATTCTTCTCTAACTACAGGTTCAACTATAATACCATCTTTTTCTATTTTAATAGTATTTAAGTAATAACATATATTAGCACCGTCTAATACAGCTAAATCAAATTCTTCGTCGGTTGCTGTAACTTCTAAACGTCCTCTAAAGAAGATAATATTTACTTTAGCATGAGTCTTGCGTAGTAGTGTACGAGCCACATCCATAGCTACATTTCCAGCACCTATAATAGCTATATTATCTCCTAGATTTTGATATGAATCTGGGTTTTTTAAATAATCAATTGCGAAATGAACATTACCTAAAGATTCACCTGGTATCTTTAAACTATTAGGTTTCCATACCCCAGTACCAATGAAAATAGCATCATATCCATCTCTAAACATATCATCTATAGTAATACCTGGACCTATTAAGGTATTAGGTCTAAATTTAATATTTAGATCATACATTCTCTCTAATAATTTATCTAATAGATATTTAGGTAATCTAAACTCAGGAATACCATATCTTAATACTCCACCTATTTTATCTTTAGAATCAATAATAGTTATATCAAAACCTTTTTGAGCTAAAATGATAGCTATAGTAAGACCTGCAGGTCCAGCACCTATAATACCTATATTAAAACCATTAGGTTCTGTATGTTGTAATTTAGCTTTTTCCAAATAAAAAGAAGAAATATAATTTTCTACTTCATAAAATTTAATTGGATTACCTTTTTTTGATAAAACACAATGTCCTGTACAATTCTTTTCATGAGGACATATTAAAGCACATATTGCTGATAAAGGATTATTAGCAAATAAAATTTCCCCAGCTTCATCCATCTTTCCATCTAAAAACATTTGCATAATTTCATTAATAGGTGTTCTAACAGGACAACCTTCTTTACAAAGTGGCCTTTTACATTTCAAGCATCTTGAAGCTTCATCTCTAACATCAGCCATTAAACTCAACTCCTCGCATATTTATTTATGCCTCATTATATCAATTTTTATATCAAAATGAAAGCGTTTTATATTATTTTTGCTTATAAAAAATATAT
>CAZJPL010000055.1:0-7810 GCA_964547945.1 uncultured Anaeroplasmataceae bacterium
AATTTTACAAGCTTGGTTGATTTTTGTCAAGGTATTATCTTAAAAAATTACCATATAAAATTAAATTTTGCGGCTTCTCCGTTATCTATTAGGATATCTTCAGCTGTCATAGATTTATTTATTATGGTTATAAAATAAGCCCAATCCGCTATTTCTTCTGGAGTAGCCCACTTATTTAACATAGTTTCTTGTAATACAGCGTTCCACAATTTTTCATCTTCTATTATGTGTTTATTTAAATCTGTTAAAACTCCGCCCGGTGATAAACTATTAGATGTAGCCTTATAAGGAGCTAATCTTGATGCTACATTTTTCATGTAAGATAATAGACCACCTTTACTTGCTGCATAATATGGGAATTCTGAACCTGTTCTAGCTGAAGCTGAGGCAATAAATAAAACAGATTTAATATCTTTTTGAAAAGCATAGTTTTCAGTTATTCTAATAGTTCCTTTTAAATTAATATCTATATCATCTATACTATTTTGAACACCTGCGTTATTAATTAAGATATTTATATTATCTATTTTAGGTAATTCAGATTTATATATATCAACCATATAATGTTTATAATTATTATGATTAATAGTTGAATCTAATATGTCAAAACCTATAACATTGTGTCCTTCTTTTAAGAATTTAAGTGTTATTGCCTTACCTATACCTAAACTAGATCCCGTCACTAATACTACCATGTTTTTTCTCCTCTATATATTTAAAATAATTTAAACCTATATTATCTTTTTTCCATTTATTTGTTATTTTATAACCAAATGAAGAAAATATTATTTCACATAATAATTCTACTAACATACCTGTTATAGAACAGGTAACACATTCAATAAAGCTCCAACCAAAAAAGATATGACTTACTATTAAAGCAAATAATAAATTATCTATAAATTGACCTAACATAGTAGATATATAAGTTCTACTATAATAAGCTAATTTATTATCTTTTTTAAATAATTTACCTATACCAAAATTAGTAAAATTATTAACTATAGCTGATACTAAAAAAGCTATAGTACTACCAAGTATTACATACCAAGTACCACTTATTGTATTATCTAAGGCTGTATTTATTATATTTTCACTACCACTAACATAAGATTCTCCCCATGTTCCTGGAATTAAACCACCTATTAAAAAGAATAAACATAATATTAAATTAATAAATATAGCTAAAATAGATAATTCAGTAGCTGCCTTAGGCCCAAAATGTTTAGTTATTATATCCATAACTAAAAAAGAAAACCAAGATACGATAATTCCACAATCTAAAGCTAGATAAGGATTATCTATATTTATACTTTTATTAGCTAAGATATTCATAGCTATAATAGTTACTATAAATAATATAGTAAGTATTAGAGGTACTTCTTTTAATAATATTTTAAATTCAATATATTCTTCTTTTATTTTTCTTAACATAATAATCTCCTTCTTGACCATGCTAAGAAAAAGGCGCACTAGGCGCCATTATCCCTAGTTTTGTTTAAAGACAGGATGGTCACGAACTGTCTATATATTACCAAATAGATATACGTTTATCTGGACTTAAATATAATTTATCTGTTTCTTTAACATCAAAAGCTTCATGAAATTCTTCAAAATTTCTAACTTGTTGATTAGTCCTATAATAACTAGGCCCATGAACATCTACAGTAAGTAATAATTGTATATATTCAGGTCTAGCTTTTTGACACCAAATTCTTGCGTAATTGATAAAGAATTCACTAAAATCAGGATTTTCTTTAATTCTTTTTAAAGAAGTTATAGATGAAGCTAAACCACCATTATCAGCTATATTTTCAGATACCGATAATCTACCATTTACTTTAGCTCCCGCAAGTGGTAAACCATCAAATTGTTCAACCATAGCTTCAGTCTTAGCTTTAAAGTTTTCATAATCTTCTTCACTCCACCAATTATTAATATTACCAAACTCATCCATTTGAGCCCCGTTATTATCAAAGGCATGACTTATCTCATGACCTATTACACAACCTATACCGCCATAATTATGTTCTAAAGTATCGCCATATTCATAGAATGGTTTTTGTAAGATGGCAGCTGGGAAAGTAATATCATTACAAGATGGGTTATAACAAGCATTTACCATATTACCTGGCATTGCCCATTCTTCTTTATCTACAGCTTTAAATAACAATGAATCTAAATATCTCTTATTTATTTTATTTAAAGTAGCTATTATTTCAATTAAAGTATCTTCTGGATTAAATGCTAAATGATAATATATGTTAGATACTTTATCAGGATAACCTATTTTAATCTTCATACTTTCTAATTTAACTATAGCCTTAGCTATAGTTTCTTTAGATAACCAAGTATTATTAGATAATCTAGATTTATAAGATTCTATTAAATTCTTAACTATATTAATAACATCTTCTTTAGCGGCTTCCCCAAAGTATTTTCTACCATAATGTATACCAAGTACTTCACCATATATATTATTAGTTAAGTAATAAGCATATCTATTAATTTTAGACATTTCTTTAGTACCATTTAAGGCTCTACTATA
Source organism: uncultured Anaeroplasmataceae bacterium (assembly GCA_964547945.1). Lineage (GTDB taxonomy): Bacteria > Bacillota_I > Bacilli_A > Acholeplasmatales > Anaeroplasmataceae > CALUXS01. The sequence continues at coordinate 2,549 of CAZJPL010000055.1, forward strand.
AATACCAGATACATTTCTTAAATCTTCACTAATATATGCTACATTATTTAATAAATAATTGACTTTAGCCCAAGATGCATATTCTTTATAAGAATCTTTTATTAAAGAAATATATCCTTCAATAAATTTAGTATCAAAGACTATTATATTATTTGGTAATTTACCAAATCTAGCTTTAATAAAAGATGATAGGTCAAAATCAAGTTTACTTGAAACATCAGCTATATCATAAGGATTATAACATTTAATATAATCAGCTAATTCTTCTCTTGATTTAACTATCTTACTTAATTTCTTATCAAAAGATAAAGTATCTTCTAATATAGTATCTACATTATCTAAATTTAACATAGTAAATATTTGTCTAACCATAGTAGTATATACGCTAAATAACTGTTCAACCATAGGCGTATTATACATAGTTGTATCAGGTAAGATAGTATTAGGATTAATTAGGTATAAAGCATATTTATTAGCATTTTTCATATCCATTGTAATTTCAAAATTAAAAGGTAATGGATATCTATTATCATATAGATAATAATAACTAGAATCAAAACTATCTTTATCTACTATATTATCTAGATAATGATAATTATCTAATAAATTATTTAGACCTAAGGCTCTATTATCTTCATCTATAACTTTAGTATATAAAATACCAGCTCTATTAAGTAATTCATCTTTAGAAGGCTTATTAGATAGAGATTTAAGCTCTTTTAACATTATTTTTTCTACTTTTTTAGATAAATCAACGAAACCACCTGTAACAGGCATGTCACTGGGTATTTTAGCTTTACTAATCCATTCACCATTTACATAATTAAATAGGTCATCTTGAATACGAACTTTTTCCATATATTACCTCCAAAATTCATTATAATATTATATCTTTCTAGTAGCGAAAGCTAACCAAGCTAACATATCACCACTCATATATTCTTTTAAAGTATTATGAACCATTTCATGATAATCATTTAACCAATCTTTTTCTTCTTTAGTTAATAAATTAATATCTATACAATCTAGATCTATTGGGGCATAAGTAATAGTCTTAAATTTTAAAAAATTACCATATTCAGATGATCCAGCAGATACGCATAACATCTCATTTTCTATTCTTATTCCAAATTCATTATCTAGATAAACACCAGGTTCATTTGTCGTAATCATACCTTCTCTTAAAATAGCACTATCTTGCCTTTCAGGTACTATATTCCATCTAAATCCATTTGGCCCTTCATGAACACTTAAGACATGACCTACCCCATGCCCTGTACCACATCTATAATCTAATTTTTTCTCCCATAATGGACCTCTAGCTAATATATCTAGATTTTGACCACGACATCCTTCTAAGAATACAGCTTTAGATAAAGCTATTACTGATTTTAAAACAGTTGTGAATAATTCTTTTTGATAAGCTGAAATATTTCCAATTGCGAAGGTTCTAGTAATATCAGTAGTACCTTCTAAGTAGTGTCCACCTGAATCTATTAGTAATAAATTATCTTTTTCTATTCTTGTATCAGTTTCTAAATTAGCAGTGTAGTGAAGCATAGCCCCATTAGCCCCGTACGCACAAATAGTCTCAAAAGACGGCTCTATAAAGCCTTTTTGTTGTTTTCTTAAATTTAGCAAGTGATGACTTATTTTAAGTTCAGTTATTTCTTCTTTAAAATCTAGATGTTTTAGGTAATACATTAATTCAGTAACAGCTACCCCATCTTTAATATGAGCTAAAATAGTATTTTCTATTTCTGTTTCATTTTTAATACATTTTAAATTTAGGGTAGGATTTTGAGCCAATACTATTTTATTATTATCTTTTAATAAATTATATATTTCATAATTTACTTTATTAGGATCTAATAATATAGTATTTCCCTTAAATTTAGTTAAATCTTTATATATTTCATCATAATCTTTAATTATAATATCATTATCTTTAAAATAAGGTTTTAAATCTTTAGTTATTTTATCTTGATTAAGATATAAGATAGTCTCTTTTTGAGTTAAAACAGTATAAGATAAAAATACAGGAGTATAAGATACATCATTACCTCTAATATTATATAACCAAGCTTCATCTTCTAAAGCTGTAAGTATTAAGGTATCACATTTCTTATTAGCTAATTCTTTTAAGACTAATTCTCTTTTTTCAAGAAAACTCTTACCAACAAAAAATTCATCTAAATGATATATTTTATCTGTAGGTAATTGAGGTCTATTAGGCCATATAGAATTAACTATAATATCAGTAGTTAAATACTTAGGTCTATAACCTAATTCTTTTTCTAATTTTAAAATAAAATTAATGCTGACCATTTTACCATCAAATAAAATAGTACTATCTTTTTTAACATATTGGCTTAAATAATTAAAAATAGTCTTAACCTTAGCTTCACCAGTTCGCATTAAAGTAATGCCACTATCTTCTAATTCTCTTTCAGCTTGTAAGTAGTATCTTCCATCAGTCCAAAGTCTAGCATCATCAGCTGTGATAACTAAATCTCCTGCCGAACCTGTAAAACCTGATATATAAGCTCTTATTTTAAAATAATCACTAATATATTCACTTTGATGATAATCAGATGTTAAAACAACATAAGCGCTTATATTTTCTTCTTTTAATTTAGACTGAATAGATTCAATTATATTCATAAAATCACCTTATTTCTTATATTTTTCACATTTAATTTAAATTATATGTTATAATTATAGCACAATCAAGGAGATGATAAAATATGAACTTCTTTGGATTATTTGGCGTTATAGATATTATACTTGTATTATTATTTATAATAGGAATCATAGTAGGAGTTAAAAAAGGATTTTTAGAAAGCTTTATAAAATTAGCTTCAGGAATTGTAGGTCTTGTCGTAGCTATATTATTCTGTCAAAAATTCGCTAACCTGTTAATATCTCATGAAGTCTTTTATGATGGTATATATACTAACTTACTTACTAAAATAGAAACTACTGGTGGTAGTAGCGCAACTGAGATATTAAATAATTTAGGCTTCCCTAGCGTTATATCTGAATATATTGGCTCTCAAATAATATCAGATCTTAATTTAGCTGAATTATTAGCTACTAAACTATATACTTTCTTCATGGTAATAATAAGTTTCTTTATCTTATTTATTGGTTGTTGGATTTTAAGTAAGATACTTAAGCTAATAGTTAAAGTATTAAAGAGTGTTATTATAATAAAAATAGTAGATAGTGTATTAGGTGTAGTATTATATTCTTTCTTAACTTTATGTTTAGTATATGTTTTATTCTTTGTCTTATCTTTAGTAATCCAAATACCAAGTTTAGAAAGCTTAAATACTTTTGTAAGTACGGATCTTCAATTAACTACTGATTCATTTAGATTATCTAAATATTTCTACGAAAATAATATTCTAATTAATTTCTTTAAATTATTCTTTTAGTATTTTAAATACCTATAATTTAATGTATAATAGACCTAGATAAAAACGTGGAGGTCATTATGAAATTTATTATAGGCGCGCCTGGTACAGGCAAAACAAAAGAAATTCTAAGGTTGAGTGAAGAAAACAATATTCCAGTATTATGTGAATCACCTCAAAGAAAGGCTAGACTACTTGAAAGAGCTAGACAATATGGCTTTGTGATTCCAGTACCTATCGTATTTAATGAAGTTACCCCAAACGATAAGGTAGTATATGTAGATGATATCGAAAGATTATTAAAAGCAATGTTAAATGTATCAGTAGATACAGTAACTCTAAATTTATTAAATCCTACTGATATTACTACTTTAACTGAGTAATGAGTGTGAAAAACACTCATTTTTTTATAATTAAAAATTTATTAAAGATTTGGAGAGTTTTATGTTAAAAAGATTTGAAGTTGAAAATTTTAAAGGTTTCAAAGATAAGTTAATCTTTAATTTATCTGCCTATAAATATAATTTTTATAAAGAGCTTATTCATAATAATATAGTAAACAAGGCTTTAATATATGGTCGTAATGGTATTGGTAAGACAAATCTTGGCATAGCTTTATTCGATATTGTTTACCATTTGACTGATAAAGACACCTTAAATTCGAATTATTTAATTAATTATCTTAATCTTAATTCTAATAAAGAGTATGCAGAATTTAAATACATCTTTATCTTTGATAATGATGAGCTTATTTATGAATATAAGAAAAAAGATTATAATAATTTAATCGAAGAAAGATTAAGTGTTAATGGTAAGCTAATTATTCTTTATAATTATTTTAATAAGACAAATAATTATATTGATGAGAATATTAGAGGTACTTTGCAAGTAGAATTAATAGATAATAAATTATCAATTCTAAAATATATTTATAGAAATACTCCAACAAATAAAAAAGCCCAATATATAAGATCATAAACTTTGTTGAAAACATGTTGTGGTATAAAAGTTTAAGTGAAGGAAGTTTATATTGTGGTTTTACTAATGGACCTGTAAATATATTTGAAACTTTATATAATAGTAACAAGAAGGATGAATTTCAAAACTTTTTAGCAAATCATAATATTAATTACAAACTAGAATGGCAAATGTCTAATGGTTATCCTGAATTAATGGTAATATTTCCTGCTAAAAAGAAAGTCTCATTCAACTCTATTGCCTCAACAGGTGAAAAAACATTACTTTTATACTTCTATTATAAAATTATAGCCTTTGATAATATATCACTATTATTCATTGATGATTTTGATTATTTCTTTCATTATGACATATCTGAAAAACTTATTTTAGAATTAAATAGTTATAAATTCCAAAGCTTAATAACTTTAAATAATACCTATTTAATGCAAAATAGACTTACAAGACCTGATTGTTGTTATATCATAAGTAAAGATAGTATCAGTAATCTTCACAACTTAACAAATAAAGAAATTAGAGAAGCCCACAATCTAGAAAAAATGTATCTAAATAAGGCTTTTAAAGTATAAAAAAAGCCTAATCACAATATCTCTTAGCTTATGGCTGCTACCTCTCGGTCCTGACCAGGTTCACTAATTAATACTTGATTAGGTGAAAAAATTTTAGCACAATATACTCTTTTTTACAATCTTTATTTAAACATTTTCTTTTTCTTAAAGAAAATAATTAATACTATACAAATTATTAAAGTTATGATAAGAGGTATAAACCAATACGCTCCTCCAGGTATACCTTCATCTATATTCATACCGGGTTTTCGACAGGTGTGACCTTCAATTTTAAGTATTTTTAAGAGTCTTATATA
>CAZJPL010000056.1:0-7344 GCA_964547945.1 uncultured Anaeroplasmataceae bacterium
AATTATATATTAAGCAGGAAGACTATTAAATCCGTCTTATATTTGACGCTTACATTTATTCTGATTTAACCTATTCCAGTACTAGTAGTTAGAACTACAAATTATTCAGTCCTTCCTAATTTCTTAGTACTATGACCTCTGCTGACTTCTTACAATAAACCTTTTTCGACCGACTACTCTTAGTCGTTTGTAAGACCTCCCGTGGTAAGACATATATCTTTCCTCGTTTAGCTACTTATTTTACCGCATAAAGTTACGGGTATCTTTTGGACTTTAGTTTGTTTTGCAACCTCATCCGTTTATACAGCCTTATAATAAGTTTCTGTTCGTTAGCCCACGATTTTGTTTCACACTTCCTCCAACACTAACCTCACGATTAATGCCTTGTGCTTCCCTAACACTTCGTCGATACCTACGCGTGTATTGGACTTTCACCAACTAGATATATGCCGTGCACGGCACACTTAAAAAAAGAAGGCTTTTAGCCTTCAACCTTAGTATCAACATTTGAAAAAAAGACTATACGTTCGCCAACTAATTCAGTTTGATAAGTATTTTGACCATCACTATTTGTTTTCTTAGTAGAAGTTATACGCCCCTTAATTCCTATCATTGCACCTTTACGTACATTATCAGAAACAATTTCAGCTGTACTTTCCCATAAAGTAACTCGTAGTAAATCATTTTCAAACTCGCCATCTTGATTTCTAAATGGTCTTTGTACTATCACTAATAAATTTAATACATTGCGACCATCTTCAAGAGTTTTAATCTCAACTTCTTTAGCTATGCGACCGACAAGCATAAAATAATTGTACATGTTCCCTCCTTTCTAGCGTAATATAACAAATACTTTTTATTTTGACAAATCGACTTAGCTTAGTTTTTTTATTAATAATTTTTACATTAAGAAAATATAACAGTATTTTATTTGTTATTTTAAAAATAAAAGTATTAAATTACTCGAAAGTAAGAAAAATGTATCTAAAAATCGCTTATTTCATACTTTTTTTATTTTTTTATATTAAAAAAGTCTATTTCAGTTTATCACCAAAATAGACTATATATTTAACGTGGAGATTTACCAGTAGCCATTTCTAAAGCTATCTTCATCATATTAGTGAATGAAGTTTGTCTTTCTTCAGCTGAAGTAACTTCATGAGTAATAAATGAATCAGATATAGTAAGTAGACAACCAGCTTTTTTACCTAAATATTTAGCATTAGCGAATAAAGCGAAACTTTCCATTTCTACACATTCACAACCTTGATTATCTCTTACTTCTTTCCAATCATTGGTACCGTAAAATACATCAGATGAATGACAAATAGCTGGTTTTAATTCAATCTTTAAATTTTCGGCAGCTTTTTGAAGTTTATTATTTAAAGATTTATTACTCTTTTGTTTTTTACTGCGCATACCAAAGGCAGTTTTAGCAAAACTAGATTCTGAATAAGCTTCAGTTACTAAAACAGTATCATAAACCTTTAATCTTTCGCTATATGAACCAGCTGAACCTATTCTTATAATAGTATCAACACCATAATGATTAAATAATTCATAAGAATAGATACCAATAGATGGCATACCCATTCCTGAACCCATAACACTTATATATTTACCTTTATATCTACCAGTATACCCATACATTCCTCTAGTAGTATTAAAAGTAATAACGTCAGTTAAAAAGTTATCAGCGATAAATTTAGCTCTTAATGGATCACCTGGCATTAAAACTACTTTCGCTATTTTATTTACATCATCACATGATATATGTGGTGTAGGTATATTACTCATTTTTTAAATCCTCCATAATTTTTACTCCAGCTGAAGCACCTATTCTATTAGCTCCTGCTGAAACCATATTTAATAAATCTTCTTTTGTTCTAACTCCGCCTGAGGCTTTAACTCCCATATCTTTACCTACTGTTTTACGCATTAAAGATACAGCCTTTGTTGTTGCCCCGCCTGTGCCAAAGCCTGTTGATGTTTTAACAAAATCAGCCCCAGCTTCTTTAGCTAATTTAGATGCTCTAACTATTTCTTCATCCGTTAAATAACAAGTTTCTAAAATAACTTTTAAAGTTCTAGGTCCACAAACTTCTTTAATTTGAGCTATTTCATCAAAAACATAGTCATCATCACCATCTTTTAAAGCTGAAATATTTATAACCATGTCAATTTCATCAGCTCCAGCTAGAATAGCATCTTCAGTTTCATAAACCTTAGTGTTAATAGTGTTTTGTCCTAAAGGAAAACCTATTACTGTACATACTAAAACATTAGTATTTCTTAAATATTCTTTTGCATAACTAACATAACAAGGATTAACACATACTGATTTAAAATCATATTTAATAGCTTCTTCTAATAAATTAGTTATCTCAGCAATGCTAGCTGTAGCTTTTAATAAAGTATGGTCAATCAATTTATTATATTCCATATTTTTCTCCTTACTTATTATTTTTTAGTATTAAATATCTAATACTCTATCGAAATCAACTCTTTTTAATTCTAGAAATAATCTAGAAAAATTGTGTTTGTTTAATATCTTATTAATCTTTTTGATTTCTCTAGGCATAGTATAGTATAAATTATTAATACTAGAATCTATTGGATGGAATAATTTCTTAGTTTGATTATATAATTCTTCGCTAGATATAAAAATATCTTTATCTGCACTTATTATATGAACCATATCGACAAATAAAGGGAAAACAAATGGCTCAACAGGATCTATTTCAATAGCGGTATATATCTTTCTTTTACCATCTACTGCGTAAAAAGATATTTTAGGTACTACTACATTTTCAACCTTTAATAAATCTGAAATAATACTAGATTGTAAATAATAATCATAAACTTTATTTAAATTCTCTTTATCTAGTCTATAATAATTAGCTACTTCAGATGGATATCTATTTTTATACGCTAATTTTACGACTTCAAAAGCCTTTAACATTAATCCGCGTTTGAAAGGTGAAACATCTTCAAAAACTTCATTATAGACATAAAAATTAAACATTTTACAGATGTCTTCACAGATGTTTAAAATTAAATCAACGTCATATGTCGGCAATAAGACTCCAAATTCAACTCTTAAATTAACTTCCACAAAACGAGGATCTAATCTTTCAATGTTTGGTACACTAGATTTAGAACTTATAACAAAATCACATTTAAAGTTTAAAGTCGGGTTAAAATAGTGTACTTGGATTTCTGCTTCATTCTTATTCTCGATATCAATATATGGGTTAGCCTTGAAGTAGCTTAATAAATCAGCGACATCATATCGTCTAGTCCCCTCTTTGAAAAAATAGTAGCGGAAAAGCATATAATCAACCTCTTGAATAATTATACCATTTTTTAAAATGCTTGTATATAGCTTTTTTTGCTTGTAATTAAGCCAAAAACTTTAAAAAATAGCCAGTTTTCACTGACTATTTCTTAGTTTTTTATAGTATATTCTACAAATTAAAATAAATACTATTATTAATATTATAAAGAGCACTATTATTAACCATAATAAGTCTATAAAGATTAAAAAATTAATTAAAAGTACTAAAGGACCCATAGTATAAATAAAGGCAATTAATAAACTTAATAAAATAGCTTTATATTTTTTCATGATAATAAACTTATTGCCTCACTTAAACTAGATACTTCGTATAATATCATATCTGTATTTAATTTATTATATGCTTCTAAAGCTTCTTCATAGTTAGCTGATGGACATAAAAATATATCAACACCAGAAGATGCTGCCGTATATATTTTTTGTTTAATACTACCGATAGAGCCAATAGCCCCTGTTTGACTAATAGTACCTGTCCCAGCTATCTTTCTTCCTTTAGATAAATCTAATCCTAAAAGTTCATCATATAAAGATAAGGCTCTAATAAAACCACCACTAGGTCCTGTTGTGTAGGTGCTTTTAATAGTTACACTAGGAGATATCGTATCATAATCAATATCAAAATATGGATAACAATAAATATAATCTAAACTAGATTCTACAGTTAAATATATAATTTCATCATCTCTATTAATTGTTAAAATAGAGCCAATATCAGGCATTAACCAACCTGAATCTACACTAATATTAGCGTATAATTCAGTTACACTAACACCATCTATTTCAATAATCTCATCACCTATTTTAAAGTTTGAATCTTCATAATAATAAGTCACTACTAAACTAGAGATAGAATAATCAATATTAATGCTATCATCTACTAAACAAGCCTCATTAAAAGCACTTATTATTGATGCCTGAACAGATGAATTATGTTGGATAACTCCCATTCTATAGGTTTCTAAATCGCTAAAATGAAGACTACTTGAAGAAATTTCCGTTATATCTGCTGAATCAATAAACTGACAAATAAAGTTTTGTAAGATAGTAGATTTAGAAAATGATATAACATATACAGTAGAATAACTACCAGTTATCTCATTATCAGTATCTACTGTAATAACTTTATTAGCACTTGTTAAACCGCCTTTTAAAGACACACTATAATTAGTTCTAATTGTCCCTACAATAACGATAAATAAATTTATCACTAGAGCTATAATGATGGGCAATATTTCGCGTAATTTAAGCTTTTTTCGTTCCATGAACTATATCGTGACAACGATGACATAAACCATCTTCTAGCTCTTCATCTACAACCATCCAACAACGTTCACAAACTTCTCCTTTAGCTTCTTCTACCACTACTTTAAATTCTTTAGCCTCTTTTACCTCTAATTGAGATACAATTAAAATTTGTGCTAAATCAGAATTCATTCTCTTAAATAAATCAAGAGTATCTTTTGTTACTTCTAAAGTTAATTTAGCATTAAAACTCTTACCGATTATCTTATTAGCTCTAGCTTCTTCTAAAGCTTTTAAAATATCTGATCTAACACTCATGAACTTGTCAAAATCAGCTTCTAAAGAAGAATCTAGGTCTTCTTTAACAGGATCCAAATTAAGTAAATAAATATCTTCTTCCGTCTTATAAGGCATAGTGTTATAAGCTTCAGATGTAGTATGAGGAATAATAGGTGTTAACACCTTTAATAAACTTAATAAAACTTGATATAAAACAGTTTGAACGCTTAATCTCTTTTTATCAGTTGGGCTTAAGATATATAAGATATCTTTAATAAAATCTAAATAGAAAGAACTTAATGTATTATTAATGAAGCTATTAGTTAAACGATATACATCACCAAATCTAAATGTATCATAAGCTTTATATAAATCAGCTAAATATCTATTTAATTTAATAACAATATATTTATCTACATTTTCTAATTCTTCATAAGCTAAGCTATCTTCAGGATTAAAATCACTAGTATTAGCTAACATAAATTTAATAGTGTTTCTTATCTTACGATAAGTTTCACTAATTTGTTTTAATAATTCTTGGCTTATAGGCATGTCAGATTGATAGTCTACTGAGGCAACCCATAACCTTAAAACATCAGCTCCACTACTCTTACATACATCAGCTGGGTCAATGACATTACCTAAAGATTTAGACATCTTACGCCCTTCACCATCAAGAGTGAAACCATGAGTTACTACTGTTTTATAAGGGGCTTTATCAAACATCGCAGTTGAAGTTATTAAGCTTGAATTAAACCAACCACGATATTGATCTGATCCTTCTAAATATAAATCAGCAGGAAAAGATAAACTGTGACGTAATAAAGTCATATAGCTTGAACCACTATCAAACCAAACATCCATAATATCAGTTTCTTTAGTGAAAATATTATTTGGAGAATGAGCATTCGTATAACCTTCTGGTAATAAATCTTTAGCTTCTTTTTCAAACCAAATATTAGAACCAAATTCACCAAATAAATCAGAAATATGACTAAATACTTCTTGATCAAGAACAGGAGTTCCGTCTTCACAATAGAAAATTGGAATAGGTACACCCCAAGCTCTTTGACGACTAATACACCAATCATGTCGATCTTTAATCATATTAGTCATTCTAATATCTCCCCAATGTGGATACCAAGTTACATCTTTTACATTATTAAGTAATTCATCTTTAATCTTATCGATAGAGGCAAACCATTGAGGTGTAGCTCTAAAGATTACTGGTTTTTTAGTACGCCAATCATGAGGATAGCTATGAACTATTTTAACTACCTTTAATAAATTATTACTTTGTTCAAGGTCATTCATAACTTCTTGATTACAATCAGTATAGAATAAGCCTTCATACTTACCAGCTTCTTGAGTCATATATCCTCTATTATCAACAGGACATAAAATATCTAAATTATATAATTTACCTACATTATAATCGTCTTCACCATGACCTGGAGCGATATGTACTAAACCTGAACCATCTTCAGTAGATACATAATCTCCTAATACACAAGGTGATACTCTACCATATAATGGATGAGTATATTTAAGACCTTCTAATTCTTCACCTAGATATTCTTTTAAGATTTTAACTTCACCTAAATCTAATAATTCAGTTAATTTATTTAATAAATCTAAACCAAATATTAATTTACCTTTAGAAGTTTCAGCTAAAACATATTTAATCTTAGGACCACAACAAACAGCTAAATTAGCTGGAATAGTCCAAGGTGTAGTTGTCCATACTAAAAATTTAGCATCTTTATATAAAGGATCTTCACTTAAAATAGGTAGGGTGAAATAGATAGAGAAATCTTCTTTATCATGGTATTCTATTTCCGCTTCAGCTAAAGCTGATTCACTTGATGGTGACCAATATACTGGTTTTAATCCTTTATAAATTAAACCTTTTTCTACCATTTTAGCGAATACCTTTATTTGATCACGCTCATATTCTTTTTGAAGTGTCAAATATGACTCATCATAATTACAGATTACACCTAAACGTTTGAAACCCACTTTTTGTCTTTCTACTTGTTTTAGGGCATATTCTTCACAGTGTTTTCTAAATTCACTTGTAGATATTTCTTTTCTTTTTATACCTTTTTTAGTTACAGCAGTTTCTATAGGTAAACCATGTGTATCCCAACCAGCTATATAATAACTATAAAAACCTTGCATATTTTTATATCTAACTACAAAGTCTTTTAAAATCTTATTTAGGGCATGACCAAGATGAATATCTCCATTTGCGTATGGTGGACCATCATGAAGAGTATATGACTTATTGCCTTTATTCTTGTTTAATCTCTTATGATATAAGTCAATATTTTCCCAGTTTTCTTGAATTTTAGGTTCTTTTTGACCTAAATTCCCACGCATTTCAAAACTAGTCTTACCCATATATAAAGTATCTTTATAATCGCTCATAAATCTCTTACCTCTCTAAAATATAAAAAGTCCTT
>CAZJPL010000057.1:0-7042 GCA_964547945.1 uncultured Anaeroplasmataceae bacterium
ACAGATTTTTACATCTGCCTTATATACTTATTATCCATAGTAAAGAAAGAACCTAGAAACCTATTATATTAATTAATCTTAAACAATAATTAATTCACTATCAGCATCGAAGAAATGACAATTAGCTAAATCAATACCTACTGTAACAGTATCTTCAGCTTGGATTTTTTGTTTAGAACTTACTACACTAACTATTCTAGTAGAACCAATATTAAAGTGAACATTAGATTCATGACCTAACATTTCTACAAATTCAACATTAACTTCAAAACTTGAATCCGCTAGTGATTTAAGTGCTTTTTGACCAACATGAATTTCTTCAGGTCTAATACCAATAATAACCTTATTATCTTCTTCAGTGTTAGAAGGAACTTCTACATTTTCTTCAGTATTTTCAGCACTTGGTTTCATAACATCTTCTAAAGCCTTAGTTTCAGCAAGTAAACGTTTTTCTTCAAAATGTTTCTTTATAACATCAAATTTATCTTTAGGAAGTTTAACCCTATTTTCACCATCTTCGGTCACAAATTCACCATCATCATTGACATATCCTCTAATAAAATTCATAGCAGGAGTGCCAATAAATCCCCCAACAAAGACATTTGCTGGATGATTATATACTTCTTCAGGTGTTCCTATTTGTTGAATATAGCCATCACGCATAACAACTATCTTAGTAGCCATAGTCATAGCTTCTACTTGATCATGAGTTACATAAATTGAAGTAGCTCCTATATTTTTATGAATACGAGCTATTTCAGTACGCATTTGTCCTCTAAGTTTAGCATCTAAGTTAGATAATGGTTCATCATATAAGAATACTTTCGCATCTTTTACTATAGCTCTACCTAAAGCTACTCTTTGTCTTTGACCACCTGATAAAGCTTTTGGTTTACGATCTAAATATGGTTCTAGACCTAAAGTGTGAGCTACATCCATAATCCTTCTTTTAATTTCATCTTTAGGCATCTTTCTCAATTTTAACCCAAATGCCATATTATCATAAACCGTCATTTGAGGGAATAATGCATAAGACTGAAATACCATAGCTATTCCTCTATTTTTAGCTAAAACGTCATTCATGAATTGACCATCTATATATAATTCCCCACTAGTAATCTCCTCTAGTCCCGCAATCATTCTTAGTGTTGTAGATTTACCACAACCTGAAGGACCTACTAATACTATGAATTCTTTATCTTTTATTTCTAAATTAAAATCATAAACAGCTTGATTACCACCAGGATATATTTTATTTACATTTTTTAATACTACTGTTGCCATAGTTTCTCCTTTAAATTATTAATTTTCAATTAAACTAATATTATAATAAGTTTCGAAAATAGATTTTTTTTCAAGCTTAACTAAATTATTTTTACTGTCAAGTTCGTATTTAGAGTCAACAAAATCAGGTAAGCCAGCCCAAGATTCTATACATAAGAAATCTTTATTAGTTTCTGGTTTCATTTGCCAAAAAGCTGTATAAGGCATGTCATGCTTAATTCTTATAGAACTCTTTTTTCCTGCTAAATCAATAACATTCATATCTTTATAACAAAGAGTTCTTGGTTCTACTAGTTTCTTAGAAAAATCACTAAAACTAATAGGTCCTAATTTTTCAACATGACTACCACTTATATATTCTTTATTAAAATCAATAGATAAATACTTTTTATTCTCTATATTAAGCATAGTATTTTCTAATAGCTTATTTAATCCTTTATAAGAAAAACCAGGATGAAAGCCTAAACTAAAATACATATCATAATCACCTAAATTAAATACCTTAAATATAATATTTAGTGATTTATCTATTAATTGATACTTAACTTCTAATCTAAACTTAAAAGGATAAACTTTTAAAGTTTCTTCATTAGATTCTAAAGAAAGTATAAGTAAATCTTTATCTTGTTTTAGAACTTTAAATCTCTCTTTTTTGGCAAAACCATGAGCTGAGCTATTATATTTTATATTCTTATATAAATAATAATTGTCTTTCAAATGTCCTATATTTGGAAATAAAATTGGAGAGTGTTCTTGCCACAAACTGCTTTTGTCCCACAATATATTAACACCATTAAAATTAATAGAATTTAATTCCCCACCATCTAAATTTATTCCTACTTTTAAATCTTCATTTTCTAAACTAATCATTATTTATTCTAATTTATAACTCCATTTTCTTTTAATTATTGATAACTGTATTTGTAACTAATTGATTATAAAGATGTGTCTTTTCTACATCTTTTAATGCACAATTAGTAATTAAGACATCACTAATATATAATTGTGAAATTTTAGAGCTAAAGAAACCACCATTTATATCATTTTCAAAACCTTTAGTTTGTAAGAAAACATCAGCCATTTTAGCTAAAGTAGAGTTTGAATAATTAGAAATAACTATGACCTTTATATTCTTTTCTTTTAAGAAACTAGCTACAGTAATCATTTCTTTAGTTTCCCCAGAAAATGAATATAATAAGGCAACCCAATTAGACTTCATTACAGCTGTATACATATAAATAAAATGACTATCACTTAATACAATAGCTGGTAAGCCTATTCTTAAACATTTAGTATACATATCTAAAGCTGAACTATGACTAATACCCATACCAGCTAATAGAACTTGTTCTGATTCAAGTAAATATTTACTAGCTTTTTCTAATTCTTCCATATTAATGCTTTCTTTAGTTTTATTAATAGCTTCTATTAAGTTTTCAGATATGTTATCAATAAAAGGCATATCTTTAACTATTTGTAAATTTTCATAATTTTTATAAACTTCTACTTTAAAGTTAGTAAAACTAGAATAACCTAATTTCTTAAAATATCTAACTACAGTAGCCTCACCTACATTAACCTTGCTAGCTATACTAGATAAAGACTCATATACTACTTGTAAAGGATATTTAAGAACAAACTCATGTATTTTAGCTTCACTCTTAGAAAATTTCACATTATTAGGATTTAATTCACTACTAAATTTTTTAAAATCAAAAGACATCTTAATCACCACGTTTTATTATATCATAACAAGTTTTTAAAACAAAACCCTTATTAAGTTATTAAGCTATCACTATGATTTTAAAACTAATATATTTATTATTTATATAATCATATATACTTATTCCGTGACTTCCAACCTTTAATCCAGTAACAACATTACCACTAATACTTAAACTTGTTTCATCATAAATATAAGTATAATCCCCTAAATCTAATTCTAAACTTTCTCCTAAACTAATAGTTATATCACTAACCTCTATATCCTCTATTACTTCTATATTATATCTAATACTAAAATTAGTACCTATTATATCAAATGTATATAATCCAATATTATTAAAATATACAAAATTACCATCTATAGTTATATTATTACTATCATAACTATATGATACCTGATTTAATAATTCTTCTGGTAAATTAAATACCTCACTTAAATATATCGTCTTATCAATAACATAATTGTTATTAGCTACTACTTCAACTATAAATGAATTTATAATATTTAAATTATTATCTAAAATATCTACACTATGAATTCCTATTAAAGATGAACTAATACTATTATCACTTATATTAAGAACATTTTGATTATAACTTAAGTTTAAATTACTAAAATCATAATTATAAGATTCATCTACATTTAAGACTAAATTAGCCTTAATAATAAGCTTAATATTATATTCATCTAAGATAATATCTAAGGTATTAGTGCCTAAAGATAA
Source organism: uncultured Anaeroplasmataceae bacterium (assembly GCA_964547945.1). Taxonomy (GTDB): domain Bacteria; phylum Bacillota_I; class Bacilli_A; order Acholeplasmatales; family Anaeroplasmataceae; genus CALUXS01. The sequence continues at coordinate 3,735 of CAZJPL010000057.1, forward strand.
GGCTGTTATATTTAGGTCTTCTATACTAAAATTACTATTACTAATAATTACTATATCATTAAAATATTTTACTGGTAATATATCTAATAAAGATATAGTATCACCAAGATTTACTTCTATCTCATATTCACTTTTAATATTAAAAGTAGATAAATAATAGATATTAGATGGTAAAGTATAATCACTACCTTCAACCTTAATTGTTTCTGTAGTACTTTCTACACTAAATACTTCATAATCTGTATCTAATTCTATAGTAGTATTATTATATACTTCTTGATTTAAATATAGATTATTTCCTACTAACTTCTTATTTTCTATTTTAAAATCTACTTCAGCTAAATTTAATAAGCTATATACATCTATATCACCATATAAATCTAGATTAGAATCTATATAATAAGTATCTCCACTTACTGAAAAATAATTATTTAAATTTAATTCTTCACCTATATAATTAGTATTATTTCTTATAGTTAGATTATATATAGTATCACTACTTGATCTAGGTGTATATAATCTTATTTCTTCATTACCTAAACCAAGAGATATTACTTTATTATTTTCAATAGTAAAATTAGAAATATTAGCATTCGATAAATAATTATAAAAGAATATTAAGAAAGTTTGAGTAGGATATTTAGTCTGAGTTCCTACAGTTAGACTAGAAGATGTAATATCTTGATTTAAAAAGATATTTTCAGCTGCGTAAGTATTAGTTAAACTAGTTACACTTGAATAATCTTGGATGTAATAAAGTAAGGTTACATCTTCAAATATATTTTTATAAACCAAAGAACCATTACCATTTCTTATCTTTATTCCGCCATCTTGATTTTTATTTTGACCTTTAAAATAATTACCTACTATAGCTAAATTAGTATATTCTTTAGCATATATTATATGATCTCTATTATAACCTAAACTAAGACCACTACCATCTTCATAATTAGCTTCACTAATATCTTTATTTAAAGATATATGATTAGATAATATCTTAGTATTAGTATCACCTGATATTACATTTATTGCAGTCATGAAATAACCTTGATTACTAGTATCATTATAAGTATCTAAGCTTAATACTTTATCTTTTAAAGATTTAGTATTTAGACTTACTATACTATTATCTATATCTTCTACTAAACCAAAATAATTATCTTCTATTAAGGCATCAGTACTCTGATATAAGCCTATACCTCTACCTAGACTATTTTCATCTCTTAAAAATAGATTAGATCTAATAGTTATACCTTTTTTACTAGATAAGATATAATAGCCTGTATTTTCCCCACCATTTTGATTATTACTATCAGGTACTAAGCCTGAATCAATACTTGTATCTACCTTTTTAGCATTTATAAAGATATTATTTTCAATAACCCAATTAGTAGAACTTTCGTTTTGACTATAAATAGTTACATTATCAAATATAATATTTTTAATAGTTATATCTTTAGTATTAGTCCCGTCAAAAATATTTACTTGGTAATCACCATTTACTCCTCTAAATACTGTATAATCTGATCCTATAATAGATACACCACCTACTAAACTTATACTACTTTTTAAGATATATATACCTGAATTAAAGTAAGCATCCATACCAAGATTATTACAAATATTTAAGAAATTAACAATCTCACTAGTATTATCTTTATCATCTTCTAAAGTAATGAAATCTTTAGCTTCTAAATAACTTTGATCACTAGCTTTTATATTAGAAGATACTACACTAAAAGTTAAAATTATTAAAATAAGGGATAAAAATATCTTTAACTTTTTCATTTGAGCCTCCAAGTATATTCTAATTCATTACCTAAAAGTATTCCTTTAGAAATACCATCTATTTCTAGTTTAATAAGTCTTTTAGTACGAAGTCCAGTAGCTATTTTAGCTATAATAGAATCTTTATCTATCTTTAAGATAAGACTACATTTACCTTCAATCTTAATATTATCTATAACTAATTCTTTATTAGTAAAAGTATTAATTAAGATATAATTTTTATATTTTAATAAATGATAATATTTATTATTAATAAGAGTATATTTAGTTTTTCTCTTACTAAAATTAATAGTATATAAATACTTCTTAGGATTATTAATAAATAATCTCTTACCTGTATTTATTACTTTAGTATTTGAATTATTATGGTTTAAATTAAACCATAATCTTTTTTCTTCATAATTGACTAATTCTAGCTTATTTTCACTTTCAATTATTAAATTATTCGATATAGCTTTTTTATTATTAATTAATATTATATTCGGACTATCTAAAATAGTTGTGTGTAATACTTCCTTAGATTTAATATTACTACCAACACAAATTAATGTATCAGCTATCATAAATCTAGAAAAATTACCTTTATAATAAGTATTGTTTAAATAATATATATTTAATATATCATCTAAACTAACTCCTATACTTAAATTATTCTTATAAACAACATTAGGTATTTCTTTAATATTACTATTAGTAGAGCCAGCTCTATAATACTTATTAATATTTATTTCTTCTTTTTTTCTTTCTTGATTAAAATAAATATCATAAGTCCCGTTACTAGAATAATCACCACATAAATTTTCTTCATTAATAGCTTCATAATTAGCTATATATTTAGAATTATTATTAAAGCTTATTAGATATTTTTTAGTTCTATAAATATATCTATCCATATAGTTATAAACTTTTATTTCAAAATCATATCTATTAAATTTTAATTTTCTTAATAAATTAGTTAAATAATAATTATTACTAATTTTCTTTAAGATATTTATAGCTTCTATAATAATATCATAGCTATAATAAGCATTTTGTTTCTCTCTAGATATAGCTCTACCACGAGTTGAATCTAAAACATAATTATTATATAAGATTATTTCAAAACTATTTTTAATTATATCTATAGTTTGATCTATATATAATTTAATATCATAATTTATTAAATCATATATTTTAAGTATTTTAGCTAAAGAATATAATAAGACTTCTCCATAAGAACCATTATAAGCTATATTATTATGTTGGATAAAACTACCATCTTTATAAAAACCATCACCTGATTTAGTAATAGTTAAGATATTATTAATTAGCTTAAATATAGCTTTTATACTATCTTTATCTTGGATTAAAATTGCCTTTAATAAGGCTATATAAATATTATCTGCAAGATTAGCATAGGTTGCTAATTCTTTTTTTATTTCAGGATAATTACGTCTATAAAATATATATTTAGGATTAGGAGAATAAAAATTAATTATATTGATATATTTATATATAAGATTCTTAGGTAAATATTTATT
>CAZJPL010000058.1:0-7026 GCA_964547945.1 uncultured Anaeroplasmataceae bacterium
TCTTAAATATCTTGATTTGCTTAAATCGGCTTATCTTTTGGTAAGTTGATTTTTTTATTTATAATAAAATATTTAAACCTAAAATAATGATTTAATAATACTTATTTTACTTTTCTTCATATACGTTCTTAGTTTAAATAAATAAACTACTATATTTAAAATAAATAATATAACTATCGTTAGTATAAAACAGCTTATATTTAATCTAAATGGTATTAATAAATTATATATCTCATTATTTATAATAAGATTATATATAAACGTTAATAAATAACTTATAGGTATAGATATAATAAATATTGTTAAACAATATGTAATAAAAATAATACTATATAATTTAAATATATTCTTATTATCAAAATCTATTATTCTAAAGAAACCTATATTATTCTTTTCTTGAATTAAAAAGTTTAAATAAAATAATGTCGTAAAAGCTATTAAAAATACTCCTATAACAATAATAAATCCATAATATAGTTCATTTTGATAATTATAATTATTATTTAAAAGAATTAAATCATTTATATATAAATAATAATTGTTTGTTGCCCCAAACTCTAAAACATCTAATAAATCATTAGCTATAATACTTATCTTATTAAAATCACTTATATCAAAATTATCCATACTAACAATGATATAATTTTGTTCTAAATCAAAAGTATAATAATTATCTGAATACTTTATATCTATAACTTCTATTATTTCAAAACTATATTCATTATCATAATAAAATGATATATAATCTCCTGATTTATAAGTAGTATTATATCTTTCATTAAAGGCATTACTAAATCTAACACCTTCAAAGCTTTCTTCACTGACATAAAGATTAGTTTTAAAATTAAGTATATATACTTCTGCCTTATAATAAAAATTATATCCTTCTTCCTTAGTTTTATTAACTAAATCATCATAATCATTACTTGTTAGAGTAATAGTATTAATATCATTATCTCTTAAAAAGGTATATATGAAATCTTTAGTAGTAGGAAATATAACAGATAAAAATATACTGATTACACTTATGCATATTACAACAATCAGTAAACTAAAAACATTCTTAATAGGTGTTTTTCTTATATTATTTAATAAATATTTAAAACAAAATTTATTCTTAAATTTTAAGTTTATTGGTTCATTTAATACTATATCAGTATCATTATCTATATAGTTAATATTAGGTTCTATTTTAATTCTTTTTATATTATATTTATTAACTAAATCTAAGTCATGACTGGCTATTATTACTAATTTATCTTTAGCTATTTTAGCTAAAATATTCATGACAATGGTAGCTGATTCTAAATCAAGACTACTAGTAGGTTCATCTAATAAGATAATACTAGTATTTTTAACTAATTCTCTAGCTATATTAAGTCTTAATTTTTCTCCACCAGATAATAAATTAGCTTTAGTATTAACTAAATCACTTAAGCCAACATAATCTAAATATTTTAAAGCTAAATTACTATCATCAGTTACTAACTTTATATTTTCTAATACTGTAAAGTTAGATAAAACATTATTATCTTGCAAAACATAGGAAATATAATAGCTTAGCTTATTTCTATCATCTATTTCTTCACCATTTAATAAATAATTACCACTATCTTCTTTATCATAACCTGATATTATGTTTAAAAGGGTAGTTTTTCCACTACCACTTCTACCTTCAAGTAAATATAACCCACAATTATTAAAAGATATATTAACATTATCAAATATTATTTTATTTTCAAATTTCTTACTTATATTTACTAAATTTATTCCCATAACAAAAATTCCCCTTTATTTTTTCATAAACCATATTAACATCTCCTAATTAATAAGGTTAATAGCTAGACAATTATAACATATAAAGATTATGTATCAAATATTGATATTTTATTTTAATAACCAATTATACACATTAATTATTCTAATGCCATCATAATCTGCTTCTGGATCTTCATCTAATGTTAAAATTATTTTTTCATAATGATCATTTATTTTTTTTAGTGGGGCTAATTCTCTTTTTAATGTATTTTCTTCTCTAACTGTAGCACTAACTTGATAATAAGTAATTCTTCCTCTATCTACAGCGACAAAATCAACTTCTAATTCATCAATTTTACCTATATATACTTCATACCCTCTTCTTAATAACTCTAGATATACCACATTTTCTAACATACGACCTATGTCTGTTGAACGTGAACCTAATACAGCATATCTTAAACCTATATCTACTAAATAATACTTTTCTTGAGTTTTAAGGTGTTGTTTCCCCTTTAAATCATACCTTTTAACTCGATATAAAACATAACTTTCAATGAGTCCTGTTATATATTTTTCTACTGTTTTAGCATCTATTTTTCTACCGCCCGAACTCATAGTGTCAGCTATTTTCTTTGTTGATAATATATTTGATATATTATCAAACATAAAATGAACAATATCATCAAGCATCATAAGATTAGTAAATTTATTGCGATTAGCAACATCTTGTCTAATTAAAGTTACATATATAGAATTCATATATTGTTTCAATACCATTTCATTATCACGCAATTGAAGTGTATATGGAAATGAACTATTAAAAATATAATCAGTATACTTGCGCGCTAAATCCGTTTTATTACCAGTCCATTCAACATATTCTTTAAAAGATAATGGTAACATGAATATTTCTACATATCTTCCAGATATTAATGTTGCTATTTCACTAGATAGCATATAAGCATTAGAACCAGTTATATAGATATCTACATTTTCTTTGATATATAAACCATCAACAATTATAGGAAAATCCTTAACATGTTGTATTTCATCTAAAAATATATATATTTTCTTACCATTATTAAGATATGGACGAATATATGCATATAATTTATTTAAATCTCTATATTCTATATAATCAAGATCTTCAAAATTTATAAAAATAATTTGATCATTTGTTATACCCTGTTGTTTTAAATAATTCATATATTCTAACAACAAAGTAGACTTACCACATCTACGAACCCCAGTAATTACCTTTATAAGTTGTTTATCTTTAAGAGCTATTAATTGATCTAGATACTGTTTTCTAGGTATTATTTTCATATAATCACCGCATTCCTTAACTTTTACCTAATTTTATCCTAAAATACCATTATTTTCAATAGTTTTAGTATTTTAATTCCTAAAACTTCTTATTTTTATAAAGTTTTTGGAATTTATTTCCCGAAACTTTCTCTTTTTTTGAACTTTTAAGATAAAAAAGTCCTAAAACAATGTCTTAGAACTTTTTATTATTATAATGCTATTATAAATATCACTCATCTAACCAAGCCAATTCACTTTCTACTTCCCAAAATGATTTACCCTCAAATATTTTAGCTTTTAGAAATTCTTCTTTTACATCTTCTTCACCATATCCCCATATTTCAAATATATAATAAAATGGTTCATCAGTATATAATCGTTTAAAATAATATGTGTCAACAACTTCAGCTGGGAATCTATAAACAAAGAAATGCATTGGTTTTTCTTTTGTAAAATCCCAATTTGCTTCACACCAATAGATATAACCTTTATAGTATAAGGTTGCTTCACTAAACCAACCAGTATCTAAGAACTGATCTAAATTAGCGTTTATCATATAAATCAAACTCCTTTAAATAAATCGCATATTTTTCCCTAATTGTTGAATTTTTAGTAAGTAGTTTAGCATCTGCTCTTGATAGACCATCATATACATAGTAATGAATTATTTTTCTAATAGCGTTTTTTATTAACATCTGACAAACTAGTTCTTAGATATTGATCTCATTAATTTTGTGTACTCATTATTGTTATATATCGGTATTAATATCCACATTTCTTTAATAAATATAATATACAATTAACTTTTTATTATCATAATTCCTATTATAAAAATCACTCATCTAACCAAGCCAATTCACTTTCTACTTCCCAAAATGATTTACCCTCAAATATTTTAGCTTTTAGAAATTCTTCTTTTACATCTTCTTCACCATATCCCCATATTTCAAATATATAATAAAATGGTTCATCAGTATATAATCGTTTAAAATAATATGTGTCAACAACTTCAGCTGGGAATCTATAAACAAAGAAATGCATTGGTTTTTCTTTTGTAAAATCCCAATTTGCTTCACACCAATAGATATAACCTTTATAGTATAAGGTTGCTTCACTAAACCAACCAGTATCTAAAAACTGATCTAAATTAGCATTTATCATACAAATCAAACTCCTTTAAATAATTTATATATTTTTATCATTCTTTTCTAATATAACATTTAACCATAACTCATTTTCTTTATTTGGTCTTACATCTTTAGTCACTTTAATTTCTTTAATCAAAAATCGCTTTAAATCAATATAATTTAATATGCTTTTTTCAGTTAAATATACGAAATATCTGCTATCTATTTCACCTATAAAATCACCATATTTAAAAGAAGCATATAATATACCTTTATCTTTTAAAGCATCATGACATTTATTAAATGCTTCTTTTAAATTAGATTCTTTAACATGAAGTAAAGAAGCTGATGCCCATATAGCATCAAAGATATTAATAAAAGTCATGTCTTCTACTTTTATATTATAAATATTATCTAATCCTAATTTTTTAGCATTCGAACAAAACTCAGAACAAGGATCTATACCATAAGTAATATAACCCTTATTCTTAAAATATAATAAATCTCTAGCACTACCAAAACCTAAATCTAAGATAGTTGATTTAGGTTTAATGTGCTTTTCAAATAAACTATATAATTCAGCCATATTAGAATTAATAGTATCTTTTATATAAGAATGAGCATTTAGATTATAATAATTTATTGTTTCCATATTCTATCACTAGTATAAACTTCACTAGAACTATTTATACTTTCTTCTAATAATAACCAAAAATATGAATCATCTAAAGCTTTATCTAAAGAATAAATTTCTATATCACCTTTAATAAAACTAGGCATATCAAATAATATTGAAGCTACAGCAAACTCATCTTGATTTAAATCTAGATTAAATATACTAGTATTAAAATAAGATTTATCAAATATTTTATTAGCTAGATTAATATATCTATCTGGTATATAAGGTAATAAATATTTAGTGTAAGGTTTATTATCATTATCTAAACCTAATAATAAATTATTATTTATTTCTCCTTTTTCTCCTCTAATGATAATATTTCTAGTCCTAATAAAAGACCTATATTCTACACTAGAAAAATCATATATAACTTCTTTATTATTACTATATTTAATAAAGGCTATATCTCTTTTTTTAGTGGCTACTCTACCATCAGTAATAATACCTTCTCTAGAATCAGTTTCTACTACTTTATTTAAGATTCTATTTGCTCTTATGCTATAATTATTTTTCTTAAATATATGATTTATTATATTAGCCGCATGATAATCATGAGCTAAAGAAATATATGCTGAAGATACTTCACCTATTAGATTATCTGATATAGCTTTTAAAATAGATGCTATATAAGGATATCTATGATATTGTTCAGATATAACTATCTTAGCTCCATTTTCTTTTAAGTACCATAATTTATTTAAAACTTCCATATTAGTACCTGCAGGAGTTTCTGCAAGTACTGCATATCCTTTATTTACCCAAGTATTAGTTACTTCAAATATACCATCTTTATTAACTACGACAACAACGAACATAGGTTTAAACTTAATACATTCTTCTATTGAAATAGTTGCCTTAATTCCTATTTCTAAAGCTACACTTTTAGCTTTTTCTTCACTACGACATAACATCATAGCTTCAAAATATTCACTATGTTTTAAAGCTATTCTAGCATAAAATTTGGCACGATAGCCTGAACCTACTATTAAAAAAGAAATCTTAGACATAGTTTCTCTCTTCCTCTTCTTTTTCTAAGAAAGCTTTCTCATATTCTTTTTCATCTAAAGGTAGAATTATCTTTTTATCAAGCCAAGCTGATAAATAAGAAGCATTTACTATTTCTAAAACACAACTTCCATCTCTAGCATTACAAATTAATTTATCTTTATTTAATATAGCTTTACTAAAATTTTCTAACATTATCTTATAAGCATCTTTTTCATCTTCAAAAATATATTCTTCATTATCTAATAATAAGTCTTGTCTAGAAGTAGCACTAGCCTTATTAAGATAATCTCTAATATCAGTATTAAATTTAGTAAGTATTAATTTATTGTCTTCTAATAATATTTTACCTTTAGTACCTATAATTTCTAATCTTTCGGAAGATGCACCTTCACCAGTAGTTATTATAAAAGTTCCAGTTACTTTATCCTTATAATTCATTATAAGAGTTGCTTCATCATCTACTAAAAATGGATTATATTTACCAAAAGGTATATTAGCATATATTGATTCAGGTAAACCAAATAAATAATACCACATATCAAGTAGATGATAGCCTTGATTAATTAAGACTCCTCCACCTTCACCAATCCAGCTACTACGCCACGAGCTAGATAGATGATATGATCTAGTTCTTAAGAAATTAGTACTTAACATACTTATTCTTTCTATTTTACCTATTATGTTACTATCTAATAATTCTTTAACTTTCCTATATTTCATGTAAGTTCTTTGATGACACATCATAGAATATATTAAACCTTTATTATCAGCAAATATATTAATCTCTTTTGCTACACTAGAAAAAACGCCTTGAGGTTTATCTGTTAATACATGTTTACGTTCTTTTAAAGCTCTAATACTCATCTCAGGATGTAATTTATGAGGCGTAACTATTATTACTGCATCAAATAAATCCTTATTTAAATATAGTTCATCTTCAGTTCTTACTACTAAAACATTTGCTAAATTATCTTTAGCCCAATTAGCACTAACATCTCCTCTACATAAGACAACACTTAAACTTAAGCCTATAACATTACCCTCAGCTATCATTTTGGCATATTTCTTACCCATACTACCTACACCAATAATAGCACATCTAACTAATTTTTTCATATGACCTCCTACGTATTCCTTATCTAA
>CAZJPL010000059.1:0-6165 GCA_964547945.1 uncultured Anaeroplasmataceae bacterium
ATAAAAGAATAATCAATGGTCGAATTTTTATAAAAGTGGCCAGGCAAACTCGGGAAATAATTATAGGATAAATAGAAATTAAAAGGGACTAGATTAAAAAATTGGTCTCTTTTTTAGTAATTTACTTAAATACTAATTAAAAGAAACTTTCAGTTTTATTGTGTTTGTGATATAATATTTTTTGTGAATAAATGGAAATAAGAATAGGAGAACGTTAATGAGTGAAGTAAAACGTTTTGAAATGGAGTGGGCGGGGCGTCCACTTATAGTAGAAATTGGCGAAGTAGCTAAACAAGCCGCTGGTGCTTGTATGGTTACATATGGGGAAAGTAAAGTTTTATCTTGTGTATGTTATTCTGATGAAGTATCTAGTCAAGATTTCTTTCCTTTAATGGTTTTATACCAAGAAAAATTATATGCTGCTGGTAAGATTCCCGGTGGTTTCTTACGTAGAGAAGGTAGACCTAGTGAACATGAGACCTTAACTAGTCGTTTAATTGATAGACCTATTAGACCTTTGTTTGCTGATGGTTTTAGAAATGAAGTACAAGTAGTAAATACAGTATTATCAAGTGATCCTGATTGTTCACCTGAAATGGCTGCTATGCTTGGTTCATCTATAGCTTTAATGATTTCATGTATTCCTTTTGAAGGCCCTATAGCTGGGGTTGTTGTTGGTTTAGTTGATGGTAAGTTTGTTATTAATCCTACTCCAAGTCAACTTGAAGTTAGTGATCTTAATTTAACAGTTGCTGGTACTAAAGAAGCTATAAACATGGTAGAAGCTGGTGCTAGATTTGTTGATGAAGATACAATGTGGGAAGCTTTAAAATTTGGTCATAAAGCTATTCAAGAATTATGTAATTTTCAAAATAAAATAACTGAAGCTTGTGGTAAAAGCAAACTTGTAGTTGATTTATTTGTTTTAAATCCTGATATTGATAAAGAAGTTAGAGCCTATGCGGAAGAAAAAATGAAAAAAGCTATCCGTATAGAAGATAAATTAGAAAGATATGCTGCTATTGATGAGGTTGAAGAAGAAACTGTTAATCATTTTGATGAAAAAGTCTTCATTACTGAAGTTGGTGGTATTAAAGTAATAGATACTGAAGCTAAAGCTAATTATCTAAAACATGTTAAAAAGAGCTTAGAAAATATCTTACATGAAGAAGTAAGATATATGATTGCTGTTGAAAAAATAAGACCTGATGGTAGAAAATTAGATGAAATAAGACCTTTATCTAGTAGAATAGATGTATTACCTAGAACTCATGGTAGTGCCTTATTTACTAGAGGTCAAACTCAAAGTTTAGGTACTGTAACTTTAGGTACTTTATCTGATAACCAAATCATAGATGGTTTAGGTGTAGAAGATTTAAAGAGATTCATGTTACATTACAATTTCCCTCAATATTCAGTAGGTGAAACTGGTAGATATGGTTCACCTGGTAGAAGAGAAATTGGTCATGGTGCTTTAGGTGAAAGAGCCTTATCATATGTAATACCTAAAGAAGATGAATTCCCTTATACTATAAGAGTAGTATCAGAAATTTTAGAATCTAATGGTTCAAGTAGTCAGGCAACTATTTGTTCTGGTACTTTAGCTTTAATGGCTGCTGGTGTTCCTATTAAGGCACCTGTAGCTGGTATAGCTATGGGTCTTATTATGCAAGATGAAAAGAATTATACTATCTTAACTGATATCCAAGGTATGGAAGATCATCTAGGTGATATGGACTTTAAAGTAGCTGGTACTACAACTGGTATTACTGCTTTACAAATGGATATTAAAATTAAAGGTATTAATTACCAAATATTAAAAGAAGCTTTAGCTCAAGCTAAAAAAGGACGCTTAGAAATTCTTGAACATATGTCTAAGACTATTGCAGAACCTAGAAAGGAATTATCTAAATACGCTCCTAAAGTAGCTACTACACTAATTAATCCTAATAAAATTAAAGATGTTATTGGTAGTGGTGGTAAAGTTATTAATCAAATTATTGAAAAATTTGATAATGTTAAAATTGATATTGAACAAAATGGTAGAGTCTATGTTATGCATTCTAATATGGAAACTTCTAAAGCTTGTCTAGCTTATATTGAAGATTTAGTAAGAGAAGCTGAAGTAGGTCAAATCTATGAAGGTAAAGTATCTAGAATTGAAAAATATGGTGTCTTTGTAGAATTATGGCCAGGAGTAGAAGGTTTATGCCATATTTCACGTTTAGCTAAAGAAAGAGTAGCTAAATGTGAAGATGTAGTATCTTTAGGTGATACTATTTTAGTAAAATGTATTGGTGTGAATGAAAAAGGTCAAGTAGATCTTTCTCGTAAAGATGCGTTAATTGTAAAAGGGGAATAATCCCTTTTTTTGTAGGTGAAAATATGGAAGATTTTTTAGAAACTTTAAGAACTAATTTAGGTGATGGGCTATTTAATGTATTAAACGGGATAATTGTCTTAGTTATAGGCTTTTTTGTAGTTAGAATAGTTAATTATTTAATCAAAAAAATAATAGCTAGACTACCTTTAAATACAACTATAGCTCAGTTTAGTTTTAGTATAATTACAGCTTTAGTTTATCTACTTTATATCCTAATGGTTTTAAATGCCTTTGGTTTAGATACTTCAGGTATAGTAGCTTTAGTAGCTAGTGTTGGTTTAGCTATAGGTGTAGCTTTAAAGGATTCTTTATCTAATATAGCTAATGGTATAATGTTAGTAACTAGTAAACCTTTTAATGTTGGAGACTATGTGGAAATAAACGAAACATCAGGTACTGTTGTTTCTATTAATTTAACTACTACAGTTATCCAAAGTTCAGATAATAAATTAATAACTATTCCTAATAGTGAAATCTTATCTAATAACATAGTTAATTATAACGCTATGACTACTAGAAGATTAGATTTAACTATAAGTGTGGCATATGGCAGTGATGTAACTTTAGTAAAAGAATTATTAACAGCTATGATCAAAAAAGATAAAAGAATCTTTAAAGATCCTAAACCAGTAATAGAATTAGATGAATTAGGTGATTCTAGTTTAAATTTCACAGTTAAACTATGGTTAAAAAGTGGTGATTATTCTAAAGTTAAATGGAGTTTAAATGAACAAATAGTAGAAGAATTTAATAAAAATAATATTATTCTAGCAACTAATCATTTAAATGTAGCTTTGAGGAACTAATATGAAAAAATTTATATTTCTAGTAATTACAACTTTTACTCTAATATTTAGTTTTAGTGTTAAAGCTTTTACCTTAGATGAAATAACTGATATAAATATTGATATCGATACTGAATATTTTAGTATTGATGTAACTAATTATGAATTAGTATATTATGATGATCAAATACTATATTTAGTAGATGATACATTTTATATAGTTACTCCACAAACTACTAGACTTATTTTAAGTGACAATAACGGTAATATTGATACTATAACTATTAATTTTATAGAAATAGAAGATACATCTCTTTTAACTATAGAATTAGATGATGATGCTTATTATCTAGCTTATGATGGGACTAGATTATATGGAGATTATGAATTTGTTATAAGTGAAGATAGTGTTACCCTAGATTATAATGGAACAACTATAAGTTATAATTTAGGTCTAAATATTAGTAATTTAGCTTATTATTTAGTTATTATAATAGGAACAATTTTAGTAATACTTATAATAATATATGCAATATATCTATTATCTCCTAAAAACTATACTAAGAAATTTAATAAATGTTTAAATAATTTATTAAAAAATATAGATAGTATTAAAAATCCAAAGAAGAAATATCCATTAATTAAAATTAAAATGACTAATTTTAATAATTTATTTAAAAGTTTAGATAATAATCATCCTTTATATAAAGATATTAAATCTGAATTATCTAACATTAATTTAATTATTGATAATGTTACTAAATTAATGAATTATCAAGAATTAATAGATTATGAGGCAATTATTAATTTAATAAAAGATAAGCTTATTAATATTAAAAATATAGTAAAAGATAATTCTTTAAGTACAGAAAATATTAATTTAAATAAATTAAAAATTAACTTACCTACTAAACAAATGAATAGAACTGAAGAAGACGGATATCGCTTTTTAGAAGGTAATAATCTAATAAAAAAAGATTGCAAAAAATAGGTCTTTGTGATAAATTATTTGAGCAATATGGTAATCGAGCATATATATGTTAGGAAAGTCCATGCTAGCACAGTCTGAGATGACTGTAGTGTTTGTGCTTAAGGAAAAAATAACTTAAGGCTCTTTTAAGAGACGGCGGATGAAATCTAAGTCTTAGGATATGATGTAGTCTATAACGTGCCACAGAAACGAGTTATAAGGAAACTTATAAATGAAACGCGGTAAACCCCTCAAGCTAGAAATCCAAATTATGGTAGGAGAGCTTAAACAGACGAAATGAAGGATGTTTGGGTCGTATTTTTATACGAAGATAGATGATTACCCTCGACAAAACATGGCTTATATATTGCGAAAAGCTGTAAAAATTTAATTTTTTACAGTTTTTTTATTTTTATTATTGCAATACTAAAAAAAATATGTATAATTTAGGACGAGCAAAGAAAAGGAATAGTAATTTAAGTGTTGGATTTAGCGAGTTATCAAATGGTGAAAGGATAATATCTAAAGCTTAGATGAACGCGTCTTTGAGCTATGTCTGGAATTTAGTATAGACATCAGGTTCGCCTGTTATAGCGATATAGTATGTTAGTACTTGAGTTGTATGCCTATGCATGAATTAAGGTGGCACCGCGGTTATTCGTCCTTAAATGAAGTGATTACTTCGTTTAAGGCTTTTTTGTTTTCAAAAATAAGAGGAGGTAAAATTTATGGAAGAAAAAATGGTAAAAAAACAACAAGAATTATTAGATGAATTCATGGGTTATGTTAAAGAAATTTATGATAATCCTGAATTAGGTAATCAGGAGTATAAGACATCTAAGCTTTTAGCGAGTGTTCTAGTAAAATATGGTTTTGAAACTAAATGTCCTAATTTATTAGAAACTGATTTCTTAGGTATATATGAGAGTAAGAAAAAAGGACCTAAGATAGCTTATTTATGTGAATATGATGCCTTACCTGATGTTGGTCATGGATGTGGACATAACTTAATAGGTGTAACATCTATATTAGCAGCTATTATGTTAAAAGAAGAAATAGATGAAATCGGTGGTTCAATCTATGTCTTTGGTTGTCCAGCTGAAGAAAACTTTGGTGGAAAGGTTGAATTAGCTAAATTAGATGCTTTTAAGGTATGCGATGCAGCAATGATGTTACATCCAAGTTCTAAATACCAAGTTGGTAGTAGAACTTCAGCTTTAATACCTGTACGTTTTACATTCCATGGTAAAACTGGTCATGGCTGTAATCCTTATGAAGCTAAATCAGCTTTAGATGGAGCAGTAATGACTTATCAAGGTATATCTTTATTAAGACAATTCTTTAAACCAGGTACATACTTACATGGTGTTATAACTAATGGTGGTAAAGCAGCTAATGTAATACCTGATTTAGCTGTATTAGATTATTACTTTAGAGCTCCAAGTATGAAATATGCTACCTATGTTAAAGATAGAGCTATTAAAGTGGCTACTGATATAGCTGATATGTATGATTTAACACTAGAGACTGAAATATATGAATCAATATATGAAGATAAGAAAATTAATTATACTTTAGCTAAAGAATTAAAGAAGATATTTAGTGAAATGGGTATAGATGCAGCTGATGTAAATGAAGTACCAGCTGGTTCTAGTGATGTAGGTGCTGTATCATATCAAATTCCTACAATAGAAGGAAACATGCAAATATGTGATTCATCAGTGGGTGGACATACTAGAGAATTTGCAGATGCTACTATATCAAGCAAGGGTAAAGAAGCATTAAAGAACGGATCATTAGCTTTAGCTAAATTAGGATATAACTTAATTACAAATAAAGAATTATTACAGGAGGTAAAAGATGAATTTAAAAAAGATATTTAGTATCTTCAGTCTATGCTTTTTAGGGTTATTAGTAGTATTTACTCTATCAGGTTGTAGTAGTGAAGATGAGAGTGAAAGTGATTTGATTGAATGGACTTCAATAACATATGAACAACAAGTAGAAGTACCAGAAGGTTTATTAGT
>CAZJPL010000060.1:0-5271 GCA_964547945.1 uncultured Anaeroplasmataceae bacterium
AAGATTTAACATGATATACATATAAAATTCCATTTTTAGCTTGTATTTTAGTACCATCAGGTTTTGGTACAAAAATATTTTCATAAATCATAATAATGGTCACTCCTTTGGTTAGGCTGTATAACTAATTATATACTAAAAAGTCAAGAAATCAAGCCAAAATTAGACTTTCCTTGACTTTAGTTACACTTTTTTACAAAGTTAAGGATCTAAACCAAAGTCTTTTAAACTCTTATAAATCTAAACTATTCTCATTTAGCAAAAAATCAATAACATTAATAATTAAATATCCTTTTTCATTTGTCCAAGGTTTTCCACGCTGTTGTGTAACAATAATCTTTTTAAATGAATCACCTATATGATCTAATGATGCTTCTTCTTGTTGCATTTTTTCAATGGTAGGAATAGCAAAGGCAGACTGAATATAATATCTTTTATTGCCTTTATTACAAACAAAATCTACTTCAGTTCTAACTTCAACCATTTTACCATCTTTACCAAGTTTACGATATTCAACAATTCCTACATCAACATTAAACCCTCTTACTAACAACTCATTATAGATAATATTTTCTAATATATGAGTTTGTTCTATTTGTCTAAAATTTAATCTGGCATTACGTAAACCTATATCTGTAAAATAATATTTGTTTGGCGAGCCAATATATTTTTTTCCTTTTATATCGTATCTTTTAGCTATGGAGATAACAAATGCGTCTTTTAAATACTCCATATATGCTGATATGGTATTTTTATTAGTTTTGATACTATTAGAATTAAAAGTATCAGCTAACTTAGTCGGATTTGTTAATGAACCAATGGCAGAAGCTAAAACATCTACAACTGTATCTAGAATAACATCTCCACGAAGTTTGTAACGATCAACAACATCTTTTTTATATGTTTCTTCAAATAAATTAATTAAATATTCACTTTTTTCTTCATCACTATTTCTAGTTAAAATTAATGGAAGACCACCATACATAGAATATTCATCAAAAGCTTCATACTTATCACCATCATAAACAGATAAAAATTCAGAAAATGAAAGCGGATAAATTCTGATTTCATCGCCACGTCCTCTAAATTCAGTAAGGACATCCGTAGTTAAAAATTTAGAATTACTACCAGTTACATAGATATCTACATTTTGTCTCCTTAATAATCCATTTAATAACCCATATAATCTAATATCCTGGCTTTTCATTTCTTCCGTTTTTATAGCAAATTGAACTTCATCTAAAAATATATAATACATACGATTGTTATCTAAAATCTTACTAGATAAATAATTATATAATTCATCCATATCTCTATATTTTCTATTTTGATCATCATCAAGAGCCAAAGATATGATTTGATTTTCTTGGACACCAGTAGAAATCAAATAATCTTTATATAATTTAAACAAAAGATAGCTTTTACCACAGCGTCTAATACCAGTTATAACTTTTATAGAACCATTTTCTCTTTTTGAAATAAACTTATTCAAATATCTATCTCTTTTAATTTCTTTCATATTAACCACCTATTTACTAAAATGTCACTTTTTACGCTTTTTGGTAAATAGATTATAATCTATCTTTTTTTTAAAGTCAATCCAGAAAGGATAATTATTTGCCAAAAAATAACATTTTACACTTTTTGGTAAATAGGCATTCATTAACGTTCAATTATTTTCTTCCTGAATATTTAAAATTTCTTTAACACTAGAAATCTAGTGTTAAAAAGATATAACACAATTATTCGTTTTAATAAAGCCGTTTTTTTATTTAAAAGTTTTATATAATGTATACTTAAATTATTAATATCTCCTAATAAAAAACGAACTATTTCTAGTTCGAATAAATTCATTGGTGCGGCTAATCAGATTTGAACTGATACGGAATATCCATACGCCCCTCAAACGTACGCGTCTACCTATTTCGCCATAACCGCTAATATAAAAGCAAGTAATTTTATCATTAAAATACACTTGCAAAAAAATCCCCTAAGGGATTAAATTGTTAATAATTCTTCGTTCTTTTTAGCTGTACAAACTTCTACTGCTTTAATCTTTTTATCAGTTAAAGTTTGAACATCTTCTAAATAACCTTTTTCATCATCTTCCGTTAGACCTATTTTCTTAATTTGATCGTTAACATCACGTCTAACATTACGAATAGCCACTTTAGCTTGTTCTTCTAGTTTACCTACTTCTTTAACTAAAGCCTTACGTCTTTCTTCTGTCATTTTAGGTATCACAAGTCTTATACCAATACCATCATTTTGAGGAGGTAAACCTAAATTAGAAGTTGAAATAGCTGTTTCAATTTGTTTTAAAACAGATTTATCATAAGGTTTAATATAAAGTTGACTAGGTTCTGGTACAGTTACTTGACCTATTTGTTTAATAGGAGTCATAACACCATAATACTCAATAGCTATTTGATCTAATAATTGAGGATTAGCTCTACCAGTTCTAATAGAAGATAATTCTCTATTATAATTATCAATAACTTTATCCATTTTTTCTTCAGCTTCAATTAATTGCATATCTGCTAGTTCTTGCATAATCTAAACCTCCTTATTTCTTTACGTGAGTACCTATTTTTTCGCCCTTAATAGCTTTAACAATGTTGCCATAAGTATTCATGTTAAAGACAATAATTTCTAAACTATTATCCTTACATAATGAAGCGGCTGTAGAATCCATTACTGCTAAATCTTTATTTAAAATTTCGTTGAAAGTTAACTCTTCATACATCTTTGCGGTTATATCCTTTTTAGGATCAGCAGAATATACACCTTCAACATTGTTTTTAGCCATTAATATAACATTAGCTTCTATTTCAGCGGCTCTTAATACACAAGCTGTGTCAGTTGAAAAATAAGGGGAACCGATACCGCCAACAAAAATACAAACCCTACCCTTTTCTAAATGTCTAATAGCTCTTCTTCTAATATATGGTTCACATACTTCATTTACCATTATAGCTGATAATACTCTAGTAGGAACATTTTCTTGTTCAAGGGCATCCTGTAAAGCTAAACCATTCATAATAGTAGCTAGCATGCCCATATAATCAGCTTGAGCTCTATCCATTCCTAATTCACTAGCTGTTTTACCACGCCAAATATTGCCACCACCAACGACAATACCAATTTCAACACCTAAGGCATGAGCTTCTTTTATTTGTTTAGCTATAGTACTAACTGTAGGTGGATTAATTCCAAATGCAGTGTCACCTTTAATAGCTTCACCACTCATTTTAAGTAATACTCTTTTATACATATGGGTTCTCCTTTTTTAAAAAAGGAGCCTATACTTAGGCTCCTTTAAATTACTTATTTAAACCAGCCTGTGCAGCAACTTCAGCTGCAAAATCTACAACTTCTTTTTCAATACCTTCTCCAACTTTTAAACGCACAAATGTAGTAACACTTGCTGAATTTAAATATTGAGATACAGTTTCATCAGGATTCTTAACAAAAGGTTGAGATAAAAGACAAATTTCTTTTAATTCCTTTTCTAATCTTCCTGGAACTATTTTTTCTATAACTATTTGTTCAGGTTTTGGTTTAGCAGATTCTTTATTTTCATTAATAGCTTGATTAAGAATGATTTCTCTTTCTTTAGCTATTTCTTCTTCAGGAATATCATCCTTAGCTACATATCTAGGGCTTTGAGCAGCAATATGCATTGCTACATCTTTAGCTATTACTTCATTACCATTTGATACAACTACACAAGAAACAATTGAGCCTCCCATATGTTTATATGTACCAAATATTTCATTATCTTCTTTATTAACTATAGTTACACGACGTAAACTAATTTTTTCACCGATAACACCACTAGCTTCTAAGATAACTGTATTTAAATCTTGACCATCACTAACTACTTTTAAAGCTTCTTCAGTATTAGTAGCATTTGAGTTGATGATAATTTGACCAACTTTTTCTACTAAGCTTGTAAATTTTTCGTTCTTAGCAACGAAGTCAGTTTCACTATTTAGTTCGTATAATACAGCTTTATTACCACTAGTAAGTACATTACATAAACCTTCAGCAGCAACTCTATCAGATTTTTTACCAGCTTTAGCAATTCCTCTTTCTCTTAACCAAACGATAGCTTTTTCCATATCGCCATCAGTTTCAACTAAAGCTTTTTTACAATCCATCATTCCTGCTTCTGTCTTATCTCTTAGTTGTTTAACCATTTGTGCAGTGATATTCATATTATTTTTCTTCCTTTACTTCTTTTTTAGTTGAAGATTTACGATATTTAGGCTTTGAACTTTTTTCTTTAGATTCATCATCTTTAGAAATTTGTTCATCCATGTTTACTTCTTCATCATTGAATTTTTCAACAACGCCACCATTAGCTTCGATAACAGCATTAGCCATTACACCAACAATTAATTTAACAGCTCTAATAGCGTCATCGTTTGCTGGAATAACGTAATCAACTAAATCTGGATCACAGTTAGTATCAACAATACCAAAAACAGGAATATTTAATTTTCTAGCTTCTAATATTGCATTATATTCTTTTCTAGGGTCAACAATGAATAAAGCATCAGGTACTTTTTTCATTTCTTTGAAACCACCTAGGTTCTTTTCTAATTTTTCTCTTTCTTTCTTTAATGCGATAACTTCTTTTTTAGGTAAAGATTCAAATAAACCATCTTCTTCCATTTTGTATAAAGATTGTAATTTTTGAATTCTTTTTCTAATAGTCTTGAAGTTAGTTAATGTACCACCTAACCAACGTTGGTTAATGTAATACATACCGCATCTTTCAGCTTCTTCTTTTACAGCTTCTTGAGCTTGTTTTTTAGTACCAACGAATAATACTTTACCGCCATCTTTACAAATATCTAGTAAAGCAGCATAAGCTTTTTCAATTTCATTGGCAGTTTTTTGTAAGTCAATGATATAAATACCATTTCTTGCAGTGTAGATGTATTTCTTCATTTTAGGATTCCATCTACGAGTAGCGTGACCGAAATGAACGCCACATTCTAATAATTGTTTCATAGAAACAACTGTTACAGACATTTTTCTTTCCTCCATTTTATTTTTGTTATTTCCTCTGTCTTCTTCAACATTTGCCTCCAACAAATAAATGCACACGACGGCAAACTCCAAAGACATGTGTTTTTTGTGCCTTTGTTATTGTATCATAACTTAAGTTTAATAGCAATAATAAATGATTGTTAAGGGTGTAATTATTTTTTGTAGGTAAATAGTAGTTACGATAGCTTATCGACTACTATTTTTTCTACT
>CAZJPL010000061.1:0-5176 GCA_964547945.1 uncultured Anaeroplasmataceae bacterium
CAACTTGAAAATATTTCGATACCAAATTTTGTGTTGTTAAATACCAAAGACGGGATTAAAAATCCTTCTTTTAATATTTAAAAATATTAAACTTTTTATAAAAATGTAGTATAATAGCTTTGTTTATCTAAAGAAAGGAAAAAAACTTTGGTTTTTAATGGTTATAGTGTATGAAACATTTAAGTTCAAAAGAAATAAGACAAATGTGGCTAGACTTTTTTAAGTCTAAAGGACATAGTGTAGAACCATCAGCTTCATTAGTACCAGATAATGATCCTACTTTATTATGGATTAATGCTGGTGTTACTCCTTTAAAGAAGTATTTTGATGGTAGTGTTATTCCTAGTAATAGAAGAATAACTAATGCTCAAAAATGCATTAGAACAAATGATATAGAAAATGTAGGTAGAACTGCTAGACATCATACTTTTTTTGAGATGCTAGGTAACTTTTCTATAGGTGATTACTTTAAAAAAGAAGCAATAGAATTCGCAGTTGAATTATTATTTTCTGATAAATGGTTTGGCTTTGAAAAAGAAAAGATTTATATCACATATTATTCAGGTGATGAATCAGCTAAAAACTTTTGGTTAGAAAATGGTATATCAGCTGATCATTTAATTCCTTTAAAATCTAATTTCTGGGAAATAGGAGAAGGACCTTGCGGACCTGATACAGAGATGTTTTATGATCGTGGTCCTAAGTATGATAAAAGAGGCAAGGAATTAATTGAACAAGATATTGAAAATGATAGATTTATTGAAATTTGGAATATAGTATTTAGTCAATTTAATGCTAAAACAGGTTTAAAAAGAGAAGAATACCAAGAATTACCTAGTAAAAATATAGATACTGGTTGTGGTCTTGAAAGATTATGTTGTGTTATGCAAGAAGTTGATACTAATTATGACACTGACTTATTTAGACCTATCATTGCTAAAACTGAAGAAATATCAGGTGTTAAATATACTGGTCAAATGGCATTTAAAGTAATAGCTGATCATGTTAGAACAGTAAGTTTCGCCATAGCGGATGGAGCTACCTTATCTAATGAAGGTAGAGGATATGTTTTAAGAAGAGTATTAAGAAGAGCTATGAAGTATGCTAAACAAATTGGCTTAAATAAACCATTTATGGCTGATTTAGTAGATGTAGTTATTGAGATAATGGGTGACTTCTATCCTCAACTAATTAGTAAGAAAGATATAGTTAAATTAATTATTACTCAAGAAGAAAACAAATTCTTAGAAACCTTAAATATTGGTGAAAAAAGATTAAATGATTTAATGAAAGATAGTAAACATATAAGTGGTAAAGATGCCTTTACTTTATATGACACTTATGGTTTCCCCTTAGAATTAACTTTAGAATATGCTAGTGATAGTAATATTGAAGTTGATGTTGAAGGTTTCAATAAGGAAATGGAACTTCAAAGAGAAAGAGCTAGAACAAGTCGTAAAGATGTTGATTCGATGCAAACTCAAAATGAAGAATATATGAAATATGATGGCATATCAGAATTTGTAGGTTATGATACACTTAGTATAAATACTAAAGTTATTAAAGTATTTGCTGAAGGTATAGTATTAGAAAAAACACCTTTCTATGCTACTTCAGGTGGTCAAATAGCTGATAAAGGTGAAATTAATAATGTTGAAGTTAAAGATGTTATTAAATTACCTAATGGACAACACTTACATATCTTAGATGCATCAAACTTTAAAGAGGGAGATAAGGTAGTAGCTAAAATAGATACTACTTATAGAACTAATATAACTAAGAATCACTCAGCAGCCCATCTTCTTCAAAGTGCCTTACAAGTTGTATTATCTAAAGATAGTCACCAACAAGGTCAACTTGTTACTGATAAGTTAGTTAGATTTGACTTTAATAATTATGAAGCTTTAACTGATAAAGAAATATTAGATATAGAATCTTTAGTTAATAAATATATTAAAGAAAATCATAAAGTAAATATTAACTACATGTCTATTGAAGAAGCTAAGGCAAGTGGAGCTATGGCCTTATTCAATGAAAAATACGGAGATGAAGTAAGAGTAGTTGATATGGAAGTTTCTAAAGAGTTATGTGGTGGTTGTCATGTTAAAAACACTAGTGAAGTAGGAAGTTTCATGATTAATAGTTATGAATCTATTGGTTCAGGTATCTTTAGAATTAGTGGTAGTACAGGTAATAATGCTTTTAATATCTTAAAAGATAGTGTAGCTAATAATTATCAAGATATAAAAAGCTTACTTACTAAAGCTAATAAATTAAAGAGTGAAAATCCTAATTTTAATTTAAAGACTGTAGTTGAATTTATAGAACCAACAAGTTCAGGTTACCAATTTGTTATAGATTTAAGACAAGAAGAAGCTAGACTTAAATTAGCTTTACATGAATTAGAATTAGAAGTAAATCAAAAGACTAAAGAAGATTCAGTAAAAGATTTAAGTAAATATGCTGATTTAATTAAAAATAATAAACTAATAACAAAAACTGATATTAATAAGAAATTATTAAAGACAGTAGGTAAAACTTTACTTAATAATTATAAATTGGATCTTTGTTTATTAACTGCTGAAGAAAATTCGAGCATAACTGTTGTTTGTTTAACTAACAACAGTTATAATGCAGTTGATATAATTAAAGAAATCACTTCAGTTTGTGGAGGTAATGGTGGCGGTCATAGTGACGCTGCTCAAGCTGGTTTAAAAGATGGCTCATTATTAGATGAAGCCTTATCAAATTTAAAGACTAAGTTATGCGCATAATAGGTTTAGATTTAGGTTCAAAATCTTTAGGTATAGCTATTTCAGATGAACTAAATATTTTAGCTTCAGCACTAACTACTTATTATTTTGCTGAAGATGATTATGATAGTGCGGCTAAATATTTAGTTGATTTAGCTAATAAAGAAAATGTTATTGATATAGTATTAGGTTTACCTAAACATATGAATAATGATCTTGGGATTAGAGCTCAAATAAGTATTGATTTTAAAGAAAAGATTCAAAAATTAAATCCTAATTTAAATGTAATACTTGTTGATGAAAGACTAACTACATCTCTAGTTGATAAGGCTATGATTTTAAATAATGTGAGAAGAAAAGAAAGAAAGGCTAAAAAAGATGAATTAGCCGCTGAAATAATATTACAAAATTACTTAGATAGGAGAACAAAATGACAGAATATATTATTATTAATATTGATGGTAAAGAAACTAAATGTCCAATTTTATTTACTTTTTATTTAGAAGAATATGAACATAATTATGTTGTATTCCAACATGAAAACACTGATGAAATTAGTGCGATGATTTATGAAGAAACTGATGGTACTAGTGGTAAATTATTACCTATAGAATCAGATGATGAATGGGACAAGGTAGAAGAAGTTGTTAATGACTATTTTGAAGAACATCACCATCATCATGAAGGTTGTCATTGCGAAAGCTGTGAAGGCGATTGTGGTTGTGAATCATGTTGTGATGAATGTGGTTCTGATGAATAATATTGAAGAGATAAAAAAATATGCTTTAGAAAACCGGGTTCCAATCTTACAAGATGCCGGTCTTTCTTTTTTATTAGAAACTATAAAAAAATATAAGGTTAAAACTGTCTTAGAAATAGGGACAGCTATAGCTTATACTTCTATTAATCTAGCTTTAAACAATGTTTTAGTAACTACTATAGAACGAGATGAAACAATGTATCAAAAAGCTAAAGAAAATGTAGCTAATTTAGGTCTATCTGATAAAATTAATCTAATATATGGAGATGCTTTAGAAGTAAGCAAAGATATAAAAGGTATTTATGATCTAATTTTTATAGATGCCGCTAAAGCCCAATATGAGAAGTTCTTTAATTTATATCTACCTTATTTAAGTGAAGATGGCATTATAGTTTGTGATAATTTAGATTTTCATGGCTTAGTAGATAAAGAAGATTTATCTAATTATTCTAGATCATTAAGATCCTTAATTAAAAAAATTAGAAATTTTAAATCTTTCTTAAGCAGTAATGAACAATTTGAAACAACATTTTATAATGTTGGTGATGGAATGAGTATTAGTATTAGGAAAAAATGAGTTGTTTTAAGTAAAAATATATCGTATAATGATATAAAAAGGAGATAACTTATGGATGTTAAAAAACGTAAAGAAATAATAGAAATGATTAAACAATTATCATACTTTTTTGATAAATGTAAAAATAAATTATGTGAACCTTATGGTTTATCTAGTATTCAATCTAAAGTAATAATAGATGTTTTCCATAATGAAGGAACTAAAATAACTGGCATTTGTCAAAGATTAAATAAAGAAACTAATACTATATCACCATTAGTTAATAGATTAATTAAACATGATTACTTAATTAAGAAAAATGATGAAGAAGATAAAAGAGTGTTTTATGTTTATTTAACTGAAAAATCTAGACAAATAATGTCTAGTTTAGAAATAGATATAGAAAAGACTACTTGGCCTATGTTTGACTCAGTTAGTCTAGATAAATTAGAAATGATTTATGATTCTTTAAAAATATTAATGGAAGTGACACAAAGCCAATGCGATATTTAATAGCTTCTGATATACATGGTTCTTATGAAGATGCTAAATTTATCTACGATAAGTTTAAAACAGGTGATTTTGATAAATTAGTATTACTAGGTGATATCTTATATCATGGTCCTAGAAACGACCTACCTACAACCTATAATCCTAAAAAGGTAGGAGCCTTATTTAATGAACTAACAGAGAGTATAATTGCTATAAGAGGTAATTGTGATGCCTTTGTTGATCAAATGGTATTAGATTTTAAAATATTAGATAATAAGTTTATTGATATAGCTAATAGAACTTATTTATTATGTCATGGACATAAATTAAAGTTTAATAGGGAAGATGCTTTAAAAAATCAAATCATCTTATATGGACATTTCCATGTGCCTAGTATTAAAGAATATGATAATACTACCTATATCAATGTAGGAAGTATAGCCTTACCTAAAGAAAATAGTCCTAAAACTTATGCTATCTTAGATGAATCAGGTCTAAATATATATACAAAAGAAGATAAATTATATTTATCATACTAAATAATAAAATGAATTAGTCATCAATTTAAAAGATTGATGGCTATTTTTTTATGCCAAAAATGGCAAGTTTTTGTAT
>CAZJPL010000062.1:0-5165 GCA_964547945.1 uncultured Anaeroplasmataceae bacterium
AAAAAAAATAAATAAAGAGCTGTCCAAAGACAGCTCTTTATTTATTAGTACTTCCAAATCCACCAGTACGTTTATCACTTACTTCATCATCTATTGTTATACCAAATTCAAGGAATATACCTTGAACAAAGGCCTCACCTTGTTTAACTGATAAAACCTTATCAGTAGAATTATTAGTCATTTTAACAAAGATATGGCCTTCGTTTAAGGCGTTAAAATAATCTGAATCTATTACACCTACTGTATTATCTAAACCTAGACGATATTTAAAGCCTAAGCTTGATCTAGGCAAAATGAATAATACATAGTTCGGTTCCATTTGACATCTAATACCTGTAGGTATTTTAATAGTTTCTCCTGGATTTAAAGTAAAATCATAAGGTGCATAAAAATCGTACCCTGCACTACCTAAGGTAGCTCTTTTAGGTAATTTTAAAGATTCATATATTTTTTCATCTTTAACTTCTTTTAAATATTCTTCTTTAGAAACAAATTGAAATTTGGCTATTTTTTGCATTACTTGATTGCTCCATCTTGAAATAATATTACACGACCTTCATCTATGGTCTTTTTAACATCAATAACTCGTTGATTACTACTACCAACCCAATGTAGTTTAGGATCAAATTTAGCTATTTCAAAACGTCCATCACATACCACATCTAGCATAGGTATAAATGGTAGTGATGAAATATCTTCATAAATATATCCTGTGTATAGCCATTTAGTTTTATTTGGGTATTTAGCATTTATTTCTGCTACTAATTCACCAATGTCATTTACATTTAAAGGGTGGAGAGGATCTCCACCACTAAAAGTAATGCCATCAACATAATCTTTGTCTAATTCAGCAAATATTTCTAATTTTGCTGCCTCATCAAAAGGAATACCACCATTAATATCATGAGTTATAGGATTATGACATCCAGGACAATGATGTGTACATCCTGCAACCCATAATACTACTCTAAGGCCATACCCATTTAACATGTCATCTTTTGTTATGTTATGATAACGCATGTTACATGCTCTTTCTCTCTGCTATTTCAGCCATTTTAGCTTCATTTAATCTTGTATCTCCTGCTACTCTTGAGTATGATAGATAGCCATTCATTCTTTCTATTTTTGTTAAATTTTTAGAACCACAAATAGGACATACATCCATATTTAATTCTTGATGACCACAATCTTCACAATAAGCAAGCGATAAATTAACTCCTTCATAGAAACCAAATTTCATAGCTCTATGAATTAATGCTTTAATAGCACCAACATTATAATCAGTAGGATATTTAACATATTGAATTTTACCACCATTAGAAAGATTCCAAAATTTTCTTTCTATATCTTGTTTTTGAATAGGGGTAATATCTTCAGTAACATGGCAATGGAAAGAATTAGATACATAAGGTCTATCTGATACTCCTTCTATTATGCCATATTTCTTTCTAAATTGAGTTATTTGTAAACCACATAATGATTCAGCTGGAGTACCATATATAGCATATAAGATACCATCTTCTTTTTTAAACTCAGCTATTTTTTCATTAATGTGTTCTAAAGTCTTAATTGCAAATTCATTATCTTCTACTAAAGACTTACCATTATATAATTCTTGTAATTCATTTAAGGCTGTATAACCAAAAGATGCTGTCATAGCTTTTAAGATTGGTTTAATCTTATCATTTGGTTTTAAATGACCGCCATAAAAGCCACCTTGACAATAACCTAAAGGATTAGTTGAAGCCTTCATTTCACCTAAATAATTGTAAGTTCTAATATGAAGTTGTCTTATCAATTCTAAATAATAATCTAATACTTCATAAAAAGGTTTACTTTCTTGTCTAGCCTTAGCTAAAATCATAGGTAAATGTAAGCTTATAGCACCGATATTGAAACGTCCTACAAATATAGGTGTATCATTTTCATCAGCCGGTTCCATACCACCACGTTCATACCAAGGTGATAAGAAAGCACGACAACCCATAGGTGATATTACCTTCTTATATTTTTTATACATTTCAGATACATAACCTTCACCAGTTAAGCTTAACCAATCAGGATACATAGTCTTTGAAGAACATAATATACCTTCTTCAAATACATCTTCATTTATCTTACTAGGTCCATGAAGATCTTCATCATATAAAAATACAATCTTAGGGAATAATACAGGTCTTTTTCTTCCTTTTTTACCTTGACCACCTCTACGAACTTTAAAACATTCAATACTTGCCATTTTAGCAAATCTTTCAGTCCCAAGTCCTAGGGTAACTGTAATAAAAGGATAATCTCCACGACTAGAACCAATAGTATTAAACTTATATTCTAAGCCCTGCCATCCTTGTCTAAAGTCATTTCTTACATCTTCTAAAGCTTGCATATCAGCTTTAGCTTTAGATAAACCTAAACCTATATATTTAGTATAATATTTTGTATAAGACTTTTCAGCATAAGGAGCTAAAATCTTATCTACTTCTGGTACTGTAAATCCACCATATTGTTGAGCTGCAGTAGATAATACTAAATCCCCAATAACATCAAATGCTACATCTAATGTTTTAGGTTCGTTATACCAAATGTTACCCATTTCAAAACCATCTTTTAAAACATTTTCAACATCGAATAAACAACAATTTATAGTATCTCTACGAGCTGACATATCATGAATATAAATATATCCATCATTTATAGCTTGTAATTCATCAACATTTAAGAAAAACTTTTTATATAATTCTTTATTTAACTGATTATAAATTAAACTACGTTTAGTAGATACTAACGCACTATCTGTATTACTATTTTCTTTATCACCAATATACATAATAGACTGGCTCTTAGAATAAACTTCATCTAACATATGAACAAAGTCTTGTTTATAGTTACGATAATCTCTATAACTTTTAGCTACTGTAGGGAAAGTTTCTTCTAAAGCTCCTTCAACTATATTATGCATTTTAGATATATGTATTTGTGTTAAATTATTTGTCTCAATAGAGTTTAATACTGTATTAATTATCTTAGCTAAATCATTCTCTGTAAAATTAACTAATACTCTACTAGCTGATTTCTTAACAGCTGTTTTAATTTTTTCTGCATCAAATTTTTGTAAAGTTCCATCTTTTTTAATTATTTCGACATTATTAATATCCAACATAAAAAAATTCACCTTCCCTATATTTAGCGCTTTCTTAAATGTATAGTTATAATAGCATTAGAAAAATAATACTTCAACCCAAAAACATATAATTAATATTTTTTAATTGAAAATGCCTTTTTCATAAATTTTTTTTATAATTTTGAGAAAAAATGGTAGTTTTGTAAATTAATTTTAACTTTAATTGGGGTCAAAACATAGTCAAAAAGTCATTTTTTTGGCTTTATTGCTTAAAAAAGTATAAATTTAATTTATTGATATTTTTTAGTTATTTTTACATTTTTATCTAAAATAAAAAGGTGATAACTAATGTTTTAAACATTAATTATCACCTATAATAAATAAGCTAAAATTACTTTAATTTCTTCTCTAATTCAGCCTTTAAATCTTCATATCCTGGTTTACCAAGTAAAGCAAACATATTCTTTTTATAAGCTTCTACACCTGGTTGATTGAAAGGATTAACACCTAAAGTATAAGCTGATATAGCACATGCATATTCAAAGAAATATACTAGATATCCATAACTCTTAGGGGAAATATCACTTAATTCAATTAAGATATTAGGAACTCCACCATCAAAGTGAGCTATACGAGTACCAGTAGCAGCTACTTTATTTACTTCATTCATTGTTTTACCAGCTAAGAAATTAAGACCATCTAGATTATTATCATTAGCTTTAATAGTTACATCTTTAGTATTATCTTTAACAGATATAACTGTTTCAAACATATTTCTCTTACCATCTTGAATCATTTGGCCAAGTGAATGCAAGTCTGTAGTGAAGTTAGCTGAAGCAGGCCATATACCTTTATGGTCTTTACCTTCAGATTCACCAAATAATTGTTTCCACCATTCAGCAAAATATGCTAATCTAGGTTCATAATTAACTAATATTTCAATATCTTTACCTTTTTTATGTAATAAGTTTCTTACAAGAGCATATTCCATAGCTATATTAGTATCTACTGTTTTATTACCAGTAAATTCTAAATAAGCTTCTTTAGCTCCTTCTAAGATTAAATCAATATCAACACCACTAGCGGCTATAGGTAATAAGCCCACTGGTGTTAATACACTAAAACGACCACCAACATCATCAGGTACTACAAATGTTTCATATCCTTCAGCATCAGCTAAAGTCTTTAAAGCTCCTTTAGCTTTATCTGTAGTAGCAAATATACGATGTTTTGCTTCATCTTTACCATATTTATTAATTAAAGCTTCTTCTAAAATTCTAAAAGCTATAGCTGGTTCAGTAGTAGTACCAGATTTAGAGATAACATTAATAGAATAATTCTTATCAGCTATATAATCTAATAATTCCGCCATGTAAGAACCACTTATATGATTACCTACAAATATTACTTCACAACCCTTATTACCAAAATAAGGTTTAAATAATTCAATACATGATCTAGCACCTAAATAAGAACCACCAATACCAACAGCAAGTAATACATCTGATGATTCAGCTATTCTACCAGCGGCTTGTTTAATTCTAGAAACTTCTCTCATATCAATAGTAACAGGTAAATCTAACCAACCTAAAAAATCATTACCTAATCCCTGTCTACTTTCTAATACATCTCTAGCTTTTAATACTTCTTTTTCTACTGATTTCCATTCATCTTTAGAAAAAAAACTTTTAGTTAAACTAGTATCTAACTTTAAATATTGCATAACGTAATCCTCCTAAATGTATCTTAATTATAGCGCTTTTACATTGTAAACTCAACATTATTTTCATACATTTTCATAATAAAAACCCTAGAATATATCTAGTATAAATACTAAACGTATTTTAGGGTATATTGTAAATTATTTTAATACTATCTTTTGAAGTTTATAAACATATTGATAAAACTTTAGATGTGGTTCTTCTACACCTGTTAAATCTTGTAGAGCTGTTTTAGCTATTTCACTTCTAGACGGAGTTGAAGTACTATATACTTCTTGATTAAGTGTTAAGTCAATCATATATAGTGATCCGTCATCATATAAACC
>CAZJPL010000063.1:0-5066 GCA_964547945.1 uncultured Anaeroplasmataceae bacterium
CTTCTATTATTAAAGCTGTATCTAATAAGATATTTGCATAATCTTTTATCTTGTCTTTATCAGTGTTATATATTTCTTGTAATTTGTTAAATAAAGGATGATTTGGATTAATTTCTAAGATCTTTTCAGCTTTAGCCTGGCTATCTTGAGCTTTTAATACTTTTTCCATTTCAATACTTAAAGCACCTTTACTAGATAAACATAAAGCATCTTCTACTAAACGTTTAGATAAGATAACATCACTTACATCATCTTTTAAAGCTTCTTTAATAGTTTCTAGTAAATCTTTATTTTCTTCTTTAGCCTCTTCTATCTTTTTACTTTCTTCTTCATCTAATAAGTTTAGATCTTCACTAGTAATAGATTTAAATTCTACCTTATCATAATCTTTTAATACTTGAAGCATAAATTCATCTACATCATCAGATAATAAAAAGACATCATAACCTTTAGCTTTAAGTAAAGCCATTTGAGGTAAAGATAAGGCTTGTTCTTTTGATTTAGAAGCTACATAATAAATATTATTTTGACCTTCTACCATCTTTTCTTTATATTCTTTGAATGTTATATATTTATCTTCATTTAATGAATATAAGATAATTAAATCTTGTAGAGATTCTTTTCTAGCACCATAATTTTCATATAAACCATATTTTAAAGCTCTACCATAATCTTTAAAGAATTCTAAATATTTATCATAATCATTCTTTAATATTTTAGCTAATTCTTGTAAGATTTTCTTTTCAACATTAGAAGCTATCTTTTTAATTTGTCTATCTTCTTGAAGTAATTCACGACTTATATTTAAAGGTAAGTCAGCACTATCAACTAAACCTTTAACAAAATATAAGTATTCAGGTATTAGATCTTTACATTTATCTAAGATAAATACACCTTTAGTATATAATTGTAAACCTCTTTCATCTTTATCATTATAAATATTAAACATAGGTTTGCGTGGTATAAATAATAAGGCATCGTAAGTAAGCATACCTTCAACACTTACTAATATACATGATATTGGATCTTGATAATCCATAAACTTTTGTTTATAGAAATTATTTAATTCTTCATCAGTTACATCTTTCCTCTTTTTCTTCCATAAAGGAATCATAGAATTAATAGTTTCTAATTCTAAATGAGTACTATCAGCATCTTCTTTACCTTCTTCAGGTTTATCATATTTAGTAACCCAAGTCTTAATAGGATATCTAATATAATCCGAATATTTTCTAATTAATTCTTTAATAGTATATTCATCTAAGAATTCATCATATTTTTCATCTTCAGTATCAGGTCTTAAATATAAAGTTATTTTAGTTCCATCTATTAATTCTTCACTAGAACTAATAGTATAACTTTCTAGACCATCTGATGAAAATAGATAAGTTTCATCACTTCCTGCCTTATGAGATAAAACTTCTACCTTATCAGCAACCATAAAAGCACTATAAAAACCAACACCAAATTGACCAATTATATCACTAGTATTAGCTTTATCACCTAATTGTTCTAAGAATTCTTTAGATCCACTTTTCGCAATAGTACCTAAATTTTCTTCTAAATCTTCTTTAGACATACCTATACCATTATCACTAATAGTTAAAGTTCTATTTGCCTTATCAGCTTCTACTACTATTTCATAATTATCTAAAGCTAGAGAATGATTAGTTAAAGCTAAAAATTTTCTTTTATCAATAGCGTCACTAGCATTAGAAATTAATTCTCTTAAAAATATTTCTTTATGAGTATAGATACTATGAATCATCATATCTAATAATTTTTTCGTTTCGGTTTTAAACTCTTTTGTTTCTATCATAAAATCATTTCCTTTCGACATTCGTAATTATAATTCTTTTGATTAGCACTGTCAACATCAAAGTGCCAAAATCTTGACAATTTATTCTTTTGGCTTATAATTGTTTAGAGGTTTTGAAATATGAAAGATAAATTAAACATCGCGACTTGTTATAATGATACAATAAGAATATACGCAGCTAACACAACAAATACTATTAAACATGTAGAAAGTATTTTCAATATGTGGCCTACAAGTCTAGCCGCTGTTGGTAGGACTATGACTATAGCTTTAATTATGTCATATATGGAAAAGATGGATTCAAAGATTACTATTAGAGTAGATGGGGACGGTCCTATAGGTAGTATCATTGTCGTAACAAATAAAGGTAAGGTTAAAGGTTTTTGTCATAACCCTGGAGTATACTTATCTAATAATAAGGGTAAGTTATTAGTAGGACAAGGAGTAGGTTCTGGCTTTATATCTGTTATTAAAGATTATGGTTTAAAAGAAACTTTTACTTCTACTTGTGAAATTCAAACAGGAGAAATAGCTGAAGATTTCGCCTACTACTTTAGTCAAAGTGAACAAACTAATACAGCGGTTGCCTTAGGAGTATTATTTGATACCGAAAGTAAAGCTAAAACAGCAGGTGGTTATTTAATTCAAGTAATGCCTAATTGTAAGGAAGAAACTCTAATCCATTTAGAAGAAAAATTACAAAATATCAAACCTATATCAACTTTACTTAATGAAGGTCTAACTAATATAGATATAATTAGCCTACTTAGTGATGGCAATTATAAATTACTAGATGAACTTCCTTTAGAATATAGTTGTGAATGTAATGAAGATAAATTTTTAGCAGGCATTAAAGCTCTAGGTCAAGATGAAATAAAAGCTATGATTGATAGCAATGAAGATATCTCTATTACTTGTAATTTTTGTAATAAAAAATATAACTTTACTCCAGATGATTTAAAAAAATTAATAGATTAATAATAAAAGCCTTAAATTTAGGAAAATCTAAACTTAAGGCTCTTTTTTAATTAAAACTTTTAGCTATTTGTGATACCTTTGCCATATCACACTTACCAGCATAATTAGTTTTAAAATGTTTCATTATATTAGGTAAAGTTTTATCATCTAAAGTATTTATAATATCTTTTATTTCTTCTTCAGTTAATTTCTTAGGTAAATATAGGCTAATCATTTCTTTTTGTTTACCTAGGTTTTCTACCTTTTCTTTATAAGCATCACCAGCTTTAGTAAATGAATCTATTTCTTCATTTAATTCTTTAACTGTCTTTTCAATAATAGCAAGTACATCTTGATCAGTAATAGTACCCGTACTATTCTTTTCAGTTAATTTATATTTACATTTAGAAATTATAATACTTAAAATATCTTTTTTTAGTTTGTCACCAGCTTTAAAAGCTGAAATATGATCTTGTTTTATTTGATCAAATAACATTTTAAACACCTCTTTCTTCTAATTCTTCTAATTGATCTTTATAACTAGAATCTAAGGAATTCTTAAGTGGTGTTTCTTTTTGTGATAAGCCTACTAAAGTTTTAGTTTTAGTAGCTTGAGTAATAGTGCCTGCCCCTGATGCACAACCAAAAGGACAAGCCATACCTTCTAAAAGATAACCATCATAAATTCCTTTTTTAGCATCTTGTAACATTGCTTTACAATTTCTTAAACCTTGAACAGCTTTAACTTTAATTTCACGTTCAGGCTCTAATCTCTTACATGCATTAACTACAGCATTAGCAACCCCACCGGCAACAGCGAAGCCTCTACCATCCGCACTTGTTTCATTTTTTAGAGGTTTAGCTTCTAAAGTATTAAAATCTACTTCTTTAGCGGCGAACATACCCATTAATTCTTCAAATGTTAAAACGAAATCTACATCTGATCTAACTGATTTACGACTAGCCTCTAATTTCTTAGCTGAACAAGGTCCAACAAAGACTATCTTACAATTAGGATGTTCTTTTTTAACAAGTCTAGCTGTTAATACCATAGGTGTTAAAGCCATAGATATATTTTCTCTAAATTCAGGGAATAAAGTCTTAGCCATGACTGACCAACTTGGACAACATGAAGTTCCCATAAATTTTAATTTACTAGGAACTTCTTCTAAGAAGTCTTTAGCTTCTTCTATAGTACATAAATCAGCGCCAACTGATACTTCATATACCCCACTAAAGCCTAGTTTAGCCATTGCGTCATCAATAGTCTTTAAATTAACTTTAGGTCCAAATTGACCTACAAAAGATGGTGCCATAATTGCGTATACTGGTGTATCAGATTTAATAGTATAAATAACTTGGAATATTTGAGATTTATCAGCAATAGCCCCAAATGGACAATTTACTAAACACATGCCACAAGAAACACATTTTTCATTATTAATCTTAGCTTTACCAAATTCATCAGATTCAATAGCGTCCATTCCACATGCTTTTTGACATGGTCTTTCACGATGAACAATCGCACCATAAGGACATACCTCCTTACAACGACCACATTTAATACATAAATCTTGATTAATATGAGAACGCCCATTCACAATACTAATCGCATTTTTAGGACATACATTACTACATGGGTTAGCTAAACATCCTGCACATACATCAGATACATAATATGAATCTTCAGGACAAGCATTACATGCGAAATCAATAATATTAATTAGTGGTGGTTCATAATATCTATTGGTAATTAAAGCTTCTTCAATACCTTTAGATATAGGACTATGTTCATCAGCTGATCTGACTGGTAAACCTATAGCTAAACGAATTCTTTCAGCTACTATAGCTCTTTCTAAAAAGATAGATTCTCTATACTTAGCTTGACCATTCTTTTTAGCTTCAGCATTTAATAATTGATAAGGAATTTCTTCTATTCTTTCATAGTCTTCATTATAAGCTATTTTAGCTACTTCCTTAAATACACTTCTTCTTATTCTTATTAAAGATTCAAAACTATCGTACATAAACAATTAAAGTATAATTATAAAACTATACTTTCTCCTTTCTGCCTGACTCTCTATATAATTTATAAGTTTAAAAAACTTAACAAACTCCAAATCGTATTATACATTATTTTAAATGTAATTTAAAGATTAACAAAAAAAGAAACAGGATAAACGCACGAAATTATAAAGTTATTCTTTATTTTCAAGTAGCATAGTTATGTCTTTAGTATTTAATAGCTTGAAAATAGTCTCTATTTCTTTTTCAAAATCTATAGATAATA
>CAZJPL010000064.1:0-4137 GCA_964547945.1 uncultured Anaeroplasmataceae bacterium
CAAAAATATTATGTTTTATTAAGTCTATTAAGTTTTTCTAAAATTCTCCCACCTTTCCTGTTTATCTCTTAAGTTAATTATACCCCCCCCCGTATAATATGTCAACAAAGACATTTTTTGTATTTTTTATAATTTTGTTTACAAAATTAGTTCAGTTCAATAAAAAAAGCCCCTTTCTATCTTTCTAGAAAAGGACATCTTTTTATATTATGAAATTACCATTTTCAAATATTACTATTTCTTTACCAGTTTTAGTTGTTCCAACTATTTTCATATCACTAGAACCAAACATAAAATCGACATGAATAGTACTTTCATTAGCTCCTTTTTGAGCTAATTCTTCTTTTGTCATCTTAGTTCCACCCTTAATATTAGATGGATAAGCTTGACCTAAAGCTAAATGACATGAAGCATTTTCATCAAATAAAGTATTATAAAATAAAATATTCATATTAGATATAGGTGAATTATAGCTTATTAAAGCCACTTCGCCTAAATAACTACTACCTTCATCAAATTCAAGCATAAATTTTAAAAGATCTTCACCTGATTTAGCTTTGTAATCAACTACTTTACCATCTTTAAAAGTAAGAGTGAAATCTTCTATTAAAGTACCTTGATAATTTAATGGTTTAGTAGATCTAACTGTACCATTTACTTTAGTTTTATAAGGCATACCAAATACTTCTTCAGTTGGAATATTAGGACTAAATCTACAGCCTGAATTAGAATATTCATCACCACCACAAAAGATATTATCTTCAGCTAGATAAACTTCTAAATCAGTTCCTATACTATTCTTAAAATGAAGTTTTAAAAAATCATAATCATTTAAGATTTTAGCATGACTTGTTATAGTATCTGAATTTTTAGTCCAGTTTTCTATAGTATTAAACTCATCTACATGACAAGCTTTAAATATCGCATCCCATAACTTATCTTCAGCATTAGGATCATCTTTAAATACCTTATTTGCCCAAGTCTTAGTACTAGCAGCAGCTACACACCATTTGCCATCATTATTCATTAAATAATCACTAGCAAATTTAAGTACCATACTAGCTTTTCTTTTAGTGATAACTTTATTTTGATCTATTCCTACTAAAGCATCTAAATCAGGGGCTGTAATAGATACACTAGAATACTTCTTACCTACTAAATATTTAGCTCTATCTATTATGTAATCAGGCACTTCTTTTAAGGTTTCTATATCTTGATATAAATAATCATATCTATTATTTATATTATCGATATAATCTACTAAAACTTCTCCTGCTCCTTCTTTATAAAGAGCTTCTACAACCATTCTAACAAAAGGATAAGCCTCAACTGGACCTTTTACTACAACTATTTCCCCAGCTTGAACATTTACCCCTTTTTTAGCTATTAATTTAGCATATTCGTATAATAAAGCTTTATTCATTATTTTTCTTCTAATTTAAATTTTAATTTTCTTTCAGCAAAAGTCTTAATTGCATCTACTGTTTCTTCTAAACCAATATCAGAAGTTAAACATAAATCGTAATTATTGGCTGCTCCCCAATTGCCATTAGTATAGAAATTATAATAATTCTTTCTCTTTTTATCTGTTTTTATAATAGTATCTTTAGCTTTATTAGAGTTTACACCATAATATTTAACTACTCTTGCTATTTTTCTTTCCATAGATGCATGAATGAACACAGAGACAACATTAGGCATATCTTTTAATACATAATCAGAACAACGACCAATTATTACACAAGATTCTCTACTAGCTATTTTTCTTATTGTATCAAATTGAGCTATAAATACTTTTTGACTCATTGACATATCAACACCATGAGATGTAGGTATCATTCCAGAGAAAAAGCCATCTTTCCTTTCATCATAGCTTTCTAATACACTTTTACTCATACCACTATTTTCGCTTGCTTGAGCCAAAAGTTCGCTATCATAAAAATTAATACCTAAACGTTCAGCTAACTTCTTACCTACGAATCTACCTCCAGATCCATATTCTCTACTAATTGTAATAACATAATTCATTAAGTAATCACCTCAACCTTATTATATCACTTTTTTTCATTTTCGACTACAATATATTCATTTTTTTCTTTACAAATAAGTTTTGAAAACTGTTTATTAAAGATTATACAGATTAATCCTACAACTACTCCTATACACATCAATATGATAGTTAAGCTATAGTTACCATTCATTAAAGAATCACCAAACAATACTGAAATAATAATAGTAGGTAATCTTCCTATAATATTTAATATTAAATATTCCCAAGTTTTTACTTTAGTAAAAGGTACTAAAAAAGCTAAGAAATCTTTAGGTAATCCTGGTATTATAAGAAGTCCAAACATTACAAACATACATCTTTTTTTATCGTTAATAAATTTATATTTTTCTTCATCTTTTAAATCAACAAATAAATTAGCAAATCCCCTACCAAAAGATTTAACTAATAATATTACAACTAAAGTTCCTACACTAATACCTACGCATGCTATTATAACACCTAAAAAAGGACCATATACAATACCAGCAAGCATCTCAAATACTCCATTTGGTATTACAGCAAACAAAACTTGTAACATTATTAAAAATATTAAGACAAGCCATGCCCAAGGACCAGCCTTTTCAACTAAAGCTTCTATTTCTTTAGTAATTGCCTCATCCTTAGTAATTAAACCATATACATAATCCCAATAATAAACAATTAAAAAGACTATTAATCCTAAAAATACTACTAAAATAGTACTAGTTATAATAATTCTTTTTTTATTATTGTTTTTACTTAATTCATCTCGTTCCATAAAATTTTATTCTCCTTGATAGTTACCACATCCTTAGTATAAGGATTTTTAAATGATAGATAATAACTTTCTAAAAACATTCTTGTATCTTCTTTACCACCATATAAAGTATCTCCTACTATCGGATGACCAATACTAGATAAATGAACTCTTATTTGATGAGTTCTACCTGTTTCAAGTAATAACTCAACTATAGTGCTATCATCTAATACTTTTATACTTTTATAATGAGTAATAGCTTCTTTACCAGATTCATCTATTAATCTCTTATTAGAATTTATATCTTTTATAATAGGTTTATTAATAATACCTTCACCAAATAACTTACCACTAACTAAAGCTAAATACTTTCTTGTTATATTATCTTTAACAGGATTTAATAAATTAGCACTATAAGTATCTTTAGCAACTAATATTAAACCAGAGGTCTCTTTATCTAATCTATTCAAAAAAGATACATGATTACTATCTTTTAAATAAGCTAGTATTTGTTGATATAAGCTTATAGGTTCAGCTTTAGTAGGAATAGTTAATAAATTATCTTCTTTATAACAAACTAAATAATTATCATCTTCATAATATATATCAAGAGCTTTATCGTATATATCCCAGTTAATAATATTATCTTCTAAATATTCTATTTTAATAATATCATCTTTATATACTTTTTGATAATAACTAGCATCATAACCATTTATATATACTTGTCCTAGTCTTTTTACTTTACGATAAAACTTTCTATTCAATTCTTTTTTTAAATATTCTCCTAAAATATCATCGTTTAAAACTTTGATTTCAATTATTTTTGTTTTCATATCTAAATGATAACATAAGTAAGCTTAAAAAGTAATATAAAAGACTTTAATTTATTATATTACATATAAAAAACTCAGGCTTTTATAAAACAAACTCCTGAGTTTAGAATATTTTTAAATATATTCAGGTAAAGATTGCCCATTAGATACCGGATAGACTTGTTTAATAAAATCTAATTTATATAATTCTTCTGCTACTAATTTAAGTTTAGCATATCTTTCTTCAATTGAATTAGTATCTTGAAAAAATAATCCATGAATTAAAATATAAAATGTATCACTATCAATAAATCCCAAATAATAGATTTTGGCTTCTTCACCATCTATTTCAAAACTTAAACCACTAAAATAAGCCTGATAATTATAATTAATCACACTAGGCTTTATATCAACTAAAAGATTATAAGGAGCTCTATATAAGCTAGTATCTATATTATCAAAATCAAATATTATTTGTGTATCATCAAAAATTTCTACACTATAATCTTTAGTCAATACTTCTACTTCCTTAAATA
>CAZJPL010000065.1:0-3957 GCA_964547945.1 uncultured Anaeroplasmataceae bacterium
CTGAAGATGCTGAACAACCATACGTTAATTAAGAAGGCAAATTGCCTTCTTTTTTGGTACTATATTAAAATAAGTTTTGCAATTTAGGCTGTTATATGATATAATCTTTTTTGTGTGAAAGGATGAGATTAAATTATGACTACAGAAAAATTAGAACATAGTCGTATTAAAGCTACATTTGATATTACAGCAGAAGATTTTGAAGTTGCTTTAGATAAATCATTTGCTGAAAATGTTAAAAAAGTTACAATTAAAGGTTTTAGAAAAGGTAAAGCTCCAAGAGAAATATTTGAAAAGAATTATGGAGTTGAATCTTTATATGAAGAAGCTCTTAACTATATTTTTAATCAAAAAGTAGAAGAACTTTATAAATCAGAAGAATATAAAAATAAAATAGTAAGTCAATTTGTTCCAGAATTAGATTGGAATAATATTAAAAGAGGTTCTAACTTTACTATTTCTTTATTATTTGATGTAAGACCTGAATTTAACTTACCTGCATATAAGGGTATAGAAGTTAAAAAGGCTAATACTGAAGTTAGTGAAGATGAAGTTAACGAATCAATTAATAGATTACTTCAACCTAAAGCTAAAAGAGAAGATAAAGAAGATAAAACTATTGCCTTAGGTGATATAGCTGAATTTGATTACAAAGGTTATGTAGATGATGAAGCTTTTGAAGGTGGAGAAGCTAAAAACTATAGTTTAAAAATAGGTTCTAAACATTTTATTCCTGGTTTTGAAGAACAAATGGTAGGAATGAAAGAAGGAGAAACTAAAGATGTTTTAGTTACTTTCCCTGAAAAATATCAAGCTGAAAATTTAGCTGGTAAACCTGCTAAATTCGTTGTTACAGTAAATAAAGTATTTACTGAAGTATTACCTGAATTAACTGATGATTTCATAAAAAGTTTAGATATTAAAGATGTTAATACTAAAGATGAATTAGTTGAATATAAGAAACAAGAATTAGTATCACAAAAAGAAAATAGTGAAATAGATAGACAAACTAATGATGTTATTAATTTCTTAATTAATAATACAGTAGTAGATATGCCTGAATCTTTAATTCAAAGAAGAATAGATTTATTTAGAAATAATTATGAGGAACAAGCTAAACGTTATAATATTCCACTTGAAACTTTCT
The DNA here is from genome assembly GCA_964547945.1 of uncultured Anaeroplasmataceae bacterium. Lineage (GTDB taxonomy): Bacteria > Bacillota_I > Bacilli_A > Acholeplasmatales > Anaeroplasmataceae > CALUXS01. The sequence continues at coordinate 1,148 of CAZJPL010000065.1, forward strand.
TACAATTAATTGGTACTAATAAAGAAAAATTTGATAAAGATACTGCTGAACAAGGTAAACGTAATGCTATCTTTATTGAAGTTATGGCTAAAGTAGTAGAAGAAGAAAAATTACAACCTACTATTGAAGAAATTAATGAAAAATTAGGTATTACTGAAGATAATAAAAAGAAAGTATCATCTCAACAATTCGAAAGTGCTTTCTCAGAAATTACTTATGATAAATTTGTTAAATTCTTATTAGATAATGCTAAATATGTAGATTAATTAGGGACCGCAAGGTTCCTTTTATTTACATATTTTTAAGATATTTTGGCAAACTGCTTGCAATAGTGCCAAAAAATGATATAATAAAAACCGTAAGTGTTAAAACTTAATTTTTGGGAAAGGAGATATCAATTTTATATTGATTTGTGAAGGTTATGCAAGAAAATAAATTAATTTTACCTGCAATCGCTGTTAGAGGTATTACACCTTTGCCACATCTTGATTTTAGAATTGAAGTTGGTAGAACTATATCTGTAGAAGCTTTAGAAGCTGCTGATAAATTATATAATAACGATATTGTCTTAATGATTCAAAAAGATCCTAATTCTCTTGATGTAACAGTTGATAATATATATCCTATTGGAGTTTTAGCTAAAATTCAGTTAAAACTTAAAATGCCTAATGGTAATTATAAGGTTAAATTTCAAGTTACTGATAGAGTATCTATTTTAAATTATGAATCAGATAATCCTTATATATTAGTAAATTATGAAAAATTAAAATCAGTAAGTAGTGCTGATGAAGAAGAAGTTGCTTTAATAAGAAGGGTGATTCAAGAATTTCAAAAGAAACCATCTGAATTTATTAATTCTCCTACTGAAGTATCAAGATTTTTAAAACAAGGTCTTACTACTGAAGAAACTGCTGATATTATAGCTTATAATTTAAAAACTGGTGATAAATATAAATATTTAGAAGAATTAAGTGTAAGTAAAAGATTAGAATATATCTTAAATGATATCGCTAAAGCTCGTCAAATTATTGAAATAGAAAATAAAATAGATAGCGATGTTAAAAAGAGTATAGATGAAAGTCAAAAAGAATATTATTTAAGAGAAAAAATGCGTGCTATTCAATCTGAACTAGGTGATAAAGCTCGTCAAGATGAAGAAGTAGATGAATTACGTAAAAAGATTTTAGCAGCTAAAATGCCTAAAAATATTGAGGCAAAAGCTTTAAAAGAATTAGAAAGATATTCTAATACTAATAATCAAATGGCTGAATCTGGTATAATTAGAAATTATTTAGAATTGCTAATTGCCTTACCTTGGTATAAAGCTACTGAAGATACTAAAGATTTAAAATCAGTAGAAAAAGCTTTAGATAAAAATCATTATGGCTTAACTAAAGTAAAAGAACGTATTATTGAGTATTTAGCTGTTAAGATGATGACTGGTAAAAACCCATCTACGATCTTATGTTTTGCAGGTCCTCCAGGAGTTGGTAAAACAAGTTTAGCTAAATCTATATCTGATGCCTTAGGTCGTAAATTTATTAAACAAAGTTTAGGTGGCGTAAGAGATGAATCAGAAATTAGAGGTCATAGAAGAACTTATGTAGGTGCCTTACCTGGTCGTATCATAAAAGGTATGAAAGATGCTGGTACAGTTAATCCAGTCTTCTTACTAGATGAAATAGATAAGATGGCTTCAGATTATAGAGGAGACCCAGCTGCCGCTATGTTAGAAGTATTAGATCCTGAACAAAACTCTAATTTCTCTGATAATTATTTAGAAGAACCTTATGATTTATCACAAGTTATGTTTATAACTACAGCTAATAGTTTAGATAGTATTCCAGCTCCACTTAGAGATAGAATGGAAATTATTGAATTATCTAGTTATACTGAATACGAAAAATTTAACATTGGATTCAAACATTTATTACCAAAAGAATTAAAAGCTCATGGTATAGATGATAAAAAGTTAAAAATAACTGATGAAGCTATGTTAAAAATAATCCAAAGCTATACTAGAGAAGCTGGTGTAAGAGAATTAGATAGATTAATTTCTGCAATATGTCGTAAAACAGTTAAAGATATCTTAATTAATGATGTAAAAGAAACTATTATTACTCCTGATAATTTAGCTGATTATTTAGGTAAAGTTAGATATTTTAATAACGAAGGAAGAAATGAAAATCAAGTAGGTATAGTTACAGGTCTAGCATATACTCAATTTGGTGGTGACACTCTAGATATAGAAGTAACTACTTATCCTGGCAAAGGTGGATTAATTCTAACTGGTAAACTAGGTGACGTTATGAAAGAATCAGCTCAGGCAGGCCTATCTTATGTTAAAGCTCATGCTAGTGATTTAGGTATTAAAAATGTTGATTTTTCAGCTATTGATATCCACATTCACGTACCAGAAGGAGCTGTTCCTAAAGATGGTCCATCAGCTGGTGTTACCCTAACTACAGCCTTAGTAAGTGCCTTATCTAATAAACCAGTACCTGCTAATATCGGTATGACTGGTGAAATAACATTAAGAGGTAGTGTCTTACCTATAGGTGGATTAAGAGAAAAGTCTATAGCCGCTATTAGAACTGGTTTAAAGAAAATATATATTCCAGAAGATAATGAACGTGATTTAGATGAAGTACCACAAGAAGTAAAAGAAAAACTAGAAATTATTCCTGTTAAAAATATAGGAGATCTTTTAAGTAAGATTTTCTAATAAAATAAAAGCTATGATAGTAACAATTAGGGTACTATAAATTTTAAGTAGTACTTAAGGGTTTCAAGCTATAAACGAAATGTAG
>CAZJPL010000066.1:0-3903 GCA_964547945.1 uncultured Anaeroplasmataceae bacterium
AAAAAAAGCTTGGATTGCTCCAAGTTTTTCTTTTATCTATTTTCTTCCATTGAACGCATTATAGCTCTAACTTGTTTTTCAGAAGGTGATCTACCCATCTGACTTAACATAGCTCTAACCATATTTTCATTAATAGGTGGGTGTTTTTTCATGTATCTAGCAAAAAAGTATCTTGATACAAAGAAACCAATTATAGCTCCCACTAATAATGTAGCAATTCCTATTATTAAGGCAATCCACCAATATATCATAATTTCAACTCCTTCAATTTCCAGTCATAATTTTACACTGATTTATTTTTTTTTGCAATAACTTTTAATTTAATAAAGTTAGTCTAGGCTAATCTTGAACTAGGTTTATAGACTTTCATTTTTGATTTTGTTATAATTCACTTAAGGAGGAAAAGACTATGCCAAGAAAAGTTACTGACGTGTGCATTGGATGTGGATCATGTGTTGGTGAATGCCCAGTTGAAGCAATTACATTAGAAGATCAAGCTGTTATTGATCCTAGTACTTGTATTGATTGTGGAGCTTGCCAAGCTGTTTGTCCTGTTGAAGCAATTATTGAAGAATAATTAAATATTATTAATAAAAAAAGGCTTTAAAAGCCTTTTTTTATTTGTTAACACTATCAATTAAAATATCAGCAAAATTAATTAAACTTGCTTTATCATAATTATTATAACTAGATTTAATACTAATTTCTTGAGATAAAATAGTAGTATCTTTTAAATTAGCTAATTCTTCTTTTATTAATTTATTAGAATTAGCTCCCCAAGTACCATTTTCTATTAAAGCGAAAGTTCTATTTTTTATACCTAAAGATACTATATTATCTATTAAACTTTTCATTTTAGGATAAATATTTAAATTATATGTAGGACTAGCAAGTACTACATGACTTACTCTAAATATTTCAGCTATTAAATAAGTTTCATCTACTCTAGATACATCATAAGTTTTAACATTTTTTAAACCTTTTATAGCTAAGATAGTAGCTAGTCTATTAACTACTTCTTCAGTATTACCATACATAGAAGCATATAATATTATTACTTCTTTATCTTCTGGAGTATATGTAGCCCATTTTAGATATTTATCTATTATTATATTAAAATCTTTGCGCCATAAATATGAATGCAAAGGGCAAATCATTTCTATATCTAAACCTTTAATTTTATTATAAGCATTAACTACATTTAAACCATATTTGCCTACTATATTAGTATAATATCTTCTAGCTTCAGCAATATAATTATCATCTTTTACTTCATCAAAAAATAAATTACCAGATAAAGCACCAAATGAACCAAATGCATCAGCACTAAATAAAGTTTTAGTATAAGTATCATAACTAAACATTACTTCAGGCCAGTGTACCATAGGTGCAAATATAAATTTAAGTTCATGTTTACCTAACTTTAAGGTATCCCCATCTTTTACTACTATTCTATTTGCAACTTCAAGATTGAAAAATTGTCTAATCATTTTAAATACTTGAGCATTACTAACAATAGTAACATCAGGATAATAATACAATACATCAAGTATTAAAGCACAATGATCAGGTTCCATGTGATGAACAACTAAATAATCTAAATTTCTATCAAATAAAGTTTCTTGTAATAATTTCAAATAATATTTGGCTTTACTCTCATCTACTGTATCAAGTAAACAAGTTTTATCATCTAATATTAGATATGAATTATAAGAAACACCTTGTTCTAAAGGTATATAATTTTCAAATAATGTTATTTTACGTTCACTTACACCAACATAATATATATCATCTTTAATTAATTGTTTCATAATTTAACCCTCATTTCTTACTATTTAAATTATAAAAGAAAGTTTTAAAAATTACAAATGACTTGACCTATTAAATGATTTTTTAAAACGAATATAAAAAATTACTTTATTTGTCTATTAATATAATGAACCCTAAGAAGGTTCCAGTGGAGGTAATAGTATGTCAAAACTTCGACATAAAAGTGGAGGTTTTGTAGTTTAGAAAGGAGGTACTCAATGGAGTACTTAGTCATACTCGCATTGATGATGTTTATCGTCATCATAGCTAGTAATGGCGGTAACAATGACAAAAAATAGTCATTGAACCTTTGCAAATACAATCCTCCACTGAAAAAGGAAGTGTTTCGCAGACACTTCCTTTTACTTTAATCCTTTAACAAATACAAACCTCAGAGTATGCTCTCGCTTCCTCTAATTAGATTGTAATATTTTTTAGTTTATATGTCAATATATCATTATATTAACAACAAATAATTTCCAATATAATAATTATAAATTAAGGCTTAACTAAAGTATAATTTAGCTTTATTAATAAATTAGCTGTTTATTATTTTTTAGTATCTTTTTGATTTCTTCCGTAGTATTTATCTATTTCTTGTTTCATTTTTTCTGGCATAACTTTAGCTATAGGGAATACTTTAGCAAATATCATATGACTAGCAAAAGTCTTAATGAAATCACAAGTTTTGTAGAAATATTTAGCTGATAAGAATTTACCATTATCTTTATTTGAGTGAATACGAGCACCACCACGATTTGATATTCTAGCAAATGATAAAGCTGGAATACCTTTATCAGCAAATGGTGTTGAATCTGAACTATATACACCATCTTTAACTGATATTTGGAAGCCTACTTCTTTACTTAATAAGTCGATATAACCACAGATCTTTTCTTCACCTGTTACACAGCAAATATCCTTACCTAGATTAACAGCTGTCATATCAACATTTATACATAATCTAATCTTATCTTCACTATGTTTTTCAACATAATCTTTAGATCCAAGTAAACCTTGTTCTTCTGAACCACACCAAATAAAACGTAATGTTCTTAATGGTTTATTTTCTAAGAAATATTTATACATTTCTAAGATAGTTGCACTACCAGTTGCATTATCATATGCACCTTTAGAGAAACGTACTGAATCATAGTGAGCTGTAAAGCATACTATTTCATCATCTATTTCGCCTTTTATTTCAGTTATTATATTGCGACTTACTAAACTTACTTCTTCTTGAACTAATTTTAAAGTAACTTTAGTATCTTCTTTAGCATTTTCTACTATTTGTTCAGCATCTATAGCTCTAATAGTAAAACAAGGCACTTGTCCAAAAGCTAAATGACGTTCTCTTAATGTTTTTTCTTCTAAATCAGTGGTTAAAATATCATCATATACTGTTCCTGATATATCAATAATAGCTTTAACACCTTGTTTTAATAATTCTTCATAAGCTTTATAGTTAAATTGACCAATAAGTAAACATGCCTTACCTGATACATTAACATAACCAATAGTATCTACATCATCTAGAATAACTAAATCTAGAGTTTCATCAATATTACCACTACGCTTAAAACCAGTTGCTTGATAAATAATATTACCAACTTTTAAACTAACTTCTTTCACAAAAGAATAAGGTATATTAAATTCTTCTACTATAGGTGTACCACCTAATTTTGTAATATAACCTTTTATAATTTCAACTGCTTTTTCTTCATCTTTTGAACCACCTAGGCGTTCAAAACTTAAATCACTTACTAATTTATAAGTATCCATATTATAATCCCTAACCTTTCTAAAGGTTTATAACCTTTGTCAAGTATTTTAGCACAATTAAAATAATAATGCTATATAAAGAAATCTAATAATAAACTATTTCAGTATTTTATTTCAACATATTTCCATTTTGATAGTATTTTATCTAATTCTCTTTGATATATTTTTATATTTAATTCTTTAGCTATATCAATTAACTGACTTTTCCAACTATCTTCAATTTTATCACCAAGATAAATTGCACTTGCATAATCAAAAGGTTCTTTCTTTACTATGGATAATAAGTATATAAGGCAGATGTAAAAATCTGTC
>CAZJPL010000067.1:0-3836 GCA_964547945.1 uncultured Anaeroplasmataceae bacterium
AATTATTCTTTATCTCTAAATGATGAATATTCACCACTAAATAATAATTGAATTTCATTATCAGCTGTACCACTTCTATTCTTAGCTATTATAAGATCAGCTTCACCTTTACGTTCGGAATGCTCATTAGCTTTTTCATCACGATAAATAAATAAAATGATATCAGCATCTTGTTCAATATGACCTGAATCTCTTAAATCGGCCATCATAGGCTTTTTATTTTCTCTTTTCTCAACAGCTCTTGATAATTGAGATAAGGCTAAAACAGGTATATTTAATTCTAAAGCCATTAATTTTAAAGCTCTAGATATCTTAGATACTTCTTCAACAACTGAATTACTATGACCATCTGAATCTATTAATTGAAGATAATCAATTACGACAAAATCTAGGCCATCAGTTTCCATCAATTGTCTAGCAACAGATTTAATCTTACTTACAGTAATACCAGTATCATCACTAAAATAAATATTTAAGCTATTTAACTTAGTACAAGCAGCTTGTATTCTTATCCATTCTTGACTATTTAGGTTACCAGTTTTAATGTTTTTTAAATTAATCTTACTATCACTAGCTATCATTCTTTCAACTAATTGTTCTTTAGGCATTTCTAAAGAAAATATAGCACAACTAGCTTTACCTTTTTTATTATTGGCCGCAATATTAGTAGCTAAATTTAAAGCTAAAGCTGATTTACCCATACCAGGTCTCGCAGCTAATATTATTAATTGTCCTGGTTGTAAACCTAGAGTATATCTATCTAATTCTCTAAAACCAGTCTTTAAACCAATAACCATTTCCTTTTGTTTAGACATGGCCTCAGTTTTTTCTAAAACTACTTGAGTTACATCTCTAAGTCTAGTAAAAGAACCTATTTTTCTTCTTTTTGAAAGAGAAAATACACTAGATTCTAAATCTTCTAAAAAACTATCAGTTTTAACTTTAGAATTATATCCTTTTTCAGCTAAAGTTTGTAATAATTTAATAGCATCTCTTCTAATACTAGCTTCTTCAATAAAAGCAATATAACTATCAATATTACTAGGAGAATAACTTGCATCCGCTAAACGAGAGATATATTCATATCCTCCAGCTTTAACTAAATTATTTTTATTTTCTAATTCGGATATAACAGTAGTAATATCTACTGCAATATCCCTGCGATATATATCAATAATAGCATTAAAGATAATCTTATTTTTAGAATCATAAAAATCACTATCTCTAAGTCTACCTTCAACCTTATTTATTAGACTACTATCTAATAAAATAGAACCTAATAAACCAATTTCGGCTTCTACATTTTGAGGAACTACAATATTATTTTGCATGTTACACGCCTACAACATTAATTTGGAAGGTAGCTTGAATATCCTTATCTAAGTTTATTTGACCTTGATAAATACCTATAGCATTTATATCAGCTGGTAATTCTAATTTTCTCTTATCCAATAATATACCATTTTGAGCTTCAAACTCTTCAACTATTTGTTTAGATGTTACATGACCAAATAATTTACCATCAACACCTTGTTTAATATAAACAGTAACAGTTTTATTATCAATATCAGCCTTTAATTTTAATAAGACATTTCTTCTAGCTGTTCTATCTTCTTCTTCCTGTCTCTTATTTTCTTCTAGTTGTTTAAAGTTTTCTTCATTATATATAATAGCATCTTTATTATTAATTAAGAAATTACCATAACCATTAGGAACATCAATAATATCATCTTTCTTACCCTTGCCTTTAACATCTCTAAGTAATATTACTTTCATATTCTTTTCTCCTTCTAAGATTTCATAATCACGTCTTAATATTCTTACAAGTACATCTTTCATTTCTTCAACTGTAGTATTCTTAGTCTGGCAAGCAGCGGCTTGAAGGTGACCACCACCACCCATTTCTTCCATAATAATTTGGACATTTACACCATCTAAACTACGAGCCGAAATACCTACTTCATCATCACCAATTCTCGCAATTGTAAAACTTGCTTCTACACCCTCAATAGTTAATAATCTATCAGATATCTTAGCTAATAAGGTTCTATCAGATACTATTTCATCTATAGTAGTAACTGCAAATCTATCAAACATAATATCAGCTCTAACAACAGCCTCAGAAATAATCTTCTCATCTTCATAAGAATCTCTTAAAATCATTTTAACTTTAACCATATCAGCTCCTAATTCTTTTAAATTAGAAGCTACTTCAAAGGTTCTATAACCAGTACGATAAGTAAAATAATTAGTATCAACAATTAAACCTGATAACATAATAGTAGCTTCAATAGGTTTAACCTTAACATTAGTAAACATAAACATTTCAGTTATTAATTCAACTGTTGAAGATGCATAAGTTTCAACGTAACTCATTTCAACATTAGAAAAATCAACATCACCAACTCTATGATGATCTATAACTGCCACATAATTAGCTTTATCAATAACTGATTTAAACATAGCTAAACTAGGAGACTGAGTATCACACATCAAAAGTAAGGTGTTGCTTGTTAAATAATTTAGGGCTTCATCTTCTTCTAAAAATATATCTTGTAGTTCAGGCTCTTCATTTAATAACATTTGATAAGCCTTTTTAGCAGTAACATCTAAATGTTTAAAATCTAGAGCAATCTTTACTTCATCCCAGAAATTTTCAACCAAGCGATAAGCAGCTAAAACAGATCCAATAGCATCACAATCAGCCTTATTATGAGTCATGATCAATATCTTATCTCTTATATCAGATAAATCTCTTAATGAATTAGTCTGCATTCTAACAGCAACTAAAGTATTTTTTTCAACAGCATTAACTTGAGCCCCAAAATATCTAATCTTAGAACCTTGAACATTAATAACCGCTTGATCTCCACCTCTTTTTTCAGCTAATTCAACCGCATTTAAAGCTAAATTACCTACTTCATTAGGTTTTAAATCATAAGAAGCTATACCAATACTCGCAGTAGCTTTTAATCTATTAGATTTAGAGAGATTTCTAACCTTATCTAAGATGTCAAATTTATTATCAACCATCTTATTTAATTCTTCTCTATCTCCAATAATTAATACTCTATTATCATCTAAAGTTTGAAAATAACAATTATAAGAACTAGCCCAATTAGCTATTTCCCCAAATATTTTACCACTAATAGCTGTTCTATCTTGAACGTCATATTTTCTTAAACTTTCATCTAAGTTATCAACAACAACAATACCAACAGCTAAACTTCTATTAATATATTTTGCCTTTAATTCAACTTCTTTAGTAACATCAAAGAAATATAATATTCTATTTTCTTTTTTAACACTAAATTCATAATAATTATCATTTTCTAAAATAGTTATACTAGTCTCTTCACTTAATAAAAATTGTTTTAATTTCTCATTAATATCTTCAATATTAACATCTTTTAAACTCATCTTTAAACATTTTTGAGCATAATCATTGAACCATTTAATATTAAAGTTCTTATCATATATCATAATACCTATAGGTAGAGTTTGAAAAGCCATATCCCCAGCGGCATTTATATGATAAGTAGTATCAGACCAAACTTCTATTTGTTCTTTTAATTTATCAATTTCTTTTAATTTCCTCTTATAAAAGAAAGAAAAAGCACAACATAAGCCTAATATTAAAAAAGTTATTGCCAATATTGAATATACTATTTTGGAAACTAGAGTATCACTAACCTCGTAATAATACCATAAGACACTAGAAGCACCTATTGATAAAATAGAAAATATTAAATTATACATCTTCTTTGTCACCTCATTAGTTTATTATACCAATTTATAGCATCTTTTACAATTAAACTAAATAAAGACTTTAAAAA
>CAZJPL010000068.1:0-3758 GCA_964547945.1 uncultured Anaeroplasmataceae bacterium
TTTGGGAGGTATTTATGGATAACCTATTTTTAACTAATTATACTGAGATTACTTTTTTAAATGAAATAAAGAAATCATTAGAAGAATGTGATTCTTTTTATTTCTCAGTAAGTTTTATTAAACGTGCTGGTTTAAATTTAATAGAAAAAGATATAGTAAAAGCTTTAGAAAGAGGAGTAAAAGGTTATTTAATAACTAGTACTTATCAAAACTTTACAGATATATCTTCTTTAGAATTCTTTTTATCTTTAATGAATAAATATAATAATTTTTCATGTCATTTAGATTTAGAATGTTTTGGTGATAATGGTTTTCATTCTAAAGGATATATCTTTGAAATAGGTGAATCTTATAAGTTTGTTGTTGGCTCTAGTAATATTACAAGATATGCTTTACTTAAGAATATTGAGTGGAATGTATCTTTATTTTTAAAAGAAGAAAAAGGTATTTTAGAAGATGTATTTAAAGAATTTAATAATTTATGGGATAAAACATTATTATTAAATAAAGATTTAATAAATGATTATAAAAAGATGTTAGATTATGCCATTGAAAAATGGGATATGGATTATGTTGATTTTAATGCTGAAAGTGTTAAGCCTAATCTTATGCAAAGACGTGCATTAAAAGAATTAAGAAGGTATAGAGATTTAGGTGTTAAAAGGAGTTTAGTAGTAGCAGCTATGGGTTCTGGTAAAACTTATTTATCAGCTTTTGACGCTAGAAACTTTGATGCTAAAAGATTATTATTCATAGTTCATAGAGATGCTATTATGGTAGAAGCTTTAAAGACATTCCAAAAGGTATTTGGTGCTAAGAGAAGTTACGGATTATATACTGGTGATAATCAAAATATAGAAGCTGATTTTATCTTTGCAAGTAATATAATGGTATCAAAACATATTAATGAATTCTTACCTACTGAATTTGATTATATAGTAATTGATGAATGTCATCATAGTACTGCATCTTCATATAAAACAATAATTGATTATTTTAAACCTGAGTTTTTACTTGGTTTAACTGCTACTCCAGAACGTATGGATAATGAAGATGTATTTGAATTATTTGATGCTAATGTTCCTTTTGAATTAAGGCTTAGAGACGCTATAATTAATGATTTAGTTGTTCCATTCCATTATTATGGTATTAGAGATAAATTAGTTGATTATTCTTATGAAGATAAGACTATGATAGCTAAAGAAATATCTAAAGTAGAAAATATAGAATTTATTATTCAAGAGATAGAAAAATATAAACATATTGATAAATTAAAATGTATTGCGTTTTGTTCTAGTATAGCTCATGCTAAAACTTTAGCTGAAGAATTTATAGAATTTGGTTATGAGTCAGTAGCTTTAACTGGTCAAAATGATTTGGGTGAAAGAATTAAAGCTTTTTCTAATTTACAAGATGAAACAAATCCTCTTCAAATTATATGTGCTGTAGATATCTTAAATGAAGGTGTAGATATACCTAGAGTTAATATGGTTTTATTCTTAAGACCTACTGAATCATCAACTATTTTCCTTCAACAATTAGGTCGTGGTCTTCGTAAATGTGAAGGTAAAGAATATGTAACAGTTCTAGATTTTATCGGTAATAATTATGATAGATCAGTTCAAATAGCTACAGCTTTAGGCTCTTTAGGTACTAATACTGGTCAAGAAAAAACATATTTAAGGGAAGCAGTTAACTCAAATTTTAAAAATATTAATATACCTGGTGTAATAATAAATATTGATTCATTATCTAGAGAAGAAATTCTAAAATATATAAATAAGACTAATTTTAATGCTAGAAAGTATTTAGAAAGTGATTATAAGAATTTTAAGAAATATTTAAAATTAAATACTTATCCTAAACATGTAGAATATCTAAATTCTGATATAGCTCCTAATTTAATTAGATTCATGAAATCTAAATTAAATGGTAAGAAGAATATGAGTTATTATTCTTTTCTAGTAAAAATAGGTGAAGAAAATCTACCTTTATTTGAAAAAGATGAAGTTTCTTTAATAGATACTATATCTAATTTATTACCTTTAACTAGAGTAGATGAATATTTAATTATTAATCAATTATTAGAAGAGAGTTTAGATTTATCTAAATTAGTAGGTTTTAATTCTAGAGTAAATATTAATACTTTAAATAATGCTTTATTATTTTTAGAAAGAGATAAGGTAGTTGTAGATAATAAATTAAATGTAGATAAAATTAGTACTTCTTTAAAAGAATATCTATTAGATTTATTAGAATATGGCCTAAAAAGATATGATATTGAATTTGGAGATTTTGATACTGCATTTAAATTATATGCTAATTATTATAAAGAACAAATAATGAAAGAATTACTAGAAGAAAAAACAATGTATTTAAAAGGTACTAAGTTTGATACTACTAATAAAATTACTTATTGTTTTGTAGGACTTAAGAAAGATAAGTCTAAAGAAGAAAGAACTAACTACAAAGATAAGTTTATAGATAAGGGTATTTTCCAATGGGAATCAGAAAATGATACTACTTTAGATAATAGTATAGGTAAGAAATTATTAAATACAGAAGTAGTTCATTTATTTGTTAGAAAAATGGATGATGAAGATGGTGTAACTTTACCATTTACTTATTTTGGTACTGGTAAATTTACAAATTGTAGAGAATCATATGTAGACACATTAGAAAAAGATGGTAGCATTAAAAGGAGAGATACTTTATTATTTGATATAGTATTAGATAATGAAGTACCTTATGAATTACATTTTGATTTTGAAATACCAGAAACTATAGAAAGTTAGGTGTTTATATGAAACATTTGGAAGTTGTTTGTGCATTAATATACAAAGATAAAGAGTATGGCAAATATTTTTGTTGTAAGAGAGGGCCTGGTAGAGCTTTAGAAGGTTATTGGGAGTTTCCAGGTGGAAAAGTACAAGCTAATGAAACACATAAAGAAACTATAGTTAGAGAGATTAAAGAAGAACTAAATTCTATAATAGAGCCAATATCTTATATAGGCATGACTGATTACATATATCCTGATATGCCACCTTATGAAGGTTTTAGTATTACGATGTATGCTTATAGATGTGAACTTATTAGTGGTAATTTAGAATTAACTGAACATACTGAATCTGCTTGGAAGACTATAGAAGAAATGAAAGAAATGAATTTCGCTGGAGCTGATAAACCTTTTATTAATGGTTTAGATCAAAGTACAAGAAAAAAGGCGATTCTTGTTTATCATAATCCTTCATTTTTGGAATATGTGGAGTTTGCTGAAACTAGTTATAGCGATAATATAGGTGAAGCAATTTATTTTAATGGAAGCAAGGAAATTTTGAATACACCTTTTGACCGTACATTATATGCTTATTTTGTTGGTAGTTTTCATCTTCCTGATGGTTTGCAAAAATGTATTGAAGAAAAATATCCAAATAGAAGATTATCAGGCTATTGGCGACCTGAGTTTGGTAGACCTCGACCATTATATGTCATGTCTCTTGATGAAGCACTTGAAACCCTTAGATATTTAGCAAAAAAGGGTAATTTTGATGGATATATAAGACCACGCAATTTAGATAAAGATGCTGACTACAAAGAAGAAAAAGAAATGATTAAAGATAGTCGTATTCTTTTTGGTAATGAGAAGTATTTTGAAGAAATGGAATTCACTTGTAGTCTTACTGACCATAAATATAGGACTGGTTTATATGATGACGGATCACTATATATGATTGACTTAACACTTAATCAAGAAG
>CAZJPL010000069.1:0-3640 GCA_964547945.1 uncultured Anaeroplasmataceae bacterium
CTTCTAAGGTTCTAGGTCTACCATCTATTAGACCAAAACGAAGACGTAAAACTCTTTCTTCACGATCTGTAAGCATTGTTAGTACATTATCTATTTCTTCTTTTAATTTAACATTAGTAGTATATTCATATGGATCAATAGCTTGAGGATCAGCAACGAAATCACCTAATGATGAATCTTCTTCTTCACCTACTGGAGATTCTAAAGATATTGGTTCTTGAGCTATCTTTTGAATTTGTTGAACTTTTTCTACTTCAATTTCCATAGCGGCAGCTACTTCTTCAGCAGTTGGTTCACGAGATAGTTGTTGAACTAATTGTCTTTGAACTCTAACAAGTTTATTAATAGTTTCAACCATATGAACAGGTATTCTGATTGTCCTAGCTTGATCAGCTACAGCTCTAGTAATAGCTTGTTTAATCCACCAAGTAGCGTAAGTTGAAAATTTGAAACCTTTATTATAATCAAATTTATCAACAGCCTTCATTAAACCCATGTTACCTTCTTGAATTAAATCTAAAAATTGAAGACCACGTTGAGTATATTTTTTAGCTATAGAAACTACTAAACGTAAGTTTGAATTAACTAATTTATCTCTAGCAAACTTAGCTTCTTCAACTAATTTTACTAATTCATCTACATTTTCGCCTTCAAGTTCATTAGAATCTAATTTTCTTTGAGCTTCATTACCAGCTACTACTTTTTTAGCTAAGATGGTTTCTGTTTCAGCATCTATTAGAGGAACCTTACCTATTTCCTTTAAATACATTCTTACAGGATCATCTACTTTAATAGTAGGTGGTAATGTATCAAATTTTTCAATATCAATTGGCTCTTCTTCAACTAAATCTTTAATATTAGGTTCTTCTTCGACTAAGTCAATTAATACTTCATCAGTAATATTTGGATTAGTAATTACTTCTATTTCTTTTAGTCGTAATTCTTTTTCTAACTTATCATAATCTTCTGAATCAACTTGACAGTATTTTAATAAATCTTCTACATAAACAAATCCATCATTACTTTTAGCTAATTCTTCTAATTCCTTTATTACCTTTTCAAAATCCATCTAGCCTTACTTCCTTTCACATTTTTTGCGTAATTCAAATTTCCTTAAGGTTAAATCTTTTTTAACTTCATCACTAGAATTATCTACTATACCTTTTTGTAAGTTAGCTAATTTATTTAAATTAGCATTACTTGCTATTTTATTAAGACAATCCTCTAAATCTTTTTTACTATAGGGAATATCTAAGCTATTCTTAAACTTTTCAGCTTCTTCTATCATATTATAGTAAACTTCATACATATTTTTTTGTTTTAAAATAGAAATAAATTCTTCTTCTTGAAAATAATAATTATTTTCATAATAATTTATTAATTCTTGCCATAACTTAAGAATATTTTGATTTAGTCCTACAAGATTATTATTCTTCTCTAAAAATGAATCTATTTCTTTAGCTATATTAATATCTGATTTAGCATAATCAAATATTCTATATTCATAGAAATTAATTCTTTTTTCTTTAGATATCTTAATATCTCTATTAATAGGAGCTGTAGGTATAATATTTTTATTAACCTTGCCATAATCTAAATTAATAGTATTATAGGATACCCCTAGTTTATCAGCTAATAATACTAAATATTTTTCACTTACTAAATTAGAATTATATAATCTTAAATAATTAAAGAATTCACCTTTAACTCTTTCAACATCAATAATATTATTTATATCAAGATTATTAAATAAAACTTGAAATACATAATCAATAAAACTAACAATATGACTAGTAAAATAATTATAGTAAGCATCTATACCATATTTTTTTACATATTCATCACTATCTTTAGTTTTATCTAGTTTAACTGCTGATACATTTAGGCCTTGTTTAATTAAAAGCTCACCAGCTCTTAAGGTTGCCTTTATACCAGCATCATCTGAGTCATAAGCTATTATGACATTATTAGTTAATCTTTTAATTTGATTAATTTGGTTTTGAGTAAGCTGGGTTCCCATAGAACACACAACTTCTTTTAGGTTGCTACGATAAGATGCAATAACATCCATGTAACCTTCATGTAAGATAATTCTGTTTTTTTGACTTATATGATTGATTGCTAGATCTAGATTATATAAAACTTCATTCTTTCTAAATACTGGTGTTTCTATACTATTCATGTATTTAGCTTGAGATGTGTTTGTATAATCACGACCTGAAAAAGCAATTATTCTACCTCTTGAATCACAAATAGGAAAAGTTATCCTATTTACAAAAAAGTCCTGATAATCATTATCTACATTTCTAACTAATCCCAAATTAACCATATCTATTTCTAAATATTGAGATTGTTTTAATAGATTATAAAGCATTTTACCATCGCGAGGAGCTAAACCTATTTTAAATTCAGCTATAGTCTTATCATCTAAACCTCTACTTAGTAAATAATCATAAGCTACTTTTCCAGACTTAGTACTTGTTAGATTCCTAACAAATAATTGATTAGCTAATTCATTCATCGCATAATATTTTTCTAATTCTAAATTAGCCTTATTCTTTGAATCAGCAAAATCAACTTTAATATTATTCATATCAGCTAGTTCTTTTACAGCTTCTATGAAAGATATATGTTTTATTTCCATCAAGAAAGTAATAGGACTACCACCTTTACCACAAGAGAAACATTTCGCTAGGTGTTTTTCTTGAGATACACTAAAAGAGGGGGTCTTTTCTTGATGAAAAGGACATAATCCTTTAAAACCAGAACCAGACTTTTGAAGTTTTACATAAGGACTAACAAGGGCGTGCATGTCAGTAGCTTCAATAATTTTAGTAATCAGATCTTTCGCTACTTCCATGTTAACCTCCTTACAATTTAACTTTACTACTTAAAAAGCTTTCTAACTCATCAACTTTTAAAGTGATTTGTTGCATAGTATCTCTATCTCTTACTGTAACTGTATTATTGTTAATAGTTTCATCATCTACAGTTATAGAATAAGGTGTACCTATTGCATCATTGCGGCGATACCTCTTACCGATATTACCAGCTTCATCATAATTAACAGCAAAATTTTCACTTAATTTTTCATATATTTCTATTGCTTTAGCTGCATGATTTTTCTTAATTAAAGGTAAAATAGCTGCCTTGTAAGGAGCAAGCACAGGATGCAATTTTAAAACAATTCTGCTATCTTTTTCTAATTCTTCCTTATTGTAAGCTGAAAATAATACAGCTAACATCATTCTTTCAACACCTACACTAGGTTCTATGACATAAGGAACATATTTTTGATTAGTATCAGGATCTAAATATTCTAAACTTGTCTTAGAATATTTAATATGTTGTTTTAAATCGTAATCTGTACGACTAGCTATACCCCATAATTCACCAAATCCCCAAGGGAATAAAAATTCAATATCAGTAGTAGCATTAGAATAGAAAGATAATTCTTCCTCTTCATGATCTCTAAAACGCAATTTATCAGCTTCTACACCTATAGATACTAAGAAATCCATACAAAATTGACGCCAATAATTAAACCATTCTATCTCAGTACCAGGTTTTGTAAAGAACTCTAATTCCATTTGTTCAAATTCACGAGTTCTAAAAATAAAATTACCTGGAGTAATTTCAT
>CAZJPL010000070.1:0-3566 GCA_964547945.1 uncultured Anaeroplasmataceae bacterium
GTTTATTAAATCTACTAGTAAAAGAGAACTTATGAATAAATAGGCTACTTTATATAAGCTATACTTATATATAGTGCCTTTTTTAATTGAAAAAAGTTAAATAATTAAAAACAATTTTATATTTGATATTGAAAAATACTTCTAAAAGCTAGATAATATTTAGGATTGTTTAAAGAAAAGGTGAAGATAATGGATATAAGGAATATTGCGATAATAGCCCATGTCGATCATGGTAAAACAACTTTAGTAGATCAATTACTTAGATTTTCTCATACTTTTAGAGAAAATGAACAAGTTATGGAAAGAGTTATGGACTCTAATGCTCTAGAAAGAGAAAGAGGAATAACTATTTTAGCTAAGAATACAGCTGTTGTTTATAATAATACTAAAATAAATATTTTAGATACTCCTGGACATGCTGATTTTTCAGGTGAAGTAGAAAGAATAATGAAGATGGTTGATGGGGTTGTTTTAGTAGTAGATGCATATGAAGGAACTATGCCTCAAACTAGATTTGTTTTAAAGAAAGCTTTTGAAGCTCATTTAAAACCTATAGTAGTTATTAATAAAATAGATAAACCTAGCGCTAGACCAGTTGAAGTATTAGATGAAGTATTAGAATTATTTATTGATCTAGGTTGTGATGAAGATGAATTAGATTTCCCAGTATGTTATACATCAGCCATAAATGGAACTTCATCTTTATCTGATAACCCAAGTGATCAAGAACCTGGAATGAATCCACTTTTTGACATGATTATAGATAATATTCCAGCTCCTAAAATGGATAGTGAAGCTCCATTACAATTCCAACCATGTTTACTTGATTATAATGATTTTGTTGGAAGAATGGGTATAGGTAAGGTAACTCAAGGAACATTAAAAAATGGTTCTATGGTATCTTGTTGTAGATTAGATGGTACTGTTAAACAATATAGAATTCAAAAATTATATACTTTTAGAGGTTTAGATAAATTAGAAGTATCTGAAGTTAAAGCTGGAGATATAGCTTCAGTATCAGGTATTACAGATATTAATGTCGGGGAAACTTTATGTGATCCAGGTAAAGAAATGCCTCTAGAAAAATTACATATTAGTGAACCTACAGTTCAAATGACTTTTGGTACTAATACTAGTCCTTTTTGTGGTCAAGATGGTAAATTAGTTACAGCTTCTAAAATAGAAGAAAGACTATTAAAAGAAGTAGAAAAAGATGTTTCTTTAAAGGTTGAAAGAATAGCTAAACAAGAAGAATGGATAGTATCTGGTAGAGGGGAATTACATCTAGGTATCTTAATTGAAAATATGCGTAGAGAAGGTTATGAATTACAAGTATCTAGACCTAGAGTAATCTTAAAAGAAATAGATGGTATAACTTATGAACCATATGAAGAAGCTATAATAGATGCTCCAAGTGACGCGATTGGTTCAGTTATTGAAATACTTGGTAATAGACATGGGACACTTATTAATATGACTAATACAGAAACTCAATCTAGAGTAATTTATCATATTCCAAGTAGAGGTTTAATTGGTTTTAATACTGATTTCATGACTGTTACTAAAGGTTATGGTATCCTAAATCATAGTTTCTTAGATTATAGACCTTTAGAACAAACTAATGTAGCTAAGAGAATAAATGGGGTTTTAGTATCTATGGATGATGGTGAATCAACAGCTTATTCAATAGGTAAATTAGAAGATAGAGGTATTATGTTTATCTATCCTGGTGAAAAGATTTATGAAGGCATGATAGTCGGTGTAGCTAATAAAGACCTAGATTTAGCCGTAAATGTCGTTAAAGCTAAACAACAAACTAATACTCGTTCAGCTACTAAAGATTCAACAGTAGTCCTTAAAAAGCCTAGAATCATGTCTCTTGAAGCTTGTCTTGAATTTATTAATGAAGATGAATTAGTAGAAATAACCCCAAGACATGTTAGATTAAGAAAGAAAATTCTAGATACAACCGAAAGAAAGAAATTTGATGCTAGACAAAAAAATCAATAATATATAATACAGCTAACTTATGGGTTGGCTGTTTTTTCTTTTTGGCATTATATTAAGTTATGAAAGTAGAAAAACTTATCTTAACATATTTAGTTTTATCTGGTTTTAATGTAAAATAAGTTTGATGTTACGGAGGGTAGTAAAAATGAAACCATTCAAAATTTTTTGTTGGCTATTTTTAATTAATATTGTTTTATTTGGTATCTGTTGCTATTTTTGGGGTGATAGCGTTTATGGTTGGAGAACATTTATTTATATTTATCCGCCAGCAATCTTTCTAGAAATAGCATTTTTAGGTTGTTATATTATTTATATGATTTCAAAGTTAAAAGAAGATAAAAATTAATTTAATTGTGTCTATAATTTTAATTTTGAATATTAGTGTAATAATCTAACTTATATAGAAAAGTATATAAATAACATCTAGAAAAGTCTAAAATTTCCCTTAATTATAGGAAAAATAATAGTTTTATATATAAATAAATTTAGTAGTCTTAGGAATAATTATTTATATATCTCATCTACTTATTAAATTTATTAACTTTACATATATATATATGCTATAATTAAACAAAGAAGGTGATCTTTATTGAAAAAAGTAATTTTAATATTAGCTATTTTACTATGCTTAATTTTTCCTATTAAAGTATTTGCTAATATGGCTGCCCCAACTGAAGATAGTATAGCTACTACTATAAGTTTTGAAAAAAATGAAGATATAAGTGTAACTAAAGAAGTTTTAGATGTTACTTTTAATAATTACTTAGCTGAAATAAAAGCTACTTATACAATGAAGAATAAACAAGAATATTTTATAACTACACCTTCTATGTTTATAACACCTAATATAGAAGGCGAAGAAGTATCAGTAACTTTAAATGGCGAGGAGATAGCTTATACTATAGAACTTTATTATACATTTGACATTTCATCGGTATCTATAGAAGATTGGGAATTTGTCATAGTAGAAGATGAATATGATTATTATGATTTAATAGTTCAAGCTATTAATTTTGAATTGAGTTTTGAAGCTTTTGAAGAAGTAGAAGTTGTAGTTTCATATACTTATTTATTAGGTGGTTATCCAGAAAGAACGGATAATAATAAATACGGTTCTCTAAGTTATTATTTAGCTCCTGCTAATATGTGGGAAGATTTTAGTGATTTAACTATTAATTTATATTTAGATAGTAATATGCCTGTTTTAAAAAGTTCTAATATTGATTTTGAAGAAATAGCTGATAAGACTTATCAATATAAATCTGATTCTATTCCTGTAGATATCTTAGAAATAACTATAGGTCTAAATAAGTGGCAATCTTTTATAGGTTATTTAAAAAATCCTTATTTAATTTTCGCTATAATATTAATGTTACCTACTATTTTACCTATTTTAATAATTACAATTATTATAATAGTAGTTATCGTAATTATAGTACGTAAAAGAAAAAAGAAGAAATTATATAATAATAAAGAATAAAGCACCTTAAAAAAGGTGCTTTTTAAAACAAAAAAGCCAGCTTAAAGCTGACTTTAATATTATCTATTATAGAATT
>CAZJPL010000071.1:0-3519 GCA_964547945.1 uncultured Anaeroplasmataceae bacterium
TACCATAATCTAAAATAGATTTACACTATTTACTTTTTCTCTTCTAACATATAATTATTATTTAGAATAAGTTTTTGCTATTTTTTAGTCTATAAGGTATAATTATAGGGTAAAAAAACATTTGAAAAGGCAGGTGATTATTTTGCATAAAAATCTTTTATTTCATATTTTTAAAGATGATTTTTTATACTTAATAAAAACCTATCATGATAAAGAGGTTATAGATAATAATCTAAATAAAGAAATTAATATATTACTAGATGATTTAACAAATAAAATAAATAAAGAATATGAAAAATATATATCTAGTATTAATAAAATAAACGAAAGACTAGAACAGTCTAAAGCTAGTTATAGTAAGCTTACTGAAGAAATTAAAAATAAATACTTATATCAAATATCAAATATAGAAAAAAATACTATTAAAGTGATAAATAGTATTAATGAAGATATAGCTATTTTACAAGGAAACTATAAAAATAACGTAAGTGATATTAAAAAGAATATTGATATTAAAACTAAAAAAGTTCTAGCTAATACTTCTCTTATAAAAGAGGCTTATAAGCTAAATATAGAACGCCTAAAAAACAGTGTTTTAGAATCTAAAAAGATATACTCAGAAAATATAGATTTTAAAGTAAATAGATCTAAGAAAAATATTAACAACGTTCATTCTTCTATTTCTAGAAAAATAGTAATGTCTAATGAAAATGATAATCAGACTATTTTAAAACTTCAAGAAGAGATTGAAGAACTTCAAGTTAAATTAAATGAATTCTATGATACTCATCAAAATAATATTAGTGAAATAACTCAAAAGAAATTATTAGATATAACTAAAACTAATGCGGAAATTAATACTTTAACTACTGAGAAAAATCTAAGGATTAAAAGTGAAAAAGAAAGTAATTTAATTAAACAAAATGATATATCTAAACAATTAGCTTTCTTTGAAGAAGATTATAATACCAAAGTTCAAAAAATATTGGGTAATTTCGTATTTGAGTTAAAAGAATATGATGATAATTTAGAAGAATTTAGTAAAATTCATAAAAAAGAATTAGAAAAGACTAAAAGAAATTACCTATATACTTATTATCAATTAATTCATGAATTAAATAATTATTTAAAAGAAAGTAATAACTTAAGCCATGATAGTTTTAAAATTAAATCAGTTAATAAAAAATTACATAAATTAAAAATTAATAGTTATTATGAAAAATTAGCTGATGCTAAAGAAAAGTTTGAGGCTAAAACTGAAGCTTTAAATCAAAGCTATGCTCAAAACTTGAAATTATATGAATATAATAAAAAGATAGCTGAAATTAATAAAGATTATGCTTTAGAAGTTGCTAGAGTTGAATTTCAAGGTATTAAAGATAATAATAAATTATTAGGTAATTATATAGCTAGTCAAATAGCTATTAATGAAGCGAATATTAATAATGAATATACTTATTCTTTAGCTAAAATTCAAAATAATTCTAATTTAAAAATAGCTGAATATGATAAAGAAATTAATTTATTAAGAGTAAATAATCAATATTCAACTAATGAAATTAAGATTAATATAGCTAATTTAAAAGCTAAAGAAAATAAAATAACTAATACTATTTCTTTAAGGGAAGATTATTTAAATAAAACTTCTTTTATACAAAGACGCTTAGAACAAATAGTTACTAATCTAGAATTAGACCGTAATGCTAAAATATTAGATTACAATAATTTAGTTTATAAATATAAAGAAAATTCTATTAATTTACATAAGGATTTAGAAGAAAATATAATTAAACTAAAATATGATTATTATATTGATCTTTTAAACTTAAAATTGAATGAACAAAATCTTAATTTTAGTTTAAATAGATTAAATTATGTTAGAAAAATTGATGAGGCTAGGATTAAAGAAAAATATCATTCTACTTTCCAAAAGAGTTATACTATCAAAAATAATTCTTTACTAGAATTAAATCAAAATTGTCGTATGTTTAGATTATGTTCTGTTAATCTAGTTCAAAATGGTCTTTACTTATTCTACACATTAGAAAACACTTTAGATTTTTATATTAAATTATCTAATTTATTTAAAGATAGATTAGAAAGCGAAGATTATGAAGACTTATTTAAATATATATCTGAGTTCTTCTTTAATAATATTAATAAAATGTTAAGTGATTTTACTAAAGAAGAGATTATGTTAATTGATGAAATAATTCAAAATGAAACTAAAGATACTTATAATTCGCGTAAGACTTTATTGAATCTAGAATTAAAAGATAATATTTCTAATTTAGAAAAATATATTAAGAATTTAGAAGAGATAATAGGAAAATATAAATCTACTATTAATCAATTTACTACTAAAAAGAATGAAATAAAGGAATTAAAAAATAATTATACTTCTTCTATTAAAAATTTATTTGATAAGGAATATATAAATATTTATTTAGATTATTTTAATTTTAAAAGAAAGATTAATAGTATTAATCATAAAATAAATATAAATAAAAAACTTATTAAACAAACAAATAAAAAAATAGAAAATACTAAAATTAAACATTATAAAGTTATAGATAAATTAAATATCGAAAAACATGATGAATATGAATATTCATATAATTTAATTAATTCTGCTAATAAACTTTTAAGCCATATGACTAATTTGCTTAGCAATTTAAAAACTAAATATATTACTAATTATAATATTGATCAGGATAATAAAAAATTATTTACTGAATTAGCCTTATTTATGGAAAATTGTAGAAATAAATATATAAATATGTTTAATCTATATAATGATGGTAATAAAAAACAATATGAAGCTAAGAAAAATAGTATAGTTAATTTATATAAAAGTGATCTTAGAAAAGATTATAAGGAGCAATTAAAAAGTTTAAAAAGTGTTAAAAAGACTTATACTAAAACTTTAAATAATGTATTACTTGAATTAAATAAAGTAAAAGATGATTCAGCTGATTTAGATAATAAATATACAGCTAATAAATTAAATTTAATTAATAAATATAATAAAAAGTTTAAAGCTAATGAAGCAGATTTTAAGATTTATAAAGAAGTATTTTATAAAGAAGTATATTCTATTACTGATAATATATCTTATTCTAGAAATAATTATTTAAATATTACTAATAAATATTTAAAAGATTTTAAAAACGATATCACTAATATTAATGACAATTATAAAGATGAAGTAGCTAATAATGAAGAAAATTTGGCTAGTTATAAGGATAGATTAAATAATGATATTGAAACTATACCTTTAAATTATAACAAGACTTTAATACTTGAAAAAGCAAATTTAAAGGAAGAAAAGAACACTTATAATAAAAATAAGAGTCTTAATACTGTTAAGAAAAAATTAATTAAGAAATCTTATAATAAGAATAGAATTTCTAATATTAGTAATAGTACTAATCTTTTATTAAATAAAAAAGTTGAATTGGATAAGAATTTAAAGAAAGTTAAATTAAGCACCCAAAAAAATAAAGGAAGCGATTAGGC
>CAZJPL010000072.1:0-3381 GCA_964547945.1 uncultured Anaeroplasmataceae bacterium
TAGCCAAACATATTCTTTGTTTCTCTCCACCTGAAATATTAGAATCAGCATTATCTATTATCTTATTAATTGTATAATGTTCTATAAAATCTTCAAGTTCACATACTTTATATATTTCGTTTAATTCTTCTTCTTTATATATTTGACCTAAAGTAATATTTTGTAAAATTGTATCGCTAAACAAATAATTTTCTTGAGTAACTGTTAAAATAATATTATTGTAATCATAATTATTTGCCGATTTACCATTTACTAAAATACTTATGTTATCATCTTTTTCTTCTTGCATAATATATTTTAAAATAGTTGATTTACCACTCCCTGATTCACCTTTTAGTAAGACAAAATCACCTTTATTAATCTTAAAATTAACATTATCTAAAATATGTTTATCCATGAATGTTATACCTTTAGAACTAAAACTTAAATTATTAAATTCTTCTAAAGAATAATTCTTTACTTCAGTGGTAGCTAGAATCAAATCAGCAATTAATTTCTCTTTTCCCTTATTTTCTTTATATGTGCTATAAAGTTCAGATAGTGAATAAATTGGTTCTTGAATATTACCAATTATAGAATACATAGCTATTATTACACCTACACTAATTAATAAATAATCTTTTAATATAAGACCAATAACTAATAAAATATAAGGTAAAACATATATTAAAAATGAATACATAGTATTGTATAAACTTTGGAATAATTTCCACTTCTTTAAATATGAATATGCTTTTTCATTAAGTAAATCAGTATATCTATCACCAAAATAATCTTCTTTTTTTAACATAGTTATAATTTTATGATTATTAATTAACTGATTAGTTTCACCATTTAAGATACTCAATTCTTCAGTGAATTTAGCGCTATAAATAGCAACATATTTTGTTATTCTAGAAAGTAATAAAAAAACTATTATTATAAAAGCTATTAATATAATTGTTATAATATAATTGTAATAAAATAGTACAACAAACATAGCTAATAAACTAATTCCATTACCTATAATTTGAACTGGTAGATCCATATAAAAGTAAGCTACTTCTAATGTTACATTTTTATTAATATTTATGATTTCACCAGCTGAATGATCTTTAAAGTATTCTGGTTTTAATTTTAATATATTAGCTGTAGAAAAAATATCAATATCCCTAGAAGTTTTAGCGGCAAGCATAACATAAGTATATTTTGAAAAATATAATCCTAACATTACACATATAAATAATGGAAGAACGACATAAAGAGTTTTTATTATATCTAAAGAATTATTTTCAATATCAGCAATCATATTACTTACAATTATTGATAAAGCTATTGTTGAGCCGTAATAAATTAATGATGTTATTATACATAAGGTGATTAAAGTTTTATTATGACAATTTTGTCTAATTACTTTTCCTACTTTCATATGGACTCCCCAACCCTTCTAATTATTTATCCTATAACTACTTCTTTATTAGCATATTTATCAAATTCATTTTTATGAGATATTGATAATATAGTAATATTATATTTTCTAGCATAATCATAGATATTTTTAGCTATAATCTCTGATGTAGCTTTATCTAATGAGGCAGTTATTTCATCAATAAGCAATAATTTTGGTTTTTTAATTAGAATTCTAGCCAAACATATTCTTTGTTTCTCTCCACCTGAAATATTAGAATCAGCATTATCAATTACTTTATTAATTGTATAATGTTTTATAAAATCTTCAAGTTCACATACTTTATATATTTCATTTAATTCTTCTTCTTTATATGTTTGACCTAAAGTAATATTTTGTAAAATGGTATCATTAAACAAATAATTTTCTTGAGTAACTGTTAAAATAATATTATTGTAATCATAATTATTTGCCGATTTACCATTTACTAAAATACTTATGTTATCATCTTTTTCTTCTTGCATAATATATTTTAAAATAGTTGATTTACCACTCCCTGATTCACCTTTTAATAAGACAAAATCACCCTTATTAATCTCAAAATTAACATTATCTAAAATATGTTTATCCATAAATGTTATACCTTTAGAATTAAAACTTAAATTATTAAATTCTTCTAAAGTATAATTCTTTACTTCAGCAGTAGCTAGAATTAAATCAGCAATTAATTTTTCATTTTCTTTATTTTCTTTATATCTTCCAGATATTTTAGATAAAATTCTAACTGGCTCTTGAATATTTCCGACAATGGTATACATAGCTAAAACAATTCCAGTAGATATAAGTAAATAATCTTTTAGTAAAAGTCCGAAAATCAATACTATAAAAGGTAAAATATATGTTAAAAAATTAGTCATGACTACGTACAAATTTTGATAATATAAATACTTTCTAAAATATTTATATGTTTTCTCATCAACCATATTTGAGTATCTTTTTACAAAAAATTCTTCTGTTTTTAACATAGTTATAATTTTATGATTATTAATTAACTGATTAGTTTCACCATTTATAAGTGCAGATTCTTTTCCATATATTGCTGCAAATTGAGCCGCATATATGGATATTTTTGAAATTAATAAATAGAGTATGACTATACAAATAATTAATATGATAGTTATAATATAATTATAATAAAATAAAACTCCAATCATAGCTAATAAACTAATTCCATCAGCTATTGTTTGAAAGTAAAAATCCATATAGAATAAAGCTACTTCTTTAGTAGTTACTTTATTAAGTCTAAGAATTTCTCCAACTGAATGATCTTTAAAATATTTCGGTTTTAATCTTAAAATATTACTTGTAGAAAAAGCATCAATGTCTCTTGATGTTTTAGCATACGTCATGTTGTATGAATAGGTTGATAAAAATGTAACTGCTAAAAAACAAAGTAATAGTGGAACAGCAATATAAAGAGTTTCTTTTATATTTAATGAATTATTTTCAATATCAGCTACAATATTACTTAAAATACTAGATAAACCTATTATTAATATATAACGTATTATTACAATGACAATACCTGTAAATATTAAAGTTTTATTATGGCAATTTTGCCTAATTACTTTTCCTACTTTCATAAACCTCACCTAATTTTTTAAACTTCTGCTCTTTGTTTATATTATACTTTTAAAATAAGAAAATATTGAGTAGTATTTAGTAAATATGCACAGGGAATTAGCCCTGTGCATATTATACTAACATATACCATTTATAGTACAACCTACATTTCCAGTAGAATCAGTACGTATTTCATATGTTTCAGCTGGTTTTACAACTTTCGTATCGATTCCCCCTTTTCTTTATTATATAATAAAAATTTTTGTTTGACAAGTTTTTATAAAAAAAATAACTAAATAGTTTAAAGATGGAATATTTATCCTATTACTACTTCTTTATTAGCATATTTATCAAATTCATTTTTATGAGAT
>CAZJPL010000073.1:0-3237 GCA_964547945.1 uncultured Anaeroplasmataceae bacterium
AAATGTTATATATAATTCACAAAAAGAAAATAAACAAAAAATAAATGACAAAAAACAAAATATAATTAGATATAATCAAAATATTATGTTAATACCTGGATTTAAATGTAAATGTAAGTAATTAAATTTACATTTATTATAATTTATTTTTATATAATCAAGAATAAACAAATAAATAATATCATATATATTAAGTACAGTTTTTAATAAGTTATCTTATTATATTAATAATATTAAAGAATTACTTATAATATCAACTATTCCAAAATATATTATTGAATTAATATTAAATATTATTAATATAAATGATCTTAATAATAAATATTTATTATTTAAATTAGCTGATGGAAATATAATTTATTCAGATAGTCATATATTTACATATCTAAATAATTTTACAGATGAATTAGATAATATATCTAATACAATCGATTTAAATAATATTGATTATAGTAAAATATTTGTAGATGTTAATGCTAATTATAAAGTAAAAAGATTATTAATAATTAGTTATATTATATTCAAAATAATTAAACAATATAATGAAGATATGTATATAATTATTTATATTTATGATAATAAGATATATGGAAAATATTTAACTAAATTAGAATATCGATTACTGTTATTAGCAGATGAAAATTTAGAAAAGTTATATATTCAAAACAATACTTATAAAAGTTTATATGAAAGACAAGGTATAAATATTAGTAATGTTCATAATAAAATAAAAATTAATTCTAGAGTAAATGAATTAACTAATAAAATGCATAAAGAAATAAATTCAATTAAATAAAATTAATATACTTAAAAATATTTATTTTTATTTATTTTTATAAATGAGTAATATATTAATTTATAATATTGATGATGATATTAATATAGATAGATATTATAATAAATTTATCTATGGTAGTGTATTTCACATAGATGATTATTGTGTAAATAATTATTATAATCATTTAGGCAATAGATGTATTGAAGGTAAATTTCACAAATGTATATATAATGATAAATCAAAAAATATTCATGATAAAAGTAAATTTCATCCAGATAAATATTTTATTTTAGAAGATTATTATGATATGAATAATAATAGACATTTAGTAGGTAAATTTGTTAAACAATTAAATCAAAATGAAATAGAAAAATATAAAGAAGAATATTGTAAAATAAAAGAATTAGAAGATAACGATAAAATGAATTATTATTATCCAGAACGTGATGCAGTTGGAGCAGAATTATTTGATACTATAAATGAGTTAAATGAATTTAAACAAAGAGAATTAAATAAACAAAATAATATAACAGAAGAATATAAAAATAAATTGTAATAGTTGATATATAAAATTGATTTTTTATAATAATATTATAGTTTTTTTTTGTAAAAATGATTAATATAGTTATAGCTATTATCTTTTTAATAGCTTTTATTTGCTTTTTATTAGCATTTTGTTTTGGAGATGAGATTAAAAAGAAAGTAAAAGGTGGAGCATTCATTAGACGCGTTATTGATAATAATGATAATAAATTTATAGAATATAATACATATAATTGTATTACTGTAAATGATGATTATATTGAAGATATAAATATTGCTATACAAAAAGCTATAAAATATATATATAAAGTTATTTATATTGTTATAAATTATATTAATGACTTACCAAAAGACTATAAATTTAATTTAAATGAATTTGTTGATTGTAGTGAAATAATTAATCAAGCAACAGAAAAATGTATATCAAATTATAAAGATATAATATATGATTTATATATTAATTTAAATAAGTTTATTAGTCCACATTTTGAAAGTAATGAACCATCAATAAAACAATTATATAATATAGATAAACAGAGATTAAATAATATAAATGATCCATTTAAAAAAGTAATAATAATAAATATGAATAATAATGCTGCTAACTTAAAAAATTCATTAAGAAAATGGTATGAGACAAGTATGTTTTCATCAGTATTAAACAACACAACTGGAAATACTTTATTAAATGATGGAAATAAATTTTCTTATGATATAGATATAATAGATGAAAATATATATACTAACAATATTAAACAGGAAAATGTCGAACTAACAAATAATAAAAATTATGATAAATTAAATTATAAATTAGGCGATAGTAACGATATTCAAATATTACGTGAACAATATGATAATGTATATAAATATTATAAAAATTATTTTAATAAAAATGTTATTGTTGATAATAATGGTAACATTATTAATATTAATATTAATGATGATAATATATATAATATACTTAAAACTTCACTAATGAATTTTATAATAATGCTAGAAAAATTTAATCAAGATGAATATATAAAATTAATAACTAATTTAAATAAATCAATAACTGATTTAAATATACCTATTGAAAATGAAGATGCAACTAATATATTAAAAAAAAATAATAAAGAAAAATAATATAATTACTTTCACTAATTATTTAATTAATAATAATTATATATCAAATTATCAATATTTAATACGTTATTTCTTAATTAATAAAAACTTAAATGTAGCTGATATTATACCTGCAAATGTTGTTTTTAAATGTATTATTATATTAATAGAAATGGATGTAGACATTATAAAAATATCTAAATTTTTAGCTAATGTATGGTTTATTAATGCATTATCATGGTGTAAAATGTATAATCATATTAATTCATCAATAAAAGATAGTTTTTATATTGATATTGTTGATAGTGATTATAAATATATTTATACATTAGATGATGATGATGATGATGATCCACGTTTAGCTAAATAAAATATATAAAAATAATTATTAAAAAGCACATCTGCAGTTTAATCTTTATAATTTATTTTTATAATTTATTTTTACATATTTCACTTTCTACCTCCTCTCAAGGCTGGTCTTTGCTTAAATGTTGACTTATTATGCAATGTGTTTTTCTTTTGAGCTAAGCCTTTTTTACTTACATTCAATCGACTATTATGTAAATTATTCATAGAAAATTGTTCAGGTGGTGGTCCATTGACAGCTTTACAAATAGTTGTAATAATCATATATACACAAAATACAACTAGAAAAACAACTTCAATACGACCAATTGCAAGCATAACTGCATCAATTTTACCCATAAGGCCTTCTTGATGTATACCTGTGTTCCAAAATTTCAATCAATTTTAGTACATATTGTTCCAAAATTTCAATCAATTTTTAAAAATATCATTTTAATGATGAGTGA
>CAZJPL010000074.1:0-3073 GCA_964547945.1 uncultured Anaeroplasmataceae bacterium
ACCACCTATTAATGTAACAGGTGGTCTTTTTATTATGAAAATACTATTAAATTATATAAAATTGAGGTAAACATGAAATTAAATATATGGTTAGATAAATGGTTTAATAACTATATGAAACCATCAATTAAATTAAAAACTCAAATTAAATACGAAGCTATTATTAGATTACATATTAATCCTATATTAGGTAATTATGATATAGATAGTTTAAGTATAGATGTATTACAAGGATTCTTTCTTGATAAAATTAAAAAAGGAAATATTAAAACTAATGGTCCTTTAGCTATTAA
The DNA here is from genome assembly GCA_964547945.1 of uncultured Anaeroplasmataceae bacterium. Classification (GTDB taxonomy): domain Bacteria; phylum Bacillota_I; class Bacilli_A; order Acholeplasmatales; family Anaeroplasmataceae; genus CALUXS01. Next base: position 294 of record CAZJPL010000074.1, read on the forward strand.
TACTATATTAAGTATTTATTCTATTTTAAAGATGGCCTTAAATAACGCTGTTAGTTTTAATATTTCTAATAATACTAATATCAATAAGGTGAAAATACCTAAGAAAGATAATAAAAAAATTGAAGTGTATGATTTAACTGAACAAAAGAAATTAATATCTTATTGTCTAAATAGCAATAAAGCTAATTACATAGGCATAGTTATATGTTTATATACTGGTTTAAGATTAGGAGAATTACTAGCTTTAGAATGGGAAGATATAGATTTTAATAATAAAATTTTAACTATATCTAAAACTTCTTTTACTATAACTGTAGATGGTAAAGATATAGCTTACATCAATAGCCCTAAAACTAAAACATCTAATAGAATAATACCTATTCCTGAAGAATTATTAATTATCTTAGATAAGTATTATAAATTAAGTTCTAGTAAATATGTTATATCTACTAAAAAAGGAAATATTATAGAAAACAGAGCTTATCAAAAAACTTTTAAAAGTATTCAAAATAAATGTAATATTAAAGAAAGAAATTTTCATACTTTAAGACATAGTTTCGCAACTAGAGCCTTAGAAAATGGTATGGATGTTAAGACATTATCTGAAATATTAGGTCATAAATCACCTATGATTACTCTAAATTGTTATAGTCATTCTTTACTTAGTTATAAAATAGAAATGATGAATAAAGTAGGGAATATCTTAAAGTAAAAAAGATATTAGAAACTAATCTAATACCAAATTTACTTTGAATTTTCTTTTTGTTTATTATTTGTATATAATTATTTCTTATTCCAAACTTCAAATCCATTATATATTGCTGAATTATATAAATTTCTCAACTTATCTTCAAAAGAATAACCTAATATTTTTTCATTTCTAATAATTATTTTATCTAAATATTTGATGTTTGGCATTTTATCATTCTTACTTTCATTGCAATGTGGGCAAGACATAACTAAATTCCACAACTGATCATCTTTAACAAACTTCCAAGGAATAAAATGATCTAAATGACAATTAGTTTGCTTTATTTCTTTATCACAATAAAAACAACGTAATTCTTCACCTTTAGATATTAAGTCTATCTTAAATGATAGTAAATTTTCTCTTTTACTAGCCTCATCTAATTTGCTAGCTATATTAACATAATTTTTAGACGTTCCTAATAATTCATGTCTTTCTAAAGAGGCTTCCATCCATATAATCCAAGAATAATAATTAACTTTTTCAAGTATGGATTTATTTTTAATAATAAATTCAAATACATCCTTATTGATATATAAGCAACCTTTAGCAGTATCAAAACCATAAATATGACCTTGAAAATCATCATATAAAGCCCCGATTACGTATTGTTTAAATACTTTATATACTTCCTTTATATAATTATTCTTATCGATATCATTAACTGAATCAAAATCTACATCTTCTAACATAGGCTTTGCTAACAACATCTTATCTATAATCTTTTCAACACCAGATTTACTATATTGAGATGAAGGTGTTATTTGAGGTAATTTATATTTAACTATTAAATTCCAGTATATCTTAGAAAAAGTATAATTTAATACTGTATATTTAATATTATAATTTTCATCAAAATTAAATATATTATCTAATAAAGATTTAACTAAAGCATATTTATAACTACTTACTTTCTTACCTTTATTATTCACAAAACGCATAAAATCAGCAAAATAATCATGATTAGATTCTACTATAAGTTCTCCGCTTTTATCATTCCAAGACACAAAATTTCACCAACCTATTGAGAAAAATATTTATTTTATTATAGCATTTAGGTTAATTGTTTTAAATGTTTATAAATATAATAAAAAAATATCTCTAAAATATTGCTACTTTAGAGATACTATATATTTAAACATTCAAAATTATTCTATTTTATAGTCATGAGATTGATAACTTATTTTAGTTAAATCTTCTTGATATCTTTTACTATACCAATTATAGATTAAATAAATATAAGGCATACCTAGATTAGTTTCTAATAATGAATTAACTAATAATGTTGTAAAACTAGAGCTATCTAAAGGTCTAATACCATTAATCAATAAAGAAAATTCCCAGGCAAATTGAACTGATATTCCTATTATTAATAAATTAATTATAGATACTTTATTATCTATTATTAGATTTCTAATAATTAAGAATAAATATCCTACTATTAATATAACAGCCATAATATAATGGTACTGAGTAGTTGTTCTATATGTAACTATAGTATGACTAGTATCAAAACTAGACAAACTAGGAGCTATCAACCACCATAATATTATTAATATTAACCATTCTTTTAAATATTTATCTTTGCTTAAACATAACCAAATAAAAGCAAAATTAGTAATACCATAGGAAAAACTCATCCATAATAAAACTAAGGCTGTTATTGTTTCACTACTTTGATCATTAAATAAGATAATTCTACTATCTGAAATTAAATGAAAAAATCCATAGTCAACAATAAAATATAATATTCCTCCTATCAGTGACCAAATTACTGTAGCATATCTCTTCTTAATGATTAATAGTGTTAAAAATATTATTAAAAATAGCGAATCTAGGATTATATAAGCTAAATTTAATGTTCTTGTTGGAGTTATATCTTCTAAACTATAAAACATAATTTAATTATAATCTTTATTTATAATATGTCAAGTATGTTTGACATTTTTATAATAATTCTTTATATCCTTAACTTTCTATAAAAGTATAACTAAAACCTAGAATTAAACTCAGTTGTAGCTTTATTAATGGC
>CAZJPL010000075.1:0-2865 GCA_964547945.1 uncultured Anaeroplasmataceae bacterium
TCAATTCAGCTAGATTAGATAATATTGAAAATATTATAAAAAAAATAAAACTTTATTTAAAAGAAGAATCAGTAGAACCTATAGAAATAAAAGGTAGGGTTAAAAATATCTATTCAATCTATAAAAAGATGATTAATCAACATAAAGAATTTGAAGATATTTATGATGTTTTAGCTGTAAGAATTATTGTAGATACTATTGATAATTGTTATAGAGTACTAGGTTTAATTCATGCTAAATACACACCTGTACCTAAAAGATTTAAAGATTATATAGCTGTTCCTAAACCTAATATGTACCAAAGTTTACATACTACAGTTATTTCAAATAATGGTTTAACTTTTGAAGTACAAATTAGAACTAAAGAAATGGATGAAGTTGCGGAATTAGGTATCGCAGCTCACTGGGCTTATAAAGAAAATGTTACTTATTCTAAAGAAAAAGAACAATTTGAAATAGCTAATAAATTAAAATGGTATGCTGATTTATTAAGATTTAATGAGGAAGATAAAGAAGATCTAGATTCTAAGACCTTCGTAGATGGCATTAGAAAAGATATTCTTACAACTTCAGTATATGTCTATACTCCTACAGGTGATGTTATAGACTTACCTAAAGGAGCTACACCATTAGATTTAGCTTATAAGATACATACTGATTTAGGTAATACAATGGTTGGTGCCTTAGTTAACAAAAAAATAGTTCCAATAGATTATGAACTTCAAAATGGGGATATCGTATCTATTAGGACGAATAAAGGGGCTCAAGGACCTAATGCTAGTTGGTTAAAAATAGCTAAGACAACTCATGCTAGACATAAGATTAAATCATTCTTAAATAAACAAAATAGAGATGTCTTGATTGAATCTGGCAAGAGACAAATGGAAGAAGAATTCCAAACTCAAAAAATATATTCTTATAATATAACTGATGATTTTGTTTTAAAGAACTTTGGTAAAAATAATATCAATACCGTTGATGATTTATATGCTGAAATAGGTAAAGGTATTTTATCTGAAAAAACAGTAGTCACTAAATACATTGGTGATACTAATAAAAAAGATAGAGAAACTCTTATTCAAGATGCTATTGCTAAATTTAACCGAAATAATAAACACATATCAGAAACAGGTGTAATAGTAGAAGGTCTAAGTAATCCTCAAATTAAACTTGCTGTATGTTGTAATCCTGTTCCTGGAGATGATATAGTAGGTTATGTATCTAAAGGTAATGGCATAGCTGTACATCATAAAGATTGTAAGAATATACATAATTTAAATAGCGCTAGATTATTAGCTCTATCTTGGGCTAATAATATAACAAGGAAATATCCTATAGGCTTAAAAATAATAGCTAATAGTAATAATCAGTTGCTAGCTGAGGTAATGAATACTTTATCTAGTATGAGTATTAATGTTTCTAATTTAACAGTTAAAAATAATATGAATTCTTTAGAAACAATTATTAAAATGAAAATAATAGTTTCTAATATAGCAGAATTTAACAATATCGTTGCTAATTTGAGAAAAATATCAGCTATTCATGATATAACTAGAGAGGGTTTATGAGAATAATAATTCAAAGAGTTAAACAAGCTAGTTGTGAGATAGATGGTAAAATATATAGTCAAATAGAAGATGGCTTATTATTGCTAGTAGGCTTTTGTCAAGGTGATGATGAAAGATATCTAGAATATTTTGTTAATAAAATATGTAAAATGAGAATATTTAGTGATGATTTTGGCAAATTAAACTTGTCAATTAAAGATATTCGTGGCAAAATATTATCAATAAGTCAGTTTACTTTATACGCATATGCGTATAATGGAAATAGACCATCTTTTACTAATGCCTTAAACTTCGAAAAAGCTAGTTTATTATATGATAAATTTAATAGTTTATTACAAGAACAAGTAGAAACTAAAGTTGGAGTTTTTGGGGCAGATATGAAAATAAATTTAATAAATGACGGACCCGTAACAATTATATTAGATTCAAAAGATATAGAGGAGGCAAACCATGCAAAATAAAACAAAATACCAATTTTTAGGCCAAGAATATAATGATATTAAAAGCTTTGCCTATGCTTTAGCTAATAACTATGCTGATGGTATAAATTATATATTCCAAGATGAATTTTTAAATCAATTTACTGATACTTATTTAAAAGGTAGATTATTAGCTGAACAAAAAAGAGCATATTACGCTACTAGTGCTTTTGAGGTTACTATGTATATTTTAAATCCTGAATTAGGTTTAGTTTTAAATGGTAAATCATTAAAAACTTATGCTGATGTAGCTGATGCTTTAGAAGATCCTGATTCTCATCAAGCTTGTGTTAACTTGTTTAAGGATCATTCTATAAGTCATACTCTAGCTTTTACTGATACTAGTATTAAAAATATTTTCGAAATTGAAGATAATATTGAGGATCCATCTACTATTTTCTATTTCCAATTAAAATATGGTAATAGAAAAGAAGATAAATATAAAGAAGAAGATACTCATGGCTATAATGTCTTAGATTACTATTTATTAACACTTTTAGATGTTGCAGATCCATTTACTGCATATTCAGAATTAATTAAAACATCTGAATTTAAATCAGTTTTAGCTAGTCGTTACGATATTGAAACAGCATTAAAATTATATGATGTAGAAGATCCAGAATATGTTATTTTAGAACATATAAAACCAGATATTACATTATCTATAGATCAAATATCTAAAAGTGGTATGCATTCATATTTATTTAGTACTGATAAATACTTCAATAAATATAAATTTAAGAAATTCTCTAAAAAGATTTTAAAGGCTGTTAAGAAAAAATTATATAAAACAGCTATAAGAGAAGAATTTGCTGATA
>CAZJPL010000076.1:0-2588 GCA_964547945.1 uncultured Anaeroplasmataceae bacterium
CTGGTAGTATTGCTCAATTCACTGCTAGTGGAAAAAGACAAAATAAAAAGAACCTTGCTTTAATGGCTATGGCATATGGAAATGTATATGTAGCTCAAATTGCACTAGGAGCAAATCCTGTAGCAGCAATTAAAGCTATGAAAGAAGCAGAATCATATCCGGGACCATCCTTAATTATTTGTTATGCTCCTTGTGTTAACCAAGGTGTAAAAGGTGGTATGGTTAATTCTATAACAACTGAAAAAGATGCAGTGGAATGTGGATATTTTACTACCTTTAGATATGATCCAAGATTAGAGGCAGAAGGAAAATCTCCTCTACAACTAGATTGTAAAGAACCAGACTTCTCTAAACTTAGAGAGTTCATAATGAAAGAAACAAGATATTCTCAACTACCTAAAGTGAACCCAGAACATTATGAAGAGCTTTTCCAAAAGAATGAAAAAGCTGCTAAAGATAGATGGGAAAGAATTAAGAAGTTTGGATTATAATTTCTTGTAATTTTATTAGTTTTTATAGATAAGTTAAATCAAAGGATTTTTGGAAAAATCCTTTGATTTTTTGAAAAATCATTGCAAATTTAAGCCGTTTTCAAAAAAATGTAATTTTGTTTGCTCTAAAGAAATTACCAATCTAATGAATCTAAATTATTTAAAAAGTCTAATAAACTAATTCTTAAGAAACCTTCATTTGTGTAATAATGTTTACCTTCGTTTTTAACTATTATTACTTTTTTAAATGAATCAGGTATATTTCTAATTGGTTTATATTCTTGTTCTTTCTTTTTATCATCACTTATTTCTTGTATCACTTGAATGTAGTAAATTTTATTATTTTTTGATGCAACAAAATCTACCTCTATTTCTTTCTCTACATATATAGGTTTATTATTTTTATCTAATTTGTTTGTCTTTTCTTTGATTTTAACAACGCCTACATCTACATTAAATCCACGAAATCTTAGTTCGTTATAAGCAATATTTTCAATTAAATCTGTTTGATCAATTTCTTTAAAATTTAATATAGCGTTTCTTATTCCAACATCTTCAAAATATATTTTATAAGGAGTGCCAATATATTTTCTTCCTTTAATGTCGTATCTAAATATCTTATTTAATAGATATGCTTCTGAGAACCAGTTAATGTAATCGTTTATCATCGAACCATTTGGGACGTTTGTTTTATAAACACTTTTAAAAGTATTAGCTATCTTATTAGGATTAATAGGAGTAGAAATCATTGAAGAAATAGTTTTTAAAGTATCATCTAAAGAACGCCTATTAATTCGTGGATGTCTTAACAACAGATCTTTAATATAAGCTTCTGTGACTATAGATGTAGCAATATTTATTTTATTTTGTTCTGTGTCTTGAGATGCAATTAATGGAACACCTCCGTATCTTATATATTCATCTAATGCGTCTCTTTTTTCTAAAGAAGATTCAGCTAAATATTCTTTAAATGTTAAAGGCAGGATATGAATTCTATCTCCTCTTCCACCAAATTCAGTGTCTACTTCACTAGATAAGAATTTAGAATTACTTCCTGTAACATATACATCAAAATTACCTTTATATAAAAAGGAATTTAGTACCCTAACAAAATCTTCTAAGTTTTGAATCTCATCTAGCAGAAGATAATATGTTTCTTTTTCTTTACATTTATCATTGATATATGAAAGAAATTTTCTTCCGTTAACTAAACTTAACTTTCCTTTTTTTATGGTAGTAGCTTGATCTTTTAAATAGTCATCTAATAAAGCTATATCTTCTAAGTTATCAAAAGCAAATCTAATAATATTATTAGGATTGATCTTCTTTTCATTAATTAAATAGTTATAAAAGATATTGTTTAAAAGATAGGATTTACCAACTCTTCTAATTCCCGTAATAACTTTAATTAATCCGTTATTTTCTCTTGATACTAATTCTGTTAAATAGTGCTCTCTACTATATATAAGGTTCATATTTTCCTCCAAACTGACATTTTTCTACTAGTTATTATAAAAAAATAAATATCTGTAAGCAATACAAATAATAGATTTTCCTCCAAACTGACAATTTTCTACGGGTTGTGTAAATATTATAGTTTATCTGAAATAAAAGCTTTAAGAAATTCGGTGGTTATTAATGACAAAATTACTAATCATTTGAAATTGGCTATTAATCGAATTTTTGCTATGATTTTATAAGGAATTCGATGTATGGAAAATGACAAAGTAGAAGATGTAGTCTTAACCACAAAAATGAAAAGAGCTGTATTTGTTATTGTCTGGTTTACATTTTTTATTTTTGCAGCCAATTTGTGTTTTATATTGGCATGCTGTTTTTCAACGATCAATTACACACGGATAACAAATAATACATTCTTTTTTATATTAGCGTTTGTGCCTTATATTGAAAGAAGGTATATAAACACAAGGTTATTAGTTATTTTATTTATAGCTACTGTTTTAGTTGCTGCAATTATTTATGTACCATTGACTATACTAAAAAATAGTTATTCCTGGGTATTTTTAATAGCTTTAATTTTCATAAATGCAATTTTTCTATTTAAGTATTTGTTTATAAAGGAAAAGACAAGAAATG
>CAZJPL010000077.1:0-2522 GCA_964547945.1 uncultured Anaeroplasmataceae bacterium
TTTTTTTATTAATTTATAAAAATAGGTGTGACATTTATTTTATTTTATGCTAAAATAAACATTGCTTGAGCACCTAGGGGTATGTTGTCAATGGTAGCAAAGCGGTCTCCAAAACCGTCAGTTCGGGTTCGAGTCCTGATACCCCTGCCATAATAAGTAATTAAGTTTCGCAAGTAGCGAACTTTTTTTATTTTATAAAGAAAAGTGTAAGACTACTCTTGCACTCTAAACATATAAAAATTATTTAATATCCTTAGCTTTAATTACTTTTACTCTTTTATCTTTTGATAATTCAAGATTACCTAAAGCATTATCAACTAACTTAGGATCTAATACGTATACTTCTCTTTTATATTCTAAAGCTTTATTAGCAGCATGCATAGAGCCACCATTAATTCCAGTCTCTAAAACGATAACTTTATCACTTGAAGCAGCTTGTAATCTATCTCGTTCAACAAGTTGATATTTAGTTGGAGATTTTCCGGGTTCGTATTCACTTATTAATAGCCCGTTTTTACTTAAAATATCTTGTGCTAATAATTCGTTTTCTTGAGGATAAACTTTGTCTACACCAGTTCCTAAAAACGCCACTGTTACGCCGTTTAATTCAAGTGTTATTTCATGAGCTATAGTATCACAGCCCAAAGCCAAACCACTAACTATTACACTACCTTCAGATACCATTTCCCTAGTATATTTAGCACCATATTCTTTAGCTTTCTCAGATGGTTCTCTAGTGCCAATAATAGCACATATTTTATCACTATTTAAAGCCTTAATATTACCCCTATAATATAATATTATAGGGAAATCTTCTATTTCTTTAAATCGATATGGATAATCTTCATCGAAATATGTGATATAATTTATGCCTCTTAATTTCCATATCTCTTCTTTTCTTTCTCTATCTGTTTTAGCTTGTCTAATCATATCTTCATTTAAATCATTTACTTTAATTCTACCCCTACATTTTTCATTTATATATGTAAAAGTTTTAACAAGCCAATTTAAAAGACTTGCAGTATTAGCGAAATTAGGCTTTTCTTCTTCTAACTTCTTAATTACTCTTCTTAAAGATTTATCACCTAAAGAAATCTTATCAAGTTGAGTAAGAAATAAAACAAACTTAGAATAATTCATGCTTCACCTCCATCTATTCTTACAACCTTATGTCTTGCAGTTTTAGCAATAGCAAAACATACCACATGTCCAGCTCCTGCTTCATATAATTTTTCAGCACAAGCAATCATACTAGCTCCTGTCGTAAATATATCATCAAATAAATATACTAGTTTACCTTTAACTACACTCCTATTTCTTACTTCAATAGTTGCTTTGATATCTTTTACTGAACGGTGCTCATTATTGTAACGTAGAGGTTCTGTCTCTACTAATCTATACAATATATTCCCTTTATTACTATATGGTATATTATGTTTTTCGCAAAGATAATCTATAATTTTCGAACAAATTGAATTTTTTTTATAATTATCCTTTGTTTCCTTAGAACCAGGAACTTTACACATTATTAAATTAGATTTAATTTCTATTATGTCAAAATCATGCCAATACTTTTCATGCCAAAATTTATTATTTATAGGTTCCTCGGCTTTTCTAATACCAAAATTTTCCCAACATATACTATCTAATTTCGAACCATTAATTGTGAAAAAAGGTTCTGGCATTCTATCATTATCTCCTTTAGCATAATATGTTCTACGATAATATAATACTAAATCATCCATATATTTGCTAACGAAACCTTTAAACACATTTGGATATTTATCATTTTTGAAAAAAGCTCGGTGACATAAAAATTTACATCTCATACTTGTAATATTACCTTTATATATATTACTTGGAAAATCTGCATATCCTGACACTCTATTAACAATATAATAATCAATCCCTAAACTATTAAAAAGAAAAGCATCCTTCTCATCACAAACAAAAGCAATTGTTTCTCTTCTATTTATATTATATGTCTCTATATATTTATTTATCATTTTATGTTTAAAACCATTACAATTTGCTGTCCTATAATTGAATTGCAAATTATATTTTTCCAATACTTTTTCAACATAATCATATTTTAAATCTGTAAATATAACATTATTTTTATTTTTGTCATAAACCCTCTTAAAACCCGGAACTAAATCAGTTAAATGAAAATTTAAAATTGTCCCTTTCATATCATATATATAATTCTTATAATACATATTATCGCCTCGCTATAAACTCTTGCTGTTTTGCATATCTTAAAACTTCTTCTAATATTTCTCTTCATATTTTAGAAATGTCAAAATTGATATTCCCATATAATCTAAGTAATTGAAAACAAGAACACTTTTTACAATTTACTAGTGAAATTTTATCATATTTTAACTTTCATAAAAAGATTAAATAGTACTACGATTAATCAATAAGAAAAAGTCTTGACCAGCCAGCCAAGACTAAAATTTATAGTACCGTTAAGAGAAGGGTTAGAGTAGCATTTCTGCTGATTTTCTCGCATCTTTCAC
>CAZJPL010000078.1:0-2500 GCA_964547945.1 uncultured Anaeroplasmataceae bacterium
GAAGATATTATTGCTGAATTAGAAACTTTAGAAGAAAAAGTTGATGATATAGTTACAAGTGTAGCAGATCTTGATTCATCAATAGATGATTCAAAAGAATCAGTAGATGATTTAGCAAATGATTTAGATTCATTTGTAAGCACAATTAAGATAACTATTATAGCTATATCAGCAGTACTAGCTATTATCTTAGTACTTCTAGTTGTCGTAATTGTATCTAAAAAACCTCGTTTCTAATTAATAAACTAATATTATAATAATATTTAGTAAACATAATTAAAGCTTATTTTGGTGTTAAACTGAAATAGGCTTTTTATATGGTCTTTTAATGTATTAAAACCTCAAATAAAAAAGCTGTAAAAACAGCCTTATAATTACATTTCTTAATATATTATTAATGAGATATTGGTCTTTTCTTGCACATATATTATACCATAAATTTTATCTTAAAAATAGACTATTATATTGTGAATAGTAAAGTATAATTTAAATAACGATGTAACACTTGCTATTTATTAGTAATGAAATAGGAGAAATGTATGAAAAAGAAACTATTATTTTTAAATATATTAATTATATTTTGTATAGGAATTCAAGTTTGTATTCCGTTTTTATTGATGACATTACAAACAAGTATAATTAATTATGCCTTTAATATAGATATTAAAGCGATATATAATTTATTCGTTTATTTGGGTTTAAGTCTAATAAATATAATTGTTTTAATATTACAAAATTATTTAATAAAGAAGATATCTATATATAATAAGCGAGTTAAAGATGAAGAAATATTAGAAAAACTATCTAAAATTAAGATTAATATTATTGAGGATAGTGATGGAAGACAATCTATTTATAAAGCTTTAGATAGTATCTATGTTAAAAATGATATTTTAACTGATAATATAAATATAATTTCAGCATTAGGACAATTAATATCTTATTTGTTATATATAGGATTAAAGAATTATTATGTATTGTTATCTACATTAGGAATGATGATTATAGGTACTATATTAAATATTATAATATCTAAAAAAACAGAAAATTTTTGGCCTAAATATATTAAGAGAATGAAACTAGCAAATTATTTTTCTAGTGTTTTAGTTTCTAAAGATACTGCAAATGAAAAGAAGATTTTTAATTATTATAATTACTTTAATGATAAATATATAAATGAACAAAAAGAAGCTTGCAATGATAATAAAAAGCATGGTTTAAAGAGATTTTATTTAGAATTCCTACAAGAACTAGTTTCATTATTATTTACATTTAGTTCATGTATAGTAATGTTTTACTTAGTTTTAAATAATAACTTTAGTGTTAGTTTATTTATTTCAATATTTTTATCTTTATCAACAATTTATACTTTAATATTAACTATATGTTCAACTTGTTTTTCTTTATCTATAAATAGAAAAAAATATAAAGAATGGAATAATTTCTTAGAATTAGAAGAATATAGATATGACTATCAAAAAAATATAAATGAAAATGATAAAATAACAATTTCTGTTAGAAACTTATATTTTAAATATCCAAATTCAAAGGATTATGTTATTAAAGATTTTTCTTATGATTTTGAAAGTGATAAGCAATATGCTTTAATAGGAGAAAATGGTTGTGGTAAATCTACATTAGTTAAATTATTGCTAGGGTTATATTCATATGATGAAGGATCTATAAAGATTAATGATGTAGAATTAAAAGAATTTTCAAGAAATGAGTTAAATGACATCTTTTCAGTAGTTTTTCAAAAGTTCTATTCGTTTCCTATGACTATTAAAGAGTTACTTAAATTAGATGTAGATATAAATCAAAATAGAGTTAATGAAGTGTTGGATAAATTAAATATATTTGAAGTAATAGATAAACTTCCTAATAAATTTAATACTAGTCTATCGCTAGAAGAAAATGGTAAAAATTTCTCTGGAGGGGAATTACAAAAATTATCAATAGCACGTGCTATATTAAAAGATTCACCTTTTGTAATACTAGATGAACCAAATTCAGCCTTAGATCCTATTAGTGAATATGAAACATATAAATTATATCAAGATAGTTTTAAGGAAAAATCTAGTATTTTAATAACACATAGGCTTGGAGCTACTAGAAGTATAGAAAACATCTTGGTTATGAAAAATGGTAATATTATATCTTCAGGTTCTCATGATTATTTAATGAAACATTGTGATTATTATAATAGGATGTATAGTTTACAAAGGGAGATGTATATAAATGGATAAGATTACATTAAAAAGTATAAAATTTGTAGTAAGAATTTCCCTTAGTGATATTTTATTACTTTTAGTATTTGGAATCATAAATGCAATTATCAGCCTTTCTTCTGTAATAATGTCGAATAATTTAGTAATAGATATTTCTAATATAAATAATCTAGAAATTAATAAATTTATAATTGATTTAATTTTCTATATATTCACGTTATTATGCATATTTTTATATAATAAGTATTTTATTAGGTACTGGATTCAATTTA
>CAZJPL010000079.1:0-2302 GCA_964547945.1 uncultured Anaeroplasmataceae bacterium
TTAGAATTAAAACTTAAATTATTAAATTCTTCTAAAGTATAATTCTTTACTTCAGGAGTAGCTAGAATTAAATCAGCTACTATTTTCTCTTTTTCTTTATTTTCTTTATATTCGCCATAAAGTCCAGATAGAGAATAAATTGGTTCTTGAATATTACCAACTATAGTATACATGGCTACTATTATACCTACACTAAGTAATAAATAATCTTTTAATATAAGGCCAATAACTAATAAAATATAAGGAAAAACATATATTAGAAAGCTGTACAAAGTAACATATATACTTTGAAATAATTGGTGTTTTAGAAAGTCTGGATACACTTTTTCATCAAATAAATCGGTATATCTTTTTCCAAAATACTCTTCTTTTTTTAACATGGTAATAATTTTATAATTACTAATATATTCAGTTGTTTCACCATTTAATTTAAGATTTTCCTCTGTGAATTTAGCTCTATAAATAGCCATATATTTTGTTATTCTAGAAAGTAATAAGAAAACTATTACTACTATGGCTATTAAAATAATTGTTATAATATAATTATAATAGAATAGTACCCCCACCATAGCTAATAAGCTAATACCATTGCCTATAATTTGAACCGGTAGATTCATATAAAAGTAAGATATTTCTTCAGTAACATCCTTACAAAGATTAAGAATTTCTCCAGTTGAATGATCTTTGAAGTATTCTGGTTTTAATTTTAATATGTTACTTGATGAAAAAATATCACTATCTCTAGATGTTTTAGCTATAAGTAAACCATATGAACATTTAGTGATACACAAAGCTAATATAACACATATAAATAATGGAATAACGACATAAAGAGTATTCATTATATCTAAAGAATTATTATCAATTTCAGTAATCATATTACTTACAGTTATTGATAAAGCTATTGTTAAACCATAATAAATTAAAGATGTAACTATATTTAATGTTAGTAATACTTTATTATGACAATTTTGCCTAATTACTTTTCCTACTCCCATAATGAACTACCCAACCTTTCTAAATAATTGTGTGCATTTTGATTACATTCAGAGAATGTTTTAGGTGTTCTATAGATACATAATTTTCCTAAACAAGTAGGGAAGGCAATACATTTAGGACATTCTTTAAAATGCATGTTTGTCCAAAAGCTATCATCAATAAAAAAGGTATTGTTATTTAAATTACCAACAATGTTATTATCGTCATCTAAATGGACTGTGCATTTTAATATGTTACCGTTGGGCATTATGCATATGCTGTTTTTATAGCAAGCATAGCAACTAGAAACAAAATTTATTTTGTTATTTGATTCTAGTGGTATGCCTATTTTTTTCATAATTCCCCAAATTTCATTATATCTATTTTCTATTTCGTTAGCTTCACAAGCAAAATCAAGTTTTCTTCCCCATTGACCAATTTCGTGTATTGTGATTTTAAAACGTGAATCACATAAAAACGTTTTATTTATATAGGTTAAATATTCAGTATAATCTGTTGTTTTATCAAAATTTAGTCTAAGATTAATTTTAAATTTTTCTTCTGAATTTTTGGCAGATAATAAATTTTCATTTACTTGATCAAAACTACCCTTATTACCTACAAGAGGTCTATATTTATCATGTGTAGTTGCTAAACCATCTAATGTGACTTGAAAATCCCTTAGTCCAAGTTCTAAAAATTTAGTAAATAATTTGTAATTAACTAAATAGAAATTGGTTGTCATATTAGATGTAACTTTAATATTATTTTGTTTAGCATATTCGTTCAATTCAGTTAGAAAATAAATAATATCATTAGAACGTATAGTTGGTTCTCCGCCAAACCAAGATATATTAATACATTTTATTTCTTTAAGTTCTTTTATTATATTAAGTATATTATTATATTGATCTCTTGACACATATTCATTTATGTGGTCTTCATAACAATACAAACATCTAAAATTACATTCCAATGTAGCAAAAAAGATGATATTTAAATTTTCTTTTTCTACCTTTTCTAATTGATTAAGAATATCTTCATAATCATCTTTTTCTTTTTCAATTAGAAAACCATTTTCTTTAAGTATATTTATTTCATCACTACTAAAATTATCTATATTTGCTTTTTTAATTTTATTTCTAGTATTTTCATCAAGTTCTATTACTGATTTGGTCTTAGTATTATATAGAATATTATCAATTAATATATTATATTTAGAAAAAATCATATTATTTTAAGTCACCTCCCATTATTGTTAAATGTATCTTATCCTATTACTACTTCTTTATTAGCATATTTATCAAATTCATTTTTATGAGAT
>CAZJPL010000080.1:0-2206 GCA_964547945.1 uncultured Anaeroplasmataceae bacterium
TGATAAAGATAAATATGATGTTAGTGGTATCAAAGTAAATGATGGTGAAACAATTTATGAAACTGAAGGTACATATACATTCACTATGCCTTCAGAAAATGCAACAGTTAGCGTTGAATATACTGCAAAAGAATATGATATAACTACATATAACACAACTGATTCAAGTGAGACTCTTCCTGAGGATATAACTATTACAATAACAGATGGTAATGAATCAATTGATACTGCTAAAGTTGGTGAAACAGTCACTGTTACATATGAATATAATAAAATCGAAGAAAATTCTTCATATCAAACAAATGAAAAATATTCAGATGTTACTCTTTCTGTTTATTATGATGGTGTAGAACATTTATATACTGCTACTAATAAAGATGCTTCTATTGGTGAATCATATGAATTTTCATTCACAATGCCTTCTCAAGATGTTTCAATATATCTAAGCTATGAATATCAATATCATGAACTTAATAATAGCGATCTTTATATTGTAGAGGGTTATGATGGTTATTCAGTACTCCCTAATCTTGAAGTTAAATTTTATAGTGATACATCATTAAAAGATGAAATCACAACTGCTCATTATGATCAAGAAATCTACTTCACTCTTAGTAACTATGATGGTTATAGTATAAACGCTGTTGAAGATATGTCTACTAATCCAGGAACAACATTAACACTTATAGATTCTTCATATTATTCCTTTACATATACTAGATATACTTCACTTTATATTGAACTAGATCCATCCAGTTATAATGTAACATTCACTAATCCAGATAGTGAAGCTTTCTCTACTTCTGGTTTAAATACTTCTTATAAAACAGGTGAAACTGTTTCATTTAGTATTACTAATTCCAATACAGATGCATACACTATTAATGGTATTAGAGTAAATGATGGTGAATTAATTACTGTGAATACTAGTGGTAACTATGAATTCAGTATGCCTGCAACTGATGTAACTATTACACTTGATTATGAGGCTGAGTATTATTATGTATATGAGTCAGTAGGCTATTATGAAAAAGGTCATGGTGAAGGTCAGTATGGCAGTATGGTATCTATTCAATTATCATTTACAACAGATTCAAGCAAGATATACAGTACAAATGATACCTTTATTTCAGCAAAGGTCGGTGATACAGTTTATATTGCTGTAACTTATGGATCACAAATTTCCTCAATCGATAATATTTATATTTACTACAACCAAGAATTCACTGAAGTTACTAATAATGAATACAATGGTTGTTATTACTTCACTATGCCAGCAAGCAATGTAGCGGTTCTTTGTACTTATACAGAAAAGTGATTAAACAAATTTTCGGTTCTTTGTAATTAATAAGGGCTTCGTAATGATTAACGAAGCCTTTTTTATTTAACTCTTCATATAACAAAAAATATGAAATAACTCAACCGTATAGATTTATAAATCTATCTAAACTGTTCATTAATAATAGCGATTAAACTTGCAGTGCACTGCAAGTTTAATCGGAATATTTGTTATTATGTATATAAAATGGAAAGATTACTTTAGAGGATTCTGATATATTAGCTTTCGTGCTTAATAATCCAACAAAATTTATAAATTCATATCCAAAAGTAAAAATGTTTAATGTAAATGCATTTGTTTGTCCTATGCATTTAATAGGAGCATAAAAATCTATATCGATAAATAGTATCTAATCAAAATAATTAAGTTTAACAAGGATATTAGTTTGAAAAGAAAGCTTTTTTAATTTATGTACCTCAACTAAACACAATTATTCTTTATCTTTAGGATTAGTTGATGTTGTATCCTTAACTTTAGTATTTAATTCAACAAATGCAGCCATCAACTCACTTCTAATGATATCACGAACATCACTTTTTGATATTTTAGATTGCTTTTGTTTAGTAGCAGTATTATCTATTTGTCCATCTTGTTTATATGTAATAATGGTAGATACATTATTATTTGATGATCCTTTTATATCGGTATTTTTTACTGAATTAAAAAATAGACAAAAAAATAATTTGTTTAAATAACAAAGAAGCCCTTATAGGTTAGACCTATAAGGGCTAATAATAATTAATTTAATCTTATGATATTAATTATTTCTTTTTAGCTTTAGCTAATTCTTTAATGTGTTTACGAAGCTCACCGACATAGTCTGTTTCAACATAATCATCATGTGGAGTTAATCCATTTTGATTCATA
>CAZJPL010000081.1:0-2127 GCA_964547945.1 uncultured Anaeroplasmataceae bacterium
AATATATTTTTTAGGGAAAGTTAATAATAAATCTGTTACACTAAATATATTATTATCATGCAAGGCTTCAATAGTTTTAGGGCCTATACCCTTTATATCTTTAAGTTCCAAATAATCACCCCTTTAAAAATAAAAAGGACTAAAGTCCCTTTTATTCAACAGCTATAATATATGAATATATATCTTGTTTACCATCTATTATTTCAAAATCAATATCTGACATTAAACTATTACAATAATCAGCTAAAGCTTCAGCTTCAGACTTACTAGAATCTTGACCATAGAATATAGTAACTATTTCACTATCTTCTTTGATTAAAGATTTTAATAATTCTTTAGTAACTACTTCTTTATCCTTATTAGAAGCAATTATATCACCATTACCAATAGCAATAAAATCATCTTTTTCAATATGAACACCATTTATTTCAGTGTCTCTTATTGAATAAGTTACTTCACCTGAACCAACTTTTGAAATAGTTTCACTCATTTCTTTAATGTTGTCATCAATAGAAACATTTTGATCATATACCATTAAAGAAGCATATCCTTGAGCTATAGTTTTAGTTTTTAATACTCTAACATTAACATCTTTACAAAGATCAATACTTTGTTCAGCTGCCATAATAACATTAGAATTATTAGGTATAATAATTACATTTTCAGCATTAACTTGTTTAACTGCATCAACGAAATCATTAGTTGAAGGGTTCATCGTTTGACCACCTTCAATTACGCAATCTACACCTAAATCTTTAAAAGTTTGAGATATACCATCACCAAAACATACAGCTATTAAAGCGTATTTCTTCTTTGGTTTTTTAGAATTAACTCCACCTTCAAGTTCAGTGTGTTTAATTTTTAAATTGTCAATCTTTATAGCTCTAAATTCACCATATTTTTGAGCATAATCAACTATACGACCAGGTTTATTAGTATGAATATGTAATTTATATATTTCATCTTCTTGACTAGTCTTTAAACTATCTCCTAGTAAAGAAAGAGGTGATTTTAAATCTCTTTCTTGGAATGTATCAGGAGCATTAATTTCTAAAATAAATTCAACACAATAAGTAAATTCTGGTTTCTTTTCAACAGGAGCTTGTTCTGAATCTAACATCTTACCTTGTAAGGCTAAAAGCATACCTTCAATTATCTTAATAAAACCAGTACCACCACTATCAACAACTCCAGCTTCCTTTAAAACAGGTAATAAATTAGGAGTATTAGCTAGAGATACTCTAGCTTGTTCAAGATAGAAGGTTAACATTTCTTCTACATCAGAAAATTTATTTTTATTATCTTCTGTATTACAAGCAGCTTCTCTAACAACAGTTAAAATAGTACCTTCTACTGGTTCTAATACTGCCTTATAAGCTACTTTATATCCAGATATTAACACTTGTAAAAAATCATCTTTATCTAAATTATCTTTATTTAAATCCTTAATTGCTACATAAACGCCACGGAAAAATTGAGATAGTATAACACCTGAATTACCACGAGCGCCCATTAAACATCCACGTGATAATATTTTAGCAACCTCAATAATTGAAGTACTTTGACAATTTGCCATTTCCCTAACACCAGACATGATAGTCATTTGCATATTCGTTCCAGTATCTCCATCAGGTACTGGGAATACATTTAATTCATCTACTTCTTGATGGTGGTTTTTTAAATTAATGGCACCATTCAACACCATATTTTTTAACAATGGGACGTCTATACCCAGAATAGCCATAAGTAACCTCCGTATTTAATTAAAATCTATTTGAATTGTATTAATAAACTAAATTTGGTAAATGTAAACTAATATTAATTTACAATAAAAAATAATAAATATTACATTATTATATAAAATTTACTTCTCCAATATAACAACCCTCGTTTGAGTAATTATATCACAAGCACGAAAAAATGTAAAATATTTATTACAGACAAGGTATTATATCCAAATTCGACACATTTGTAAATATCTTTTTAATAAGAAAAGACCTCCAAGTATTTTAGATAACGTTTTTTCTTATTTATTATTTAATTAAAATATATAATTTTATATATAAACTAAGATAGTTAATTGTAAAAGTAAATTCCGCTTAGAGAGCTTATAAAGTACTCAAAAAA
>CAZJPL010000082.1:0-2055 GCA_964547945.1 uncultured Anaeroplasmataceae bacterium
TTAGACCTGATCATGGTAGAATGATTTGGGATGAAGATGCAAAACCAGGTTATGGTCTATATGATAGAGCCTTAGGAGCTATGTATATTACAGGAATCTGGGAAACTTTAGATCGTCTTTCTAAATAAAACCTTAAACTCTAAAGCAATATGCTTTGGAGTTTTTTTATACCCATTTTATTGATATTAAGGGTATAAAAGGGTATAATAAAATTAGAAATGAGGTGAAGTTATGGATTATAAAAATTCAGATAAATTTATAAGAAATCTTGAATCTAAAATAGCTAGTCTTCCTAATGGTTCTATCGCAAAAAAGAACATCAATGGAAAAGATTATTATTACCATAGAATTATGCTTGATGGTAAGAGAAAAGAAAAATATATCATGGCAGAAAACGTTCAGGAATTAAGAAGAAAAATCGAAGAACGTAGGAAACTAGAACAAGAATTAAAACAATTAAAAAAACTTACAACAAAGCCAAAAAATACCATATATAATTTTAAAACAAATATTATAATAGGTTCTTCTCTTCACACTTTTTCTTCTTCAGTGAAAAACTATAAAAAAAGAGAATGTTTCCAAATTTTATACAATTATTTATATGGTGATATTAAAGATAAAGTTTTAATTTTATATGGTCTAAGACGCACTGGTAAAACCACCCTTATTAGACAAGCTTTACTTGATATGAATGAAGATAATATTAATAAATCCGCCTTTATTCAAATTACAACTAAAGATACTTTATCAAATTTAAATAGTGATTTAAAACAACTTCAAAATTTAGGGTATAAATATATATTCATTGATGAGGTAACTTTACTTTCTGATTTCATTGAAGGAGCCGCTTTATTTTCAGATATATTTGTTGCATCAGGTATGAAAATTATATTATCTGGTAACGACTCTTTAGGATTTAAATTTAGTTTAGATGAAGAATTATATGATAGGGCTATATTATTACATACTACATTTATCCCTTATCGAGAATTCGAAAATGTTTTAGGTATAAAAGGTATAGATGAATACATTAGATATGGCGGAACAATGAGTCTAAGTGGTATCGATTATAATAATTCCATTTTCTCTACTTCTACCTCAACAAGCGAATATGTAGATACGGCCATAGCCAGAAATATACAACACTCATTAAAATATTATCAATATGAAGGTCATTTCCGTAGTTTAGAAAAACTATATGAAAAAAATGAACTTACCAATGTAATAAATAGAGTTATTGAGGACATAAATCATAGATTTACTTTAGATGTTTTAACTAAAGATTTTAAATCAAACGATTTATCTATATCAGCTAAAAACTTAAGAAAAGATCGAACTTCTCCAACTGATATTCTAGATAAAATAAACATTAAAACAGTTACTAATAATTTACGTAAATTACTAACTACTTTAAATAAACAAGAACAAAGTATAGAATTAGAAGAATATCATGTAATTCAAATAAAAGAATACTTAGAACTTCTAGATTTAATTGTAGACATAGATATTATAAGTTTACCAAATATAAAGGATACAAACAAAAAAACCGTAATAACTCAACCTGGTCTTCGTTACGCTCAAGCCACCTCACTTATATCCTCATTATTAGAAGATGAAACCTTCTTTAATCTTTCTTTAATTGAAAGAAAGGCTATAGAAGACCGTATATTATCCGGAATAATGGGCAGAATGACTGAAAATATAATCTTATTAGAAACAAAATTAGCTAGACCAAATATGCAAGTATTCCAATTGCAATTCGCAATTGGTGAATTTGATATGGTCATCTTTGATAAATCTACTTTATCTTGTCAAATATATGAAATCAAACATAATAAAGAAAGAAATCAAAATCAGTATAGACATTTAATAGATACAGATAAATGTAGGCAAACCGAACATAGATATGGTAAAATTACTAAAAAAGCTGTTTTATATCGTGGCGATGATTATATAGAAAATGATATAGAATACATAAATATAGAGAAATACTTATGTAATTTATAACTTAGTCCTAAACATCAAAAGATGTTTAGGCTTTTTATATACAACATT
>CAZJPL010000083.1:0-2003 GCA_964547945.1 uncultured Anaeroplasmataceae bacterium
ATATTAGAAGAAGGTGTTAATAAAAAAGATAATACCAAACGTTTAGAAGTTAGTTGGTTAAAAGAGTTTGTCGCTTTTGCTAATAGTTTTGGTGGTACGATTTATGTTGGTGTTAATGATAAAACACATGAAATATATGCTTTAGATCATCAAATCGTGGATAAAATTGTTTTAATGGTGCATAGATTAACTAAATTACATATTGAACCTAATATTAATTATCATATTTCTAAAATTGAAGTACCTAATACAAGTCCAATTAGATATATATTGAAAATATATATTGAAAAATCATCTAACCTTCCTGTTATTTTAAAATTTAATAATTCTAGTTCTGTTTATGTTAGACATTTTGGTTTAACTTCTTTAGCGACTGCAGAAGAAATAAGAGATTTAGTCATGAATAGTGAACAAATCTCTTTTGATAGACCTTTTACTGATAATAAATATGATCCTAATGATTTTAGTTATCTTTTAAATTACTATAAGCAAATATATGAAAAAGATTTAACTATTAAAGAATTAATATCAATTGGTTTTATTTCTGTTGATGAAAGACTTTCTAATGGTGCAGAACTATTTAAAGATAATTATCATGATGAAAAAACACTCGTAGAGTGTGTTCAATATTTAGGTGTTAGTAAAGGTGATAACATATTTTACGCTACAAAGACTATATGTAGTAATTTATTAGAAGAATTTAAACAAATACAAGAATTTGTTTTAACACGTTCTGCAGATGGTTTTATTAAAAAAGATGAAGGACAAGAAAGATTAATTTCTTATCCTTTAAGAGCGTTAAATGAAAGCATTGTAAATGCTTTAGTGCATAGAAATTATTTTATTAATGGTAGTCAAATAGAAATAAATCTTTATAAAGATAGATTAGAAATTGTTTCTCCTGGTTCTTTACCAGGCTCAAAACATTTAGATAAAGAAAAAGATTTAGCTTCTATTCCTCCTATTAGAAGAAATGAAGTTATATGCAACGTATTTTCATTATTAAAATTAATGGAAAAGAAGGGCAGTGGTTTTGATAAGATAAGTGAAGATTATCTTCCATATGGAAAACAATATTCTCCATATGTAACATCTTCTTCTAATTATTTTTCTTTAACATTACCCGATTTATCATTTAAAGGTGGTCCTGTTAGTTTAAACGTTGCCCCTAATGTTTATGTTGAGGGAACGATTAAAAACGGTAATAATATCAAGATATTATCTTATTGTTATAATGAGCCTAAAACAATCGTAGAAATTGCTAAATATCTTAATATAACACCATCAACATATTTTAGAAAAAATGTTATAGATAAGCTTGTAGAAGAGGGCTATTTATTAAGATATGAACAAAAGAAATCTAGTAAATATTATTCTAATCATAATCTAGTTTTTCCCTCTAATTAACACTACTTCATTATCAGTGAAGTAAATAGTGAAGTAGTAGTGAAGTTTTACTACACTTTCACTTCACTATCGATATTATTTATTAATTTTTTATTTTTTATATTAAAATAAAAGTAGTTTATTTTTGGAGGTTAATATGAAAGTTTTATTAGTAAATGGTTCCCCACATTTAAAAGGAACAACAGATGCTGCTTTAGGTGTTGTTATTGATGTTTTAAACAAAGAAGGTATTAATACTGAATTAATATCTTTATCAAACGTTAATATAGCTGATTGTCAAGGCTGCGGATATTGTCATAATAGTGGTAAATGCATAATTAATGATTTAATAAATGAAATAGGTCAAAAAGCATCTACATATGATGGTTTTATATTTGCTACACCTGTTTATTATGCTCATCCTACTGCTAGAATCTTAGCGTTTTTAAATCGTTTATTTTATGCTTATAGTAAAACTTTTGCTTATAAACCTGCAGCAAGTCTAGCAGTAGCAAGACGAGCGGGCTTAGAAACTAGTTTAGACACCATTAATAAACATTTCGCTATTAATCAAATGCCTATTGTTAGTTCTAGTTATTGGAATGGTGGTTTTGGTA
>CAZJPL010000084.1:0-1994 GCA_964547945.1 uncultured Anaeroplasmataceae bacterium
AAAAATGAATTATGGCAGTTCAAATAGTGAACATAATTTTAAACTAATTTTAATACCTGTTGGTGAATATTGTATGTTCAAATTAATTAATGATGAAGATTTTTATATTTATTGTCACTCTATTGAAAGAAATTTTATTAATATTTTGAGTTTTAATAGAGAATTAATGAATACTAATATTATACATAGAATAATTGTTAATGGAATGAAAGTAACACATGTTGAAAATAAAAATAATATATTCGTTCCTCATAAAGTTTTAATTGGTAAACAAAATACAAAATATTATGAATCTGGAATGATACAACTACATAGAACATAATTATTTATTTATATTTATCATTTATCTCTATATCAAAGTTATGAATAGTTACTTTTGATGATTTATTTTTATCATACAAGTGTAATGGTGGTGATTTAACATCATTGTCTAAAATATCTTCAAAATTTTTAATATCTTTAAACAATATATCATCAAATATATTATATGATTTGTTTGAATAACTTTTACCAATATTTGTCTTTGAAAGTTTTATTTTTATATTACTATTTGACATTTATTTAAAAAATAAATGGAAGATTGTGTTAAAATAGCTTACGAATATGCTAAACAAATTGATGAGTTATATGCTAATACAGAGATAACTGAAGATGAAGCATCAACAACAACTACAACAAATATATCATCTAATGCTGTTAATATAGATTGGTTATCAACTGGTACTAATTCAGATGGTAATATAACTATTAATCAAAAATGTAATAATTACATGGTTGTTAAAACTGCTTATGTATATGACAATATAATTGATATAACAACTAATAATAATGCTGCTACTGCAATAATTATTTTATATGATATGCTTGATATGACTGATGAAGATAGTTATGCAAATAAACCAACTGAAACTAGATGGCATGAAACTGATTATGTAGAACAATGGTTAAAAGATAAAGGTTTAGTAGATGAAAGTTGGACATATACTTATGAATGGCAGGTTATAGATTATCTTACTGATTATTATGAAGATAGAATTGAAGAAATTAATCAAGATATTGACATTGTAATTACATCTATAATTACTACTTTAACAGTTAGTGCACAATCAATTCAATCAAACTTATTTGATTATAACATTGTTTCAGGTGATGGTAATGTAGAAATTAATATGACAAATGAAAATATTACTGAAATTACTGCTATACTTACTGATTATGCTACAGCTGTCAATAATGTTAGTTCAACAAATACATCTACAGACAATTCTACAAATACATCTACAATTACTACTACAACACCAACTATTGCAACTGGTATTACAACTGGTTTAACTACTGGTATTGAAGAAGAAATTGAAGAAATTGAAGAAGATAATACTTCAACTGATGTTATTATAATTATATCTGTAATAATTATAAGTATAACTTGTGTAATAATAGGTTTTTTAATTGTTATTGTTATTAAACATAAAAATAAATCAACAAAAACAATTATTTTCAATAATTAAATGAAACATTTATCATATATTAAAAAGTTAGCACTTAACAATAATTTTGGTAATAGAGAAACATTTAGCAAATTTAGCAAAGAATGTGCTACAGATGTATTGGAAAGTATAGCTACTTCAAATGATATATCTACTTCAAATAATATATCTGCTACAAATGCTATATCTGCTACAAGTGATAATACAATTACTTCAAATGATATATCTAATACAGCAGTAATAGCTAGTAGTAATATATCTGTAAGTGAAAATTCATCTTCAGGTAAATCTAATAGCAAATCTTCAGGTAAATCATCAAATTCATCTTCAAATAGATCTAATAATAAATCTTCAAGTAAATCTTCAAATTCATCTTCAAATAGATCTAATAGTAAATCATCAGATAAATCTTCAAATAAATCATCAAATTTATCTTCAACTGATTTATCAACTGTATCATCAAATGAAATATCAACTGATTTATCAACTGTATCATCAAATGATTTA
>CAZJPL010000085.1:0-1980 GCA_964547945.1 uncultured Anaeroplasmataceae bacterium
CGAGTTTGATATGCAAAATTAGGGTTTAGCAACACCTATTTACCAAAGATAGGTATTATAAAGTCTTTAAAAAAACAAACTAAATAAAAAGTAGCTAATGATAAACACTAACTACTTAAATTAATTATCCTAATATTAATGGTCTACTTTCTAGTTCAATAGAATCATATAGATAATTATCACAAACCAAATCTGAACCTTCATAATGATATACACATAATGTTAAATAAGGATTAATACTTATAGGAGTTCTAACTTCACTATAAGCACATGAAACTAAATCTAATTTTAAAGAATCTCCTTCAACAACATATTTTTCTACTATATAACAATTAAATAAACCTCTAGGATATAATCCTACAAACACCGCATAATCATTATCATTAGTATATGTTTCATATATAGTATTAGTATCTTCATAATCTATAATCAAAGGGTTATCTACTTGTTCTAATGTCCAATTATATAAATATTCATCTTCTTTAGGGTTAGCTAAATCATATTTTGATAAATATTTATTACTATAATTACTATTTAAAAGTGCTTCAGTAATTACTTCACTTGTTAAAGTTTTATTAATTGATAACTCATATGTTAAATCACAAGTTTTTCCACTATTAACAAGTGTCTTTGAAATACCAGGAAGTAAATTAACATCAATTCTATAATCTAATTGGTAAAATCTATAAACTGAAGACACTTCTCCTTCAGTTACTTCTTCTCCATTAGAATCTAAATAAATTGTATTAGTTAAAGTAAAATTATCATAACTACTTGTTGAAATTGATAAGTTGATACTAGAAATAGCTATAATATCAACTTGCTTACCACAAGATACTAAAAAGAATGCTAGTAAAGCAAGAAAACCCAAGACTTTTTTGGAACTTCTTTTAAACATATATAAAATCTCCCGTTTTAGAACCAATATAATAAATGTTATTATTGTTATCATAAGAATAATAAGAAATACTATAATAAGCAGAATCGGCAGGAACTAAAATATAATAATCTTGCACTTTTTTAATCTCATCTAGTGTATAAGTATATAAAACATCTTTATTAAATAAACCAGAACGAGATTCAGAAATACTATAGACGTATTCATATTCTGTACAAGGATAAATCTTATATGTTTGTCTAAAGCATCTCTTTACAATGCAAGCTTTATCTTCTAAAGGGTTTGTATATGTTTCTGTATGACTTGCACTAAATGTATGAGATACAGTTGTACTTGTTGAATAAGATATAGATGTTTTAAAAGTTGTTGATTGCTCAATTGAATTACTAACTTTTTCCGAAATTTCAAACAAATCAAGATCTATACCCAAACCAGTATCAATACTATTAACAACACCTATAGATACTTCATAAGCATTTGTGATCGCTGTTGTTTGCTCTATGCTAACTGTAGTACTATATGTATATGTAGCATTTCTAGTTTCGCCAGCAGATAAGCTGAATGTTTCTATTTCACCAACAACTAAATCGATATTAGTATAATATCTCTCATGTAAATCATATCTTCTAGCATTTAAATCAGTGGTATAACTAGTCCATGGTGCCCAGAAAGAAACATAATTATCATATGTTTCTTGAGTAGTAGCAGTTGCAATTATAGTACTAGAAACTTTACTACCTGTAGAACCACCTGAACCACTATCATAAGCAAAATGATAATTTGAATCTAATGCCATCGTTGTAGTTGGTGGAACTGAACTTGTAATCAATACACCATCTTCATTATAA
Source organism: uncultured Anaeroplasmataceae bacterium (assembly GCA_964547945.1). Classification (GTDB taxonomy): domain Bacteria; phylum Bacillota_I; class Bacilli_A; order Acholeplasmatales; family Anaeroplasmataceae; genus CALUXS01. Next base: position 1,747 of record CAZJPL010000085.1, read on the forward strand.
TACTGATAAATCTCCTTTGGTTGTGCAAAGGAACACAATACTAATGCGATTAAAATCACATTCAATATACCTAAAAGCTTTTTCATATCAAACATAACCTCCTAATTAAAACTTTTGGTAGCTAAATTATACCATACTTTTATATGATGACAATCAAATGCATTTTGAAAACGTTTTTACGGGTTTTCGACAGGTGTGACCTTCAATTTTAAGTATTTTTAAGAGTCTTATATA
>CAZJPL010000086.1:0-1942 GCA_964547945.1 uncultured Anaeroplasmataceae bacterium
TATAAAAAGAAAGATATTATCTTGGTTATATTTTCAAATAACGAAAAATAGTATGTTGGATAGAAAATTGTTAGTGGAGGTTAATCCTATTATGAAAGATGAATTAGAGAAATATGATATTTATGCCATATCTCCCGAATTCCTTGAGGCTTATTTCGCACATGATATGTTTCTTAGAGATCAAGAAAGTAGGATAGATACTGCTAGAGCTGACGGCAGAGCTGAAGGTAGAGCTGAAGGCAGATTTGTTATTGCTAGAAATTTAAAAAAAGCTGGAGCAGATTTAGAGTTTATCAGTAAAAATACTGACTTAAGCATAGAAGAGATAAAAAAGTTATAGTATATTAGACTTAAATAAAGTTTTCATGCAAAGCAAGGAGTATTGATATACTCGTTATGTGGTGGTTATTAGGTAGAGTTGTAGTCATATTTGATAGCCAGGTTAAGTAGTCAGATCTGCTAATTAGATCTGTTAATTATGTTTATCAGTTAAGCCTATTAGTTTAGTCCGATAGTTAAATCTATTGATTAAGTCTATAAATTCAATTTAAGTTTTGATGGTAGTTTTTATTTTTCAAATTATTTCTTTTTCTTGTCTTATTTAGATTATAATAATCTTTCGTATTTGATTTTATAGGATCTACTAGCTATAATAACTTTTACAAAGACTATTTTCATTGCTATAAAATAGCTATAATCTTTTATAACGGTTTAAGTTTTTAAATAATCGGAGAACATTTATGCTAAAAATTGGATGTCACTTATCTTCCTCAAAGGGATTTTATCAAATGGGTAAGGTTGCTCTAAATATTGATGCTAATACCTTTCAATTTTTTAGTAGAAATCCAAGAGGAAGCAAAGCAAAAGCAGTTGATCCAAAAGATATAAAAAAATTAAATGATATTATAGATAATAATGATTTTGCTCCTATTTTAGCTCATGCACCATACACATTAAATGCATGTTCGGCTGATGAATCTTTGAGAACCTTTGCTAAAAATACTATGGCTAGCGATTTAGAAATATTACAGCTTATTCCTAAAAGTATGTATAATTTCCATCCAGGAAGTCATGTAGGTCAAGGGATAGAGGTAGCTTTAAAATTCATTATAGATATGTTAAATTCAATAATAAAAGAAGAACATAACACCTATATATTACTAGAAACAATGAGTGGTAAAGGTAGTGAAGTAGGTTCAAATTTTCAGGAAATACAAGATATTATTGCTAATGTGAACTTAAACCATAAACTAGGAGTCTGTCTTGATACTTGCCATATATATTCAGCAGGTTATGATATTGTAAATAATTTAGATGGAGTATTGGCTGAATTTGATAAAATTATCGGTCTTGATAGGTTAAAGGCTATTCACTTAAACGATAGCATGGTTGATTTTGGTAGTCGTAAAGATAGACACGAAAAAATAGGTAAAGGTACTTTAGGTTTTGATGCTATTGTTAAAATTATTAACCATCCATCTTTAAAGCACTTACCTTTCTATCTTGAAACTCCTAATGAAGTAGAAGGTTATGCTGAGGAAATTAAACTCTTAAGGCAGCACTATAATTAATTAGTATCTAAAAAGAATAATGCTAAATATAAGTTATTTTAAAAGGATATTATCTAGATTCCAGACTAAATTCTAGATTTATCACATATAGTCGTAAAGTTACTAGCTTTAGCAAATGGGATATAAGGCTTATAAATTCATTTTTTTAATTTAATATATGTAATACTATTATGATATCATGATGCAATTTATCCTATGAAAGAAATAAAGTATAACCTATTGAATGTCGGCTAGATTTGTTGATACTAGAAACCCCTGTATTTATATATGGGGTGTATGTCATTAAATAATATCTACCCTAATTTAAGGTTTTATAAACATTGAAAAGGGATTTTCATTTTTAATTTTTTGGAATTTAGGATGGTACTATA
>CAZJPL010000087.1:0-1859 GCA_964547945.1 uncultured Anaeroplasmataceae bacterium
TGATAAAGATAAATATGATGTTAGTGGTATCAAAGTAAATGATGGTGAAACAATTAGTGAAACTGAAGGTACATATACATTCACTATGCCTTCAACCGATACAACTGTTAGCGTTGAATATACTGCAAAAGAATATGATATAGCTACATATAACACAACTGATTCAAGTGATACTCTTCCTGATGATATAACTGTAACAATAACAGATGGAACAGAATCAATAGATACTGCTGAAGTTGGTGAAACAGTCACTGTTACATATGAATATAATAAAATCGAAGGAAATGATGAATCTGTAACATATGAAAAATATACAGATGTAACTCTTTCTGTTTATTATGATGGAGTAGAACATTTATACGCTGCTACTGATAAAAATGCTTCTATTGGTGAATCATATGAATTTTCATTCAGAATGCCTTCACAAGATGTTTCAATATATCTAAGCTATGAATATCAATATCATGAACTTAATAATAGCGATCTTTATATTGTAGAGGGTTATGATGGTTATTCAGTACTCCCTAATCTTGAAGTTAAATTTTATAGTGATACATCATTAAAAGATGAAATCACAACTGCTCATTATGATCAAGAAATCTACTTCACTCTTAGTAACTATGATGGTTATAGTATATCAGCAGTTGAAGATATGTCTACTAATCCAGGAACAACATTAGATCTAATTGATTCTTCATATTATTCCTTCACATATACTAGATATACTTCACTTTATATTGAACTAGATCCATCTAGCTATAATGTAACATTCACTAATCCAGATGATGAAGCTTTCTCTACTTCTGGTTTAAATAGTTCTTATAAAACAGGTGAGACTGTTTCATTTAGTATTACTAATTCTAATACAGATGCATACACTATTAATGGTATTAGAGTAAATGATGGTGATTTAATTAGTGAAACTGATGGTACTTATACATTCACCATGCCAGCAAATGATGTAACTATCACACTTGATTATGAAACAACAGAAGAAACTGATGAGTACATTGTATCTTTTGCTATTGAATATGATGTGGTTGCTCATAATTCCTACTACTTGAATATTTATTTTACCACAGATATAACTTTAATCGGTCACAGTGAAAGTGTAGAAGCTAATACTATGATCAAAGCAAAAGCAGGTGAAACTGTTTATCCATTTTTTGAAGCTTTTGGCTATTATGATGCAACATTTAAACTTTATAATCTAAAAGAAAGTTCTTTTACTGATTTAGAATGTCAAACTTATAGTGGTGGCCGGACAGCTTATCCATTCACCATGCCAGCTTCTGATGTAATTGTTTATGTTATAGATGTTGTTTCTTAATTGTTAATCGGTTTTTTTGTAATTAATAAGGGCTTCGTAATGATTAACGAAGCCCTTTTTATTTAGCTCTTCTATAACATAAATATGAAATAATTCAACTTTATAGATTGATAAACCTATTTAAACTATTCTTTAATAATAGCGATTAAACTTGCAGCGCACTACAAGTTTAATCGGGATATTCAATATTATGTATATAAAACGAAAAGATTACTTTAGATAATCCTAATGTATTAGGTTTTGCGCTTAATAATCCAATAGGATTTATAAATTCATATCTTGAAGTAAAAATGATTAATGCAAATACATTTATTTGCCATATATACATTCAATAGTTGCATAAAGATCTACATCTATAAATAGTTTCTAATCAAAATATTTAAGTTTAGCAAAGATATTGAATTGAAAGGAAGGCTTTTTTGATTAATGCATCTCAACTAAACACTATTATTCTTTATCTTTAGTATCAGTTGATGTTGAATCATTTATTTTTGTATTTAATTCAACAAATGCAGACATTAATTCACTT
>CAZJPL010000088.1:0-1854 GCA_964547945.1 uncultured Anaeroplasmataceae bacterium
ATATAACTACTATGCTTAAAGCGATTTTTTGGTTTGTGATATTTGATGGAGAAAAAAAAGAACGTTGGAGACCTTGTAACTGGTCGAATGCCGAATCATGTATTGATAAACTAATTTATAGAATTAAAAAATTGAAAGGAGAATAATATGGAAACGGAACGAATGATTAATTTTATGCAACATAGAGGAGCTCAGATAAAGCAAGACTTAGAACGACATCTAAAGTATATAGAAGGATTAGATTCAGGTAAATTACTTTTACAAAATATAAATGAATATTTTACCAATGGAAAAGGCAAAGGCAAAAAATTTTCTATAGAGATCATTAATGATCCTACAGCTGAGCGAACTCAGTTTGACGGGAAAGATGAAAATCATTTAAAAGTAATAATAAACAGAAGTCAGTTTAAACAGGATGATCAGAACAATTATTATATAGAGCTACCAGAAATAAAAGCTAAATACAGGATAAATAAGCGCAATGTATTTGAAATAGGTTTAGGAAAGACCTATGAACCAATGATATTAGCGCATGAATTAATTCATCTTAATCACTATATACAGGCAGATAATAAGACAAAAGCATTAGAACGATTTGGAACTGGAATAGAGCCAAAAACAGCTGAGAGGCTGCAAAATAGATCTAAATATCCAGAACTAATTCCTTTAAGGATAGGTCGTGATGATATATTTGCCAATAAAGAAGAGAGAAAAACTGTATGGGGAGGAGGTATTAAAGCGAAAACAGATGACGATATATCAGAATTATCATTACGTTTAGAAGCAGGATTGAATCCAAGATATATTTATCAAAATCCTGGAGATGCGTTCTTAGAATCTTATGATAATTTAATTAATAGCGTAGGATTAAACAAAAACAAAATTGAATTATCTGATTTTTTACAACAAATGCCATATTCGGATATATCTAAATTAAAGAATATAAAAGGATCTAGGGAATTTATTAGGTATACCCCAGTCGATATATTAAATGAAATATATCCTAAATCGGAATCTGGAAATAAACAACTCCAAAAGACAGAACGGTTACATAGATTAATGATGGCACAATTTGCACCAAAAGGTTATAATGCGAATAATCTAAATGAAATTCCCACCCACTTAGAACAAAATACTTTGTTAAATAAAACAAAGTATTTTATGAAAACAGATCCAGATCGTTATAAGCGAGCTATAAAATCGGTGCAAGAACAAAAACTTGATAAAATAAAGGAATATATAAGAAAAAAATATAAAACTCAATGTGAATCATTAACTGATGATCAGATTTTAGAAACAGCAAAGGTTTTATTAAATAATCATATTACTACTGATTTTCAACGTGATGGATTAGAGAAATTTAAGATTGATTCAAGTAAAGTTACAAAAAATCTTTATTTAAACAAAGTAATGAATCATAAAATAAATCGTAGAATATTTAAAGACTTTATATATTCTAAAATCTAACAACGGAATTTGGAGATAATATATAATACTCCTCTTAGTTAACGAAACTGTATGGAAGAGAACAACGTTTTGTAATTCGTAATTACACTTCCTACTTTATATCATCTCTTACTTCCTATTTATAAAGCTCTTGGATGGTCTCCTCTTTTCTTCAATATCTTGCGCTTTCCAAATAATTGCTGTAAAATTTCATTCTTTTAATAAGTTCTAATTTGTATCCCGGAGGTATTGGAACAGAAGATTGAAATCTACCAGAAATACATGTTAATCCAAGATGGTAACGTCAAGTTAAGAAAGGAGTATAATATAGTATAATATAGATAGTGTGGGCCGTAAGAAATTTATTTTCTGTATATGTTGGAAGATATAAAAAGACTGCTAAAGAAC
>CAZJPL010000089.1:0-1794 GCA_964547945.1 uncultured Anaeroplasmataceae bacterium
CAATTCCTCCAAGCGTTTCATCTACATTCATTCTATCATAATAAATTAAAAAATGGGGCTGTGTAAAAACTAGACCCCTCTAATAACGAAAAAATAAGGCCCTGAATCCAGTTATTACATCTGGACTTCAAGGCCTTTTTGACTATATAATATAGCCATGGAAACACAAAAGTATTATATAATAGAACAGGCTAGAATGCCAATGTTTATTTCAAATTATTTGGATCCATGTGATAAAGTTTTTACTTTCAATGAGCTAATGAAAGGAATAGATTTAAATAAATACGTAAAACGTTCATCTTCTTCTACCGGTGGTAGAATTGGATATAATTCAATTGATATGCTAAAAACTGTATTATTCGGATTTATGGATATGGGTAATATCTCTTGTAGAGAACTAGAATCAAAATGTAAGAATGATTTACGTTATATTTGGTTAATGAGAGAAGAGAAACCTTGTTTTAAAACATTTAATAATTTTATTAATCAATACTTGAAGGATGAAGTAAAAAATGTTTTTAAAGATATAACTAAATTAATAATTGATAAAGATAAAGTTGACCTAAGACATGTTTATATAGATGGTACTAAAATAGAAGCTAATGCTAATAAATATACTTTTGTATGGAAAAAGACAGCTTTAAAAAGTATATATAAGACATTCGCTAAAATAACTTCATTATTAGAATTAATAAATAAAGATATAGCTTTTGATACTTTAAAGTTTACTACTAATACCGAATATGATGTTAATCAAGTGGCTAAATTTTTAGAGTCTATCAAAGCGATATATAAACTAGATAAAACTAATTTTGTTAGTGGTAAAGGACATAGAAAAACTCTTGGACAAAGATATTATCAAAATATGTCTAAATATTACGATAAATTAGTAGAATGTAGCGTAAAAATAAAGATTTGTGGTGATAATCGTAATAGTTATTCTAAAACAGATCATGATGCTACTTTTATGCGTATTAAAAGAGATTATATGGGTAATGACCAATTATTACCAGCTTATAATTTTCAGGTTATAGTAGCTGATGAATATGTAGTATTACCTAGTTTATTCCAATATAGAAGTGATATAGATACTTTTATTCCACTTATGGAACAATTTAAGGAAATATATGGTTTCTATCCTAAATATCCAGTCGCTGATGCCGGATATGGTTCATATAATAACTATATCTTTTGTGAAGAAAATGGTATAGAAAAATATATGAAATATTCAACTTTAGAAAAAGAAACTAAGGATAAGAAATATCAAAACGATCCATATAAAGCTTCTAATTTTAAATTTATAGATGGTAAGATATATTGTCCTAATAATAAAGAATTTATATTTAGGTATAGAAAAAATGTAAAAAATAATAAATATGGACGTCAAGAAGAAATCTATGAGTGTGAAGATTGTAGTGATTGTCCTTTTAAATCAAAATGTACCAAAAATAAAGGCAACAGAAAAATAAGTCTTAATAGAGAATTAACTAAGTATCATGAAGAAGTTAAGAGAAATATAAATTCTATACAAGGAGCTTTACTTTGTATGAATAGATCTATACAAGCTGAAGGCACTTTTGGAATATTAAAACAAGATAGATGGTACAGAAGATTTGTTAGAAAAGGTATGAAATCTGTAACTTTAGAAATATTTTTAGTTTCTATAGGCTACAATTTAGCTAAATATCACAATAAACGTTATAGAAATATTGGAGATATTATTTAAAAGGTAGTATATTAAACATAGTCATATGAATTTTGACTATGGGGTAAGGGGAATTATCGCCATTTTTT
>CAZJPL010000090.1:0-1761 GCA_964547945.1 uncultured Anaeroplasmataceae bacterium
AACAATTAACGCAATTGATAGATATAATAAATATTTCAAATTAGATTTTGATGATAACAATAATTTAATTAGTTATGAACCTAAATATGAAGCTATAGATGAAAAAAATAATGATTTTGGATATTTCTGCTTAATAAGCTCTAATGAACTAACGGCTAGTGAAGCACTAGATATTTATAGAAAAAGAGATGGAATAGAAAAGATATTTAGAATGTTAAAAAGTGAGCTAAACTATGACACATTTAGAGTACATAGTGATAGCTCACTAATAAATAAAACATTTATAATGTTTATAGCTGTAATAATAAGAAACGAAATACATAATAGATTATTTGAGTTATGTCAAAAAGATAGAAAAAGTTATACTGTTAATAGTACATTAAGGATACTAAATGAGATAGAAATCACTAAAAATTCTAAAGGTATATATGTATCTAAATACGCTTTAACAGCTAAACAAAATAAAGTATTAAAAGCCTTAAATATTAAAGAAAGCGCCATTAATAAAGCTACAACTGAGTTTAATTCTAGGTTTTAGTTATACTTTTATACAAAGTTAAGGATTATTTAAATTTGCATAAATTCTATGTTGTTTTATAAAGTTTTATGTTAAAATATATTATAAACATGTAGATGCACCTTTTTATCTATGCATCTTTATGATAATAAAAAATTATTAATAAATATATAAGACAAAATCAGAACAATAAGACAGTTGTTCTGATTAGAATATTTGCGGAGGTGATTTTTATATATTTTTCTGAATTTGCTCAAATAATCCAACCTTTAACTACTTTGTCAGCAAATAAATCAGAATTTGTAGTAAAATTATTTAGAAGTGTTGGCTCTACTTTCTTTTCAGATTATGAAGATGATTATGCTAGAAAATTATTTAACGGACAATCCGGTAAAAGGATTTTTAGAATTTCAGCAACTTTAAGAAATACAATCCCAAATCCTTTTGATATTAAAGGAGCTACTAATTTTTTCAAAAGTTCAATTATAAATAATAAATATAATCAACTATTTGATATCTTTAATATCTCTGATAAATATCCAAAAGATAATGATATACTTATTTTTTCGTTAGCCCTAATGTTTCAAGAATATTGTTCTAAAGATGAAAAAGATATAACTACTTCTGTATCAAAAATATATTCAAATCATTTATTAGAACCTGTAAATAAAGACTTTGATTATTTGGATTTGGAAAAAATTGAAGTTCTTAATAACATTTGCCCTCTTTGTAAGAAAAATAAACTAGTTAAGCCTAAATCATTAAAAAACTACGAAATCGTCAATATTTATCCTGAAAAATGTGATGCATTTTTAAAAAATTACATAAATCAAATAGAACCATCATTAAATCAAGTAAATAATGAACAAAATAAAATACTTCTATGCAAAAAGTGCGCTAAAGAATATGAAACCAATCCCACAAGTAATTTACTTAAAAAGTTAATTGATATTAGAGATAATTTATCCAAAAAAATAGCTAGTCGTCCCGATGATGATTTAGATATGTACGATTCTATAAAATCAGTTATAGATAAGCTTTTAGAAATTAAAAATCCAAATAAACTTACTGAATTAAGTTATAATGCTTTAAAAATTAAAGATAAAATTTCTGAAGACTCAAATATTTTTAGGTTCTTTCTTTACTATGGATAATAAGTATATAAGGCAGATGTAAAAATCTGTCTTATTTTTTTAAAATTATGCTTCTATTTTTTGGGTATTTGTGGTATAATATAGGTATAA
>CAZJPL010000091.1:0-1745 GCA_964547945.1 uncultured Anaeroplasmataceae bacterium
AACTTGAAAATATTTCGATACCAAATTTTGTGTTGTTAAATACCAAAGACGGGGATTAAGTGTGATTTAATCTTTAAAAAAAAACATATCTGTAATATAATAATTATATTAATTAAAAAAGAGGGGGAGAAAATTTATGTATGGTAAATTAGCTATAGGAAGAATAGCTTCTAGATTATTAGATTTAATAATTTTAGCAATAAGTATTTTAATTGTATTATCATACTTTATACCAACTTGGATAGCAGATAAGATTACAAGTGAGAGTACTTATAATATAATATATGTACTATGTGATACTATGGTGTGTTTGTCAATTCCTTGTGTAATCTTTTTATTGGTGTATATATTTAAAAGAACAAGAATTAAGAAACATATAGCACTTAAGAAATATAGTGTGTTTTTGAGAGTTGTAATGCTTTTAATTGCTATAGGTCTTTATGCAACGTCATATGTGATACCTTATTTTGAAGAAATAATTGCAGAAGTAATATCTGAATTACCAATTGATTGTTTATCATCGATATTAGAAATGGTTGTATCTTTACAAGAAGTATATAAAGAAGTAGCAATAATATTAGCAGTTTCATTTGTAGTAATTTTGATAATTTCAAGAATGGGAAAACATTACTATGAATATACTAAATCAATGGCTATAGAATATGAAAGAATAAATTCATCATCTCAGTTTACATATTCTGAAAAGAATCTTCATACAAAAGAAGTATTAAAAGCATATAGAAAACTGGATGAATCATTTAAAATTACTATTACTAGACCAACACAAAGTACACCTCATTCTACGACTAGTCAACTATTACCTTCATCTCATTATACTAATAGAAGTTATCATAATGACTATTCAACTGAAGGTAGTGCAATAGGTATTTTAGCAATTATATGTGCTATATTTTGCACTCCTTTAGGTTTATTACTTGCTATAATAGGTTTATGTATTTATAAAAATCCTGTAAACAGAAAACGTTGTAAAATAGCTATTTTTATCGTGATTATTATGATAATAATAAGTTTTGTTTTTGGCCTTTCAATATTATCATGGATACTTGGTATGTTGGAAACTTATTAATATTGAATATATATTTAATTAATTTTTTATTATAAAGGGAGATAAATAAGAAATGAAAATTAAAACAAAAGTATTAGGTTTAGCAATAATATTATTATTTGTATTTACTTTGACAAGTTGTTCAACAATAATTTCGGTAATTGATTTGATAAATGAAGAAGTTAGTGATAATAGTGATGATTCTATAAGTGATAGTGATTCTTCTATTAGTTATACAGAAAATCTTGATTTCACACTTTCAGATGATAAAACTTATTATATAGTAACTGGTATAGGAGAATCTACAGCAACTGAAATCAATATACCTACAACATATAATGATTTGCCTGTAACTGAGATTGCAGAACTTGCTTTCTTCAATTGTACTTCATTAAAGAGCGTTACGATTGGCGACAATATAACAACTATTGGAAGTGCAGCTTTTGGGGGATGTTCTTCTCTAGAAAGCGTAACTTTACCATTTGTAGGCAGTAGTTCAACAGCTACTAAAGCTTCTGAAGAAACATTGTTTGGTTATATATTTGGCACTGCTTCTTATATAGGAGGCATAGCAACAGTACAATGCTATACAAGTTCAAAATTTGCTACTTATTATACTTATTATATTCCAATGTCATTAACAAATGTAACTATTACAAATGGAAGTATATTGTATGGT
>CAZJPL010000092.1:0-1705 GCA_964547945.1 uncultured Anaeroplasmataceae bacterium
TATGAAGCGGTCGATTCTTTAAATTCTGTAAAAAGTCGAAATTCCCAACGCGAACACCGCCCTCTATACTACAAATATTAAATACTGATGATGATAATAGTAAAAATATTAAATATATGTTATTAAACATAGATGAAAACTTAATTAATAATAACGAATACCAGGATGATATAATAATTTTATTTGTAGAATTAATTAATAAAATGTTAACATATTATAATGAGCAACACATGCTTATCATGTTATTTAATATGATATATTTAATATCTGAATATGCAATAAATGATATTACATATATAAATTCAATAAATCAAGATTTAATAAATATATTCAATGAAGTTAAAAACAATTTAATATATATACCATCAATACAAACAGATTTAGCAGATTTAATTCCAGCTAATATTGTGTTTAAAATTATTATTATAACATATCTAACATATTATTGTAATGCAATTAATGAAAAAGAAAAAGAAGAAGAAACAAATTATTCTGAAGAAGTATCTGAACTTTTACAAGATACTAATGTATCTGATTGTTTAGATTATAATTCATTAATAGAAGTATTATCAACGTTTATAGCAGATGTTTGGTTTATAAATATATCATCATGGTGTAAAATGGATCAATCTATTAATGTTGCTATTAAAGATGATTTTGGCATTATATAACTTTTAGATAATGAAGAAATAATAAATGAATAATTTTGTTATATATAATATTAATAATATTTATATAAAAACTTAAAATAAACTTCATACTATAAATTATATAATTCACACATTTTATCAAAGTAGCTTTTCATAAGTTGCTTTGTGATATCTTTTAATTGTTCTTTTTTAGATATGTTTTCAAATACCTGTATTATGAAATTAGTGTTAAATTTCTCATTTATAATATCAAATGCTATAACTAATTCTTGCAATAAAATATTAGCAGTATCTTCAGTTAGTTTCTTTTGTTGTTTGATATCTAGTAGAAATTCAGTTATTGTATACTCTTCATTATTATATAATATATTTTTCTTTAACATATTACTTTCTGTAAATATATTTATATACATCCTGAAGAACCTAATCATATATTAAATTAATATATAAAAATAAATAATAATATATCTATTTTTTAAGCTAATTTTAACATTATTTTTAACATTATCTTAAGCACTAACTGTAAATGTAGCACTTCTTTCTTCAGTTTCATCAGTTACATCTTCAACAACTACTGTAGATGTTAAAATACCATTACTTTCAAGTGTCTTCTGTTGATCAGTTTGTTCTGCTAATTGTTGTGACATAGATTGTAAAGATGTGGGTGCAGTAGTACGTTTTTGATGTCTAGCAATACCAACGCCAGGTACACCACCAGTAGGACAAATACCAGTACCATTACTATCTAAAGCTTTAGTTGCATCAAATGCAAAACCTGGCATCATAATAACTGTACCAACAGCTCTAAGTTCTTTAGGTCTACCTCTTGCTGGAAGATATTGTTCATCAATAACACCAACTGTAGCATATTTATCAATAACAAGTTTAGAACTAGCTGTACCATCTCTTTCAAACATACCTTTAATTGTAGTTGCATCTTGAGTAATTTGTTTTGAAATATCTTTTAGATCATCTTGTCGAGTATAGCCGCATACGTCCAAGCATCATCCTTAGCCTTTGATACATTATCATTTCGTATTTGCTGCATGGCTTGC
>CAZJPL010000093.1:0-1697 GCA_964547945.1 uncultured Anaeroplasmataceae bacterium
TAGGCCGCCATTACTGCATCTACATTATTATCTAAAATTACAATATTAAAAGCTTTTAAATATGTATCAAACATAGTGTGAATATCACAATCACTAGAATATGTAAATCTATTATATTCTTGATTGTTTAAAGCATAGTGTTTTATACAACATGAGATTCCTACACTTTTAGTGCCCCTTATATAATATTTTGCAAGTGTTCCACTTAAATAAGGATCTTCACTTAAATATTCAAAATTACGTCCACCTAAAGGATGTCTTTTAATATTAATTCCAGGTCCTAATATCATATTAACATCATTATATAAAGCCTGAATTCCGATACTTTTTCCTTGCAAAAAGGCCATATTTTTATCAAAACTACAACTTAATAAAGAACTTGTGGGAAAACAAATAGATTTAATAGTATTGCTAAATCCTAAAGATGAATTATCTAATATTTCTTTTCTTAAACCATGAGGCCCATCACTTAACCAAACACTTTTTAAATTAACTCTATCTATAGGTCTAGTTTGCCATGTATTTAGACCATCAAATAAAGATATTTTTTCTTTAATTGTAAGATTATTAAATAATTCTTTTTTATCCATAATATTTAAATATCTTTAAAGTTAATTTGAGCTTGGAAGACGATGTTATCGTTTACGATTCCTGTAATATATGAGATATTATTTTCTTCTTTTAAATATAGTTTAATATGTTGTTTTTCTTTTACTTCAATCATATAGTCTATTTTAAATGAGATGATTTCATGTTTTTGATAAAAATCAAAATCATGTAAATCTAATATATAGTCTATATATGAAGTATTGTTTAGATGTCTATTAATATCACAATCAGTAAAGGTTACCTCTACTTCTTTTATAAAATCTCCTAACGGAATATCTAATTTTTTAGGAAGTTCTAATTGATCAGGATATGATTCATATTTTAAATTTAAATCTTTAGGATCTATAAAGGCAATTTTTCTTGTTTTATCATCTAATAATGCCCAAGTCGTAGCCATCTTTATAATTACATTATCATTTTCATCTTTAACAAAAATGTATCTAGGATAGATAAATCTTAATGTTTTATCTGGATAAGTATAAATAGTAATGTTTTCATTTAATTTGGGGGTTCGATAGAATTCCACTCTTGCACGAGTAATAACCCAAATTAAACCTCTAGATTCATTATATGATAAACCTATTCCTAAATCTTCAATTGCATCCACTGCTACATCTTGAAACATCTTAAAAAAGGATGATAATTTTAATTTTTTTAGTTCATCTACTTCACTTGATTTAACTTTTAATGTTTCTTTAAACATATATTATTTCTCCTGATATAAATTATATAAATAATTTATTTACTAGTAAATGAAAAGCGTGCACTTGACACGCTTTTCTTAGAAAAGAGAAACAATGAGTTGTTAAATGTAAATTTTATTTGCTTACTTTAGTTTTACGACTTCTATAAATTAAGAAGATAGCAGTTAATAAAGTAACAGGAACAAGAATTGATAATATGATTATGATAGTAGCACTATCACTATTATCAATCGTGGTATAAACACCAGAAGCAGAGGTACTTTCATAACTTGCTAACATGGTTTCATATTTACTGTATGCATCAGTACTGTTAGTAGTTCTAGTACCAGTAGCATAATCAGCTTCGTTAGCAAAATCATCTAAATATAAATCACTTAAATTACC
>CAZJPL010000094.1:0-1692 GCA_964547945.1 uncultured Anaeroplasmataceae bacterium
TTGTTTATCTTTTAAATATGAAGTTAAATTATTTAAAATTGTTTTTCTTTTATTTATGAATAACGATTTACACATATTGTATATTTGATAGTTTTCTTTAGTTTTTTTATTAATGTCTAAATCAATGGTGAGAATCACACTATCAACATTAGGAATAGGATAGAAATTGTTTCTAGAAACTGCTATTTCTTTTTTAATAGATCCTAATAATTGAATTAATATTCCAATAGGAGAATAACTTTTTTGATTAACATTATCTATAAATCTATTAATAGCTTCTTTTTGCATCATCAAGACAAGTCTTGATGCATTAGAAGCGTTTAATAATAAATAAGTAACAATTTCAGTAGTTAAATAATAAGGAAGATTAGATATAATCTTATCATATTTAGATACATCAACTTTTAAAATATCATTAGTGATTATATTTAAATTAGGATAACTATCGGATAAAAATTTTGATAGCTTTTTATCTATTTCCACGACATCTAAATTATGTCCCACTAGGAAGTGGGTAAGTGATCCTAAACCAGGACCTATTTCTAATACTTTTTCATTATCTTTAACATCTAATAGATTAACTATCTTTTCACTTATAGATGGGTTGATTAAAAAGTTTTGTCCTAAATTCTTGTTAGCACTTATATTTAAAGTCCTAAATATTTCCTTAATAGTAGTGTTATCTATTATCATAATCATTCATCACTTTCTTAATTATAGATTTATCTATATTTAAAAGATTTAATCTTTTTAAAGTTGTTTTTAAATTACACGTTCCTATATTAAGTTGTTTTTGTAAAAAATCACGCCTTTTTGCATTGTTTAATTCAAATTCTAACAAATCTTTAACCATTAAATTGCCTACCTTATAAGGTGTAGTAATTATATATGGTTTTAATGCTTTTAATATTTCTTCTTTAGATGTTTCAGCGATACCTTGTTTAGAGTAATTGCCTCTGTTTTTAAAGTTTGTAGTTATCACAATAGCGGTAGGAACTAAGTCTAGAACTTTGTTTTTTATTGTTTCTCCTGCTTTATCATTATCACACATAATAAGTGGTGTATATCTTTTAGATAGTTCATTAATATAGTCAATTGTTTCACGTGCTATTACAAATCCATTGGTTATAACAATTTCACAATCTAAAAATGAAGATAAAAACGCCTTATCTGCTTGACCTTCAACGATTAAAAAACCATTTAAATAGTGTTTCATTTTCTACACGTGGAACAATTTGACAGAGTTTTCATAAGTGATATTCGCAACTTCTTCACTTGTCATATTTCTTAATCTTGCTATCTCATCTATTACTAAAGTAATAAGTTTAGGTTCGTTTTGTTTTCCTCGATAGGGATGGGGTGCTAAATAGGGGCAGTCAGTTTCTACAAGTAGGTGATTTATATCAATGTTTTTTGCTACTTCTTTTGGTGTCTTAGCGTTTAAAAAAGTAACAGGTCCATCTAAACCAATATAATAACCTAAATTAATAAACTTATTTGCCATGTCTAGAGATGAAGAAAAGCAGTGCATAGTTCCCAACATATTAACCTTATGATTTTTTAATATTTCATAACAATCATTAATTGCCTCTCTACAATGAATAATAACAGGTAGATTATATTTGTTCGCATACTCAATTTGTCTTATAAAATATTGTTTTTGTATTTCTTGTTTATTAATATCTTTTATCC
>CAZJPL010000095.1:0-1640 GCA_964547945.1 uncultured Anaeroplasmataceae bacterium
CCTTTAATTTTTATGATATGTTTTATTCTTTGTTTGAAATATAAAAATCTATCTTCATCTAGTGATCCATAATCACCAGTTTTGATCCAATTTTTATTATCAAGATTTATAAAAGATGTTTCATTTATGAATCTATACCCATTCATGATGGTTTCACCTGTAAGGTAGATCTCTCCATCTTTTTTATATGTAACATCATTTAAATTTTCATCAAGGATCTTACATTCAACATTATCTAATAATCTACCAACTGTTCCTTCTTTGTTATATTTATCTGTATTTAATGAAGTCACAGTTACCATCTCAGTTAAACCATATCCTTCATATAATCTCGCTTTAGAATTATTCTTAATCATCAAATTATCAAATTTTTCTTTTAATGATTTAGGTACAGTATCTCCTCCAACAAAAGTGTATCTTAAAGTAGATAATTTCTTATTATCAAACTTTTTATTATTTATTAAAGCTTGATATAAAAGAGGGATACCAATAATAAAAGTAGCCATTCCTTTTTTAATTAATTTGATCGCTTCTTTAGTAGCAAACTTTGGAATTAAAACATCACATCCTCCATATGAAAGCATGATATGAATCCCCATCGCTAGACCAAACCCATGGAAGGTAGGAAGAGCCGCAAACATGTACATTCCTTTTCCATCTTTTAGATCTAATAACTTTGGAAACTGATTTATTAAAGCGTTAATTGAATAATTAGATAAAGCAATCGTTTTGCTATCTCCACTGGTTCCTCCACTTTGAAGATAAAAAGAATCTTTTAAGTATTCCTTATCATATTCTTCGTATAAAGTTTTAGACTTATTAATTGTTTCGCTACTATATCTAGCTTTTTTAATATTTCTTAACTTATCTTTATTTAATTGTTTATATCCAATATTTAAAATAGCTGAACATCCATTAAGTGGATTGATAGGTATTACTAATATTCCTTGTTCTTCCAATCCTTTATATTCATCGTATGATGTATCTAAGCAGAAAAGAATTTTTGATTTAGTTTTAGTTAATACTTTCACTAATTGTTCATATTTGATTAATGGGAAGATGAGATTATTGATCGCTCCTATTTGATTGATGGCATATAACAAATAAACCGAACTAAAAACATTTGGTAGAGCAATTGATATAACATCATCCTTATCAACACCTAACGACTTAAGAAAGTAGGCGTATTTATTTATGTTATTTAAAAGTTTTTTATATGAAATAAATTTTCCTTTTAAATAGAGAGCTCTTCGATTTGGATAATCTAAAGCAATCTTTCTAACTGCTTGATATAAAGTTTGTTCATTAATTTGTTTCATACCTTACAATTGTATCGAATAACCTAAAGAATACATAATAATTATGAGCAACAACAACAAGATAAATTGATGCACAAGATAAATTATTAAAGAATATCTTCCACTTTTTTTAATAAGATAAACGATCGAATTAAAGACTTGATAGATCGAAAATCCACCTAGAGCTAAACAATATGTATATACATTTGAGTAATTAGATTGTTTTGGACATTCTGGCATATATTTATATAAAGGAGTAAAGATAGATTGTCGAGTTTTATAAAGAAGAGAAGAAAGTCCTGCTCCTATAAAGAAGAATCCAAAATAAGGAAGAAGAGGTAT
>CAZJPL010000096.1:0-1634 GCA_964547945.1 uncultured Anaeroplasmataceae bacterium
GTTATAAAACAGCCTTTAAAAAATCTTTTAAATGTTCATTTTGAGGGTTAGAGAATATTTGCTCTGGAGTACCTTCTTCTTTAATAATACCTTCATCCATGAATATTACTCTATCACTAACTTCTCTCGCAAATCCCATTTCATGAGTTACTATTACCATTGTCATACCTGAATCAGCTAATTCTTTCATAACATTTAATACTTCCTTAACCATTTCAGGATCTAGGGCACTAGTAGGTTCATCAAATAGTATTACATCAGGGTTCATCATTAAGGCTCTTACTATAGCTAATCTTTGAAGTTGACCACCTGATAATGATTTAACATTAGCTTCCGCTTTATCTTCTAGATTAACTCTTTTTAATAAGAATAAAGCTCTTTCTTTAGCTTCTTCTTCAGTCATCATTTCTAAAGTAACAGGAGCTAAAGTTAAGTTTTCTATAACATTTAAATTTCTAAAAATATTAAAGTGTTGGAAAACCATAGATACTTTTTGACGATATGAATTTACAGTTTTTTCTAATTCATATTGTTTTTTAAGAGTTATTTTTTCTTCTTTACGGAATTCCCTTTTTAATTGTCTTTTGATAATTTTATCTTCAGGATTTAACTCTTGTTCTTTTAACAAGTTACTAATTATTTCATGATTCGTTGAAATAGAAAATACTTGTTCATCTTTAAAATATATATCACAATTTTGAGGTATTTCTAATAAATTGATACAACGTAATAATGTAGATTTACCACTACCAGAAGCTCCAATTATAGAAATAACTTCTCCCTTATTAATATTTAAATTAATACCTTTTAAAACTTGTAAATCTTTAAAATTTTTATATAGGTTTTCTATTCTAATTAATTGTTCTACTTTTGCCATAATTAAGCCTCCATCTTTGTTTCAAAATGCTTAATAAGTTTGGTCATACCAAATGTCATTACAAAGTAAATAACACCTACAATAATAAATGGTTCTAATGATAAATAAGTAATACTTGTAATATTATTCTTAACTGTCATTAAATCACCAACATAGAATACTGAAGCTAGTGATGTTTCTTTAATTAAGGCTACGAACTCATTACCTAGTGATGGTAATATTTTCTTAATAGCTTGAGGATAAATAACTTTCTTAAATGCTTGGAATTTAGATAAACCTAAAGATCTAGCAGCTTCATATTGTCCTTTATCTACGGCTAAAATACCACCTCTTATAATTTCAGCTACATAGGCACCACTATTTAAGAATAAGGCTATACCAACACTGACAAATGTTGGCCATGAAGCAGGAGCTATCATGTATAATAGCCATAATAGTAATAGTAATGGGATACCCCTTACAAATTCAACATAAACATTACCAACAGCTCTTACAGCTAAGAATCTTGATTTTCTTATTGTTTGTAAGATAAGAGCTATGATTGTACCAAATATTACTGTTGTAGCTGATAAAGCTAGAGTAATTCCTACACCTCTTAAGAATAATAAACCATAGTTAGTAAGTATACTAAATATTCTTTGGAAGAAATTAGTACCAGCTGTATCACCTAAACTAATACTTTCATAATATGCAGTTGCTAATTCTAACCATTCTTCATATTGACCTTCAGGTAATAATTCTATAGCTTCGTTAATAT
>CAZJPL010000097.1:0-1532 GCA_964547945.1 uncultured Anaeroplasmataceae bacterium
TAGAAAATAACATCTTTAAAATTATGAGCATTATAATTTTTAAAACTAAATCCAGTGCCTTCACCTGTATATTGATTATAAGGTATAACTGTATCTTTTAAACCACCAGTTTCTCTAACGAGAGGTAATGTTCCATAACGCATCGCAATCATTTGACCTAAACCACAAGGTTCAAATTTAGACGGCATTAAGAAGATGTCAGAAGCAGCATAAATCTTTTGAGCTAAAGGATCACTATAACCAATATATACTAAGAATCTACCAGGATATTTACTTGCAAGATAATTGAAGTAGTTTTCATAATTTTTATCTCCACTACCTAAAATAAAGAAATTAGCATTAGAATAATATAGCACATCTTCTAAAATAGGCATAAATAAATCTATACCTTTTTGATCTACTAAACGAGATACTAAACCAAGTAGAGGAGCATTTACATCTTTTACTCCATATTCTTTACATAATTCTTTCTTATTATATGCCTTACCTTTAACAAAAGTACTAGAATCATAATTTTTATATAAATTTTTATCAGTGTTAGGATCATATTTAACTATATCTAAACCATTAATAATACCGTAAAAATCATATTTACGTAATTCTAAAACTTTATTCATTTCATAACCATAATAATCAGTTAAAACTTCATCTTTATATGTAGGACTAACAGTATTTATGATATTAGATTCCATAATAGCTGTCTTCATAAAATTAACACAATTATTAAATTCTAGACTACTAGAATATGGCATATATAATATATTAAGTATATCTTTAGGAAATATTCCTTGATATTGTATATTATGAATAGAATAAATAGTTTTAATTTTTCTATATTCAGCATAATAATTATAATTAGCTTTCAATATATAAGGAACTAAACCAGTTTGCCAATCATTATTATGAATAATATCAGGATAGAAATTAGTTACTTTAATAGCTTCTAAGATAGCAAAACAGAAGAAAGCAAAACGTTCACCATCATTACCATGACCATAAAGTGCATCATAATTAAAATATTTATCACTATCGATAAAATAATATGTTACATCATCATGAACAGTTTCAAAAACTCCCAAATATTCATTTTTATTACCTATTCTAACATAGGCATAACCAATATAATTACCAATATTTTTTTCTTTTATTTTCTTATAATAAGGTAGCATTACTCTAACATCTACACCCTCAGCTTTTAAAGCCTTTGGTAATGCCCCAATTACATCAGCAAGTCCGCCTGTTTTAATAAAAGGTGCGCCCTCACTTGCACATATTAATACATTCATACCTCAAGATATCCTTTCTATTTCTTCTATTCTTAATTATACAATATTAAAAACGTTTTCACAATATAATAATATTTATAAATTGTTATTTTATTTTGATATTTTAGTTATTAATATAGTAAAAAGGTACTGCTTTTTGTTAAGCAGTAACCTTGATTTTTTTACTTTTTATTTTATTAACTATATAATATATAGGAACAATTATTATACTAAGAAGTGCAATCAATATTATTAATATCGGATACT